>NZ_CP150667.1:621000-931500 GCF_038024065.1 Polaribacter sejongensis | reverse complement strand
ATTTTAAAAAAACAGTACTATGTACTTTGTCTAAAACAATGTTTTGAATCCCCACTTTTGTTACAGAAGCTTTTATTGTTTCTTCTGAAGGCATTCCTTTCATGCTGCCATCGAATTTCCATATTTTATCCATGGATGCATAGCTAATATCAAAAGCACCATCGGTAAGTTTAGATATTCGGATAGCTCTTTCAATCAAATTAAAAAGTTCAGGAGCTACTTTTACAGGTTTTATCCCTGCATTTTTATTGATTTCGAAAGTTTGTGAATGCGCATCCCAAGAAGAAATAAGTTTTTCAATTCTTGTAATTTCGGCAACCACCAAATCAATGTATGCATCTCCCTGAATTTCATTGTTGGCTACAACCGTAATTTCAAAACGACTTCCCATTAATTTGAGTACTCGTTTATAAGGTGTTTGTGCAGCACATACGATAGATAATAGTACTAAAAAGGAGGTAAGTAGTGTTTTCACTTTAGTTGGTAAAAGAGTTCAATTCCTTGATATAATCTTCTGGTGTAATTTTTTGATAACCTGTTTCTACAAGGACTTTGCCATTGGAATTGAGTACAACCACAAAAGGAAAAATTCCGTTTTTGTTATAGGTCTCTGCTAATTTGGCATTTGCAGCGGTCTGAGCATCTGATAAGGCATTTTTCTTTCGCTTCGGAAAATCTGCTTGCAGCATTACGTAATTGTCTTTTGCATATTGTTTAAAAGCAGGGGTGCTCCAAATTTGGTGATCTAATTTAATACAAGGTGCACACCAATCTGAACCTTGAAAAACCAATATGATCGGTTTACTTTCTTTTGTAGCAATTTCTTTAGCTACTGTAAAATCTGTTTGCCATTCTTGTGCAATTGTGGTACTTATGCTTATAAGAAAAAAGGCTACAAGGACTATGTGTTTTTTCATGTTGTTATTTCTTTATTTACTTTGGTATATTGTCAACAATTAGTAGACAACCTTACAACGAATGAATCGTATTTTTTGTTGTATAAAAGGTGTGTTTATTCTATTAAATGTAAAGGGTTTTCTTTTTTTCTTAGGATTGTTTAAAAGAAAAGCCCCTTCAGGTTTCTGAAACCTGAAAGGGCTAAATAAATAGATATAAAGTTATTAGAATGGTGCTTCTAATTATTTTTTAAACATCTCTTTTTGTAAGCCGTTATTAAATTTAATATTGGTCCAGTTTACTTGAATCCAAGGAGCATCTGTAACTTCTGCATCCCAATTAGACGCTTTGTATTTACGTTGTGTAGGGATTAAAATACCTTCTATATTTTCATATTTCAGTTGCATTAAAAGAGGATCTGATTTTTCGAAATCCATTACAGTAAATAGAAACTGATCTATCATTTTAGTTTCTTTATTGATGTATACTTGGTAAATATCTTTTGGCTTGTTATTGCTACCATCAAAGGTAATTTTAACAACATCATAAACTGTTCCTTCAATTGTTTGCTCGTTTATATATTGATATTGTACACTAGGATCTAATAATTTTTGAATCATACAGAACCAGTAAAAATTAGTAGGTCTGTTAAACGCAACTTTTTTTAATGCTGCCGAATCAGTTATGATTTCTCCATTATTTTTTAACCAATATTCATTTCCATCATAGCCTTGTTCTACTTTACCTTTTAAGTCTGTTAACGTTCTTTCATGCTTTGTGTAAGCTCCGTAAGATAGTTCTCCGTCAAAAATATATTTTTCTGTAGAAATATCTGTTTTTCCATCTGGAGTTTGGTAAGAGTAGGTGTAGACCACATCTTTTTTAGCTGCAAGTATTTGGTAATTCCCAGTTTTTTGTACGGTGTTGTAAACCAATTTGTGTCCTTTGTTTTTAAAGGTAATTGGAGTTTCTTTTTCTGTATTTGTTTCTGTTTTTACTTCGGAATTTGTTTTTTTATTTCCACAAGAAAAGAATAAGAAACTAAAGGCAATTAAGATGATTTTGGTTGCGTGCATAAATGTTTTATTTGGTTATTGATAAACCTCAAAATTAATAAAATACTATTGTAAACGGTACTACAGTTTTGTTAAGATTTTGAAAATAAATAGCTTTTCACAGATAAAAAAAAATAAGACTTTTTGTCTTATTTTAATTTGCTTAATGCATCTAATATATCAGACGATTCTGCTCTTTCTCTATAATCGGCATCTAAAAAAGCATACTGAATTACACCGTTGGTATCAACAACGTAGGTAGCTGCTAAAGGCAACTCGTTATTTTTATCTCCATTTACATCACTTAAGCCAAAACCTGCTTCATAAATTTCGGCAACTTCATCAGTTAGTTTAAAAACAACACCATATTCTTTACCGATGGTATTACCAACATCACTTAAAACATTAAATTCTAAATTGTTTTTTTCGGATGTGCTTAAAGAATTATCTGGCAACTCAGGAGTTAAAGCCATAAGTGTTGCACCTGCTTGTTGAAATTCTGGTAATTTTTCTTGTAAATAATGTAACGTGATATTACAATACGGACACCAGCCACCTCTGTACCATGTTAAAACTACCGGTCCGTTTTTTAATTCATCGTATAAAGATACAGATTCGTCTAAAGCATTTTTTAAGTTAAAATCAGGAGCTTTATCTCCTACATTTAAAGCTTTTTCAAGTATGCCAGAATCTGCGACACTTGTAATTCCGTCTGCATAAATTTTATTCTTTTCTTTGGTGAATTTAGCTGCACCTTCTTTACGTTTTGCTGCTAATAATGCATCTAATTCTCCTTTATTATTTTTTAATTCCATTGGTATATTTTTAAAAATTATTTTGACTAATTAATTATACTTAATTGCATCGATTAATTTATTCATATAGAAGCAATATATCTTGTTGAGTCTTTCTACTCTGCGCAAGACAAGCTTCAGTCGAAACCTATTCTAGTAATTAAATAGTTCTCGACTGCACTCGAACTGACAATAGCTAATTTTATAAACTACTTTGTTCTTTCATTAACTCTGTAAGTACTTGTTTAAAAGTGTCTACAGGTTGTGCACCTGTTACCGCACTTTTTCTATTAAAAACTATAGTTGGTACAGAATTAACTCCTAAATTTTTCCAATAATCTTGCTTTGCTCTTACTTCGCTTCTTGCAGATTCAATATCTAATTTTGCAAGTCCTTCTTCTGCATTTAAACCAACCTCTAATAAAGCTTGTTTTAAAACATCTCTTTTAGAAACGTCTTTGCGCTCACCAAAAAAGGATGCTGTTAAACGCATTTTTAATTCGGTTTGTTTGTTAAAAATCTTAGCGTATTCTAATAAAACATGTGCATCAAAGGTGTTTACCATGCGCATTTCATCAAAATAATCGAATTTAAAACCTAATTCTGCACCAGCTTCTGTCATCATTTGCTTCGATTCGTTTTGTTGCTCGGTTGTAGAACCATATTTTTCTGTAATATGTTCGTTTACATTCTGACCTTCAGCAGGCATATTGGGGTTCAACTCAAAGGGTTGCCATTCGATGTCTACTTTATCTTGAATACCAAGTTCTATTATTGCTTTTTCTAAACGTTTATATCCGATAGTGCACCATGGACAAACAACATCAGAAACGATGTCTATTTTTAATTTTTGTGTCATTTTATGTTTATTTTTAGGCTCATTTAAATTCAATATTTAAAGCTATAATTACTAGTTTGACTTTTATTTAAAAGACGAAAAAGTAATTACTATTTACTTATAATATCAGTATTTAAAAAAGCATGTTCTTTTTTCTGGTCTTCAATATTATTATCTTTTGATAACATATTAAAAATCATTGAATTTACTGTTCTACTTTTATTTAGATCGGGTTTCACAATTTTTGCTTTATGAAATACACCTAAGGTTTCTCTTCCTTGTTTTGGATTGCTATTATTAATTAAAACAATCTTATACGTATGTTTATCAAATGATGCTAGCTTGGTAATATAGGGTGTAAGTATAGCTTCATCTTCTTTAAATACGGGCGTAAAATTTTTAAGATACTCTTCTGAAGCCTCCTTATGATCATTTGCATACTTATAATAATCGGCTATATACAATTCACTTTCTATTGCACTTGGTTCGTAACCTAGCATTAAAAAAGATTGATCTTCTGCATTATCTAAGTGAAAAGGAGTGCTAACTTGTTGATCGAAACGAACCAACCAATGATAACTTAATTCTTTATTGAATCTCCTTAATGTAAAAACGGATAATTCATTTTTTAGCGCAACCATAATAGCCCTAAGTTCAGATGAAGTTCTATTTTCTCCAAAGTCAAGGTACACAAAACCAGGTGAATTTGTATTTGTTCTAAATACATTTTCTATGCAATGTTCTGCTATCTTTTTTATGTTGACTTCTTTTATCTTCATGTTACCTTAAATACCTTTTTACTGATAAGTTACTAGAATATCTGCTACTTTTTTTAAGTCGGTTTCTACAATTTCTGGTTTGGGTGCCAACGGAAACAATTGCTGACCAGGTCTTGCTACAAAAGCAGCTTTTAAACCGGCACTCATTGCTCCATATACATCCCAACCATGCGCTGCAATTAACATGCATTCTGCTGGTTTTACATTCATTTTTGTTGCTCCCCAAAGATAAGTCTCTGTAAAAGGTTTAAACTTACCGGTTTCTTCAACACTTAATTGTTCATCAAAATAATCGGTTAAACCAGCATTCTCAAATTGATTTTTTAAACCTTCGGTGGATGAGTTTGTAAATGCGACTAATTTGTAACCTGCTTGTTTTAATTGAAGCAATGCTTCTTTTACTTCTGGGTGAGGAGGTAGGTTTTGCATTGCATTTCCAATTACCGCTCTCGCATTTTCTTCTGCGATGGTAATGCCATTATTAGCAGCCACCATTTGCAAAGCTGCAGCACCAATGTGTCCAAAAGGTTTATAATCTCCGCTTGCGGATGTGACTAAAGAATACTGTAACATCGTTGTAAACCATAAGGGAAGTAATTCGTCTTTTCCTCCCAAAGCGTCACCTACCTGTTTTTTCATTTTGGTAAGATCTAATAGAGTTTCGTTTACATCAAAAAAAAGTACTTTCGGTTTTATGTTACGGTTATTTTTCATCTTTATAAATTTATCAATTCACTAATTTGAAGCTCTCCTTGTACGTTGCTATAATTTTTTATGTCGTCTGCAAATACTTTTGCATGCGGACCAAATGATTCTTGAAAAGAAGCAACATCATCAAACAATAAATGTGCAATTGCTACATAAGGAGCCGGTTCTCCAGGAACTCTACTTCCAATTCCTAAATCTAGTTCCATTCCTTTAAATGCACTACCAAGTGCTTTAGAAATCATTGGTAAATGACTGTTTTTATAATATTCTACATCAAACTGTACGTCTTTAGAGTTTGGATACATTACAGATACTTTTATCATAATTTTATTTTAAATATAGTTATTAATACCGAATAAACCTTCCGAATGATTCGGAAGGTTTATAGTATAGTACTCAATTATCTTTTTGTAATTATGCTTTGTCTTTGCTCCAAGCAAAAGATTTAAAAGCAGCATCTACAGGTGTATTTGCAATGTGATTTGTATAGTTACTAATTACTTTTTGAGAAAGACCTAAAATAATTTCTAAGACTTGTTGCTCACCGTAACCAGCTGCATAAAATGTATCTAAATCAGCTTGTGTAGCATTACCACGGTTTCTAACAATAGTTAATGCCATTGTACGTAAAGCTTCTAATTTAGGACTTGCTAAAGGAGTTTCGTTACGTAAAGCTTCTGTAATTGTATCGTCTACTTTCATCATTTTTGCAATCCCTGTATGAGCAGGAACACAGTAATGACATGCATGCTCTACGTTAATTGCTTGCCAAACTACCGTTAATTCTTCTTCATTAAAAGAAGTATTTGTAAATAATTCATGTAATGTTTGGTAAGCATCTAAAAGCTGTGGAGAGCTTGCTAAAACACCGTGCAATCCAGGAATCATACCGTACGCTTTTTGAGATTTTTCTAACAATGCTTTACTTGCTTCTGGTGCTGTTTCTATGTTGTGAATTTTTAATGTTGTCATAATTTCTATTTTTAATTTATTATTATTTATGTTAAATTTAACTAAACTATCGTTTAGTTATTGGTTAAAAAAAATGTTTATATATTTATAAAGGTCATTTCTATGTAATCTTCAATTTCTTTTTTACTATTTACTCTTGCTGCTGCTGCTAAACCATGTTTTGCCAACAGTAAAAAATTGGCTTGTTTTTCTATGGTTTTTAAATCTTTTGACCCGTCCAATTTAAGCTTCTCTATAATTAACTCTTTTAAGTTATTCATAAAAGCAGTCATTTCTTCTTTAATCAATGCATCTTCAGATTCTGAAAATTCATTATAGGTATTTGTTACCAAACATCCCTTTATGTTGTCGTCTTTAAAGTTAGAACTTACAGAGTCGTAGAAAAATTGTTTAATGTCATCAACTCCGTTGGAAGCATTTTTGAATTTATCTAAAACCACATTTACCTGTCCTTTATAGCATTTTAAACTTTCTAGAAAAAGACCGTGTTTATTACCAAAACTAGAATAGATAGAAAACTTGTTAATGCCCATCTCTTTCTCTAGCATTTGCATAGAAGTGGTTTGATAGCCATTGCGCCAAAAAAGCTTCATCGCTTTTTCAACTACTACATCTTCGTTATATTCTTTTTTTCTTGCCATTATATTCTAACTACGATGCAAAACTAAACAATCGGTTAGTAATAAAAAAACATTTTAATGTTTTCTTTTAAATTTTATGATGATTTTAACAAGTTAAAAATAGGGAAGTCAATAAAATAAGGAGACGAGCGGTGTTTTAAAAGGTTTGTGTTTTAATTAAATATTGTTACGAAAATAATTTAGGAGTTTTTTTTCGTAAATAGTTTATTCTAAACATTGAAAATCATGCAATTATATGTATGTTTGCGAAAACAATTAACTAGCAGTTATGAAATATATTAATTTAAAATACTTAAAAAAGAAGATTTATACTTTATTTAATAACGTTTTGGTGTGTGTTGCTCAATCTAATTCATTCCTTTTTCGGGTAAATAAAAGAATTTTATTGTCTGTTTTTATGTTATTTATGTTTTCGACAACATTTAACGTAGAAGCACAAACAATTTTTGAAAAAGGAAATCATAAGTTTAAAACTTCTGGTTATTTAAGGACAGGTGTTGGGCGAAGTGAAGGTGGGGAAACGCAAGCGCATTTTCAGATGCCAGGTGCTCAAAATAAATATAGTTTGGGAAATCAGGCGGATACTTATGGAGAGTTAGAGTTTGATTATTCGTATTATTTTGATGAAGAGAAATCGAAATCTTTAGATGTTATTTGGATGAGTTCTATTTATGAAGATTTTGGAACGGATACTCAAATGAGTTTTAATAAAACGGAACAATTATATGTGCGTGCAAATAATTTTTTGGGAAACGGAGAAGTTATTTGGGCGGGTAAACGATTTTATGATCGTAGAGCGGAGCATATGTTAGATAGGCAATGGGTAAATCCAGGACAAAGAGGTTGGGGATTTGGTGTGGAAAAACTGATTCAGAAAGGAACTGGTGAAGATATTAAATTCGGTATTTGGGCTTTTCAAGAGAAAGGAAAGGATGTTTCTTTTATAAATGGTGAAGAAGATGACTTAAGAGCGTATACGGCAGATGTGCGTTATGTGCATTTACCAATTAGTGAAACTCTTAAAATGAATGTCTCTTTAAATTATAGTTATCGAGCAGAAAATGAAATCATGGAATATGATGCTAAACACGGTTTTGCGGTTATTTCTTGGTTAGATTATGAAAAGAAATATATTACATATACAACGGCACTTATATTTAGACAAGGGGCTTCAATACCAATACACCACTGGTCTGGAATGTCTGAAAAAGAAAATCCAGGAAATGATAACATCGTTTTAAATGATATTGCGAGTTCTTACTTTTTAGAAATCAACAATAACTTTTTATATGATGATAAAGAAACTTTTGCTGTAAATGGTATTCTGTCTGCTGTAATGAGAGATTACGGAACAAAGCCTTATGAATACAATAGTGCTAACCCTACTAATAAAACCTATTTGCAAGGGAGAGACAAAATGCTGTATTGGTTAACGGCTGGTGCAAGAGGAATGTATTATATGAGTGATCATTTTAAATTACATCTAGAATTGACGCATGAGTATATAAAAAACGAACAATTAAATGTTTCTGGTAATCTTGATAAAATAACGTTTACGCCAGAGCTTTCGTTAAAAAAAGGTTTTTACGCGCGCCCAGTATTGCGTCCGTTTGTTACCTACGCTTTTTGGAGCGATGATTTAAAAGGGCTGATTGGTAATACGCCTAACGGGGCTCCTTTTGGGAATAATACTTCCGGATTTACCTATGGATTGCAATTTGAAATCTGGTGGTAAATCAACTTAAAAAATAAATAAACAACAATTAACTTAAAATTTATAATCATGAAAAATACATTTTCTTTAATGGCAGCAGTATTATTAATTCTTTTTGGAGCGACAACGACGTCTGCAGCAGATAAAAAAGTAATCGTAAAATCTCCTGATGGCAAAACGCAGGCGGAAGTAAGTATAGGTAAATCTATTTATTATACTATTTCACAAGACGGAGTGCAGGTATTAGAGCCTTCTCATCTTTCTATGACCTTGTCTGATGGAACTATCTGGGGACTAGGTTCTAAAATAAAAAATATTAAAACAGCGAAAGTGAATGATGTAATTAATGCCCATTTTTACAAATCTAAAACGGTAAGAGATGAATACAATAATGTTATTGTAACGTTTAATGATCATTGGAGTTTAGAGTTTAGAGCTTATAATGATGGCGTTGCGTATCGTTTTGCTTCAACCAAAAAAGGAAATTATGAAGTAGTGAGTGAGCAAGCGCAATATAAGTTTGCACACGATGTAGAGACTACAGTACCGTATGTGTATTCTCCAGGAACTATGGAGCATCAGCTTTTTCAATCTTTCGAAAATCAATACACACGTTCTAAAATTTCTGATTTAGATAAAAATAGGTTGATGTTTTTGCCTTTAAGCATCGAGTCTAAAAACCAAAAACGTATTACCATTACAGAAAGTGATTTAAGAAATTATCCAGGAATGTACTTAACCACAAGTATTGGTAAAAATACAATGAATGCTTTTTTTGCGCCTTTAAGAGATGATGTAGAAGAACACGCAGGGTATAATAATCTTCAAGTAATTGTAAAAAGTAGACATCCTTTTATAGCGAAAGTAAACGCACCACGTAGTTTTCCTTGGAGAGCGGCAATTGTAACAAGAAATGATGTTGAGTTGGCGAATACAACCATGTCTTACAAATTAGCTGCTAAAAATGCTATTGGAGATACTAGTTGGATTAAACCAGGAAAAGTTGCTTGGGATTGGTGGAATAACTGGAATTTAGAAGGTGTAGATTTTAAAGCAGGTATTGATAATAGAACGTATAAATATTATATCGATTTTGCTTCAAAAAATGGTATTGAATATGTAATTTTAGATGAAGGTTGGTCGGTTAATAAAGTATACGATTTAATGCAGGTTGTTCCTGAAATTGATATCAAAGAACTGGTTGATTATGCAAAAGAACGAAATGTAGATATTATTCTTTGGGCAGGTTATTATGCCTTTGATAAAGATATGGAAGAGGTTTGTAAGCATTATAGTGAAATGGGCGTAAAAGGTTTTAAGGTCGATTTTATGAATGGTGATGATCAAGAATTGGTGTATTTTAACGAGCGTTCTGCGCAAATGTGTGCAAAATATAAATTGATTGTAGATCTTCATGGTACTTATAAACCAGCAGGTTTACAACGTACCTATCCAAATATTTTAAATTTTGAAGGAGTGCATGGTTTAGAGCAAATGAAATGGCAACCAAAAGAATGTGATCAAGTTACCTATGATGTTACGTTTCCGTTTATCAGAATGATTTCTGGACCTGTAGATTATACGCAAGGTGCTATGAATAATGCCGTAAAGGCTTTAAATACTATTACAAATGAAGTAGAAACTCAATATGCTCCTAACTTCTCAAAACCGATGAGTCAAGGAACACGTACGCATCAATTTGCAGAATATGTAATTTTCTTTTCTCCTTTAAATATGCTTTGTGATACCCCAACGAATTATGAAAAGAATCCGGTTAGTACAGAGTTTATTGCTTCTATTCCAACTACGTGGGATGAAACTATTACTGTTGATGGAAAAATAGGAGAGTACATTATTACGGCTCGTAGAAAAGGAAATGACTGGTATATTGGTGGTTTAAATAACTGGGATGCTCGTGAAATAACGATCAATGTAAAAGAAATTACAGGAAAGTCAGGAACCGCTACTGTGTTTAAGGACGGGCCGAATGCAGATATGAATGGAGTTGATTTTGTGAAAAAAACAGAAAATATAAAAGATACGTTTACAGTACGTATGGCTCCAGGAGGAGGTTTTGTAGTGAAGATTTAATGAGTTTAATTTTTTTTAATCCCCCGATAGTTGTAAAATCTATACTTGTTGTAATTTCATACAGGTATAGATTTTTCTATGAATAAGACATTGTAATTTTTAAACAATTATATTTGTTGTAATTAAGGTTTGATTATGAATAAAAAGGTAACATTTAAAGAAGTTGCAGAATTAGCAGGGGTTTCTACGCAAACGGTCTCTAGAGTAACTAATGGAGGAGAAGGAGTGAATGCGAATACCTTAAAAAAAGTTCAGGAAGCAATTGATCAGTTAGGGTATGTGCCAAATAAAGGAGCTCAGCTTTTAGTACGTAAAAAAGCAAAGGTTTTTGGTGTCATAACATTAGAAATGACCATGGAGGGTGCTTCTAGTATTGTCAATGGAATTCGCTTAGAAAGTGAAAAAGCTGGGTATGCTATATCTATTGCTGTTTCAAATTCTGAAGAGAAAAATTTAGAAAATGCCATACGAGAGTTGAAATCTCAACAGGTAGACGTTGTGTTTGTGAATTTGCCTGTGCAAAAAGAGTTGGCGGAAAACTTAGTAGCAAAACATAAGCATTTACCTTTTCTATTTATTGATGTTTCGCCTGAAGCAAATGTGAGTCAGGTTGCTGCAGATCATTACAAAGGCGCTGCGTTAATTGCAGAGTTAATGTTGAAACAAGGAAGAAAAAGGTTTGCGCTTTTAAATGGACCCGCTCATTCCCATGCTGCGAATTTAAGAAAACAAGCTTGGTTAGATATTCTAGAATCCTCGGATGCAGAAATTGTGACAATAGAAACAGGAGATTGGAGTGCTGAAAGTGGGTATTATGAAACAGCAAAACTACTCTTGCGACCACAAAATATAGATACTTTATTAGTAGGGAATGATCAAATGGCATTGGGAGCTTTAAGGGCTTGTGCAGAACAAAAATATACTGTGCCAGCACAAATAGCGGTAACTGGTTTTGATGATACTATAAATAGTGCATATTACAATCCGCCATTAACAACCGTTCATCAAAATTTTTTAGAAATAGGGAAGCAAGCTGTAAAGCAAATATTAATACAGCTAAAAAATGAAAGTAATATTTCTAAAATGGTAATTCCTGTTCAGTTAATAGAGAGACAAAGTACGATGCCTGTAAAAGAAAATTTAAATGCTGTAAAAGAAATTAAAGATTTACTTCAAAAAATACAAACACTTTTACCGAATAGTTAATATCTGGCTTTCTATTTTAAAATCTTATGCGTTTAAAATAGTTCTAACTTCTCTAAATGGTAGCTATCGGTTCAGATATTTTAGATTCTAAATTATCAAAATCATATAAGTTTTTATCTAAAAGGTGAGAAGGAGATACGTTCTGTAAAGCATTCATCATGATCGCATTTCTATTTGGGAATTCAGTTTCCCAGTCAGAAATCATTTGTTTTACGTTTTGGCGTTGCAAGTTTTCTTGAGAACCACATAAATTACAAGGAATGATAGGGAAGTCCATAAAGTCTGAATACGTTTCAATATCACTTTCTTTACAAAAAGCCAAAGGTCTTAAAACAACTAAATCACCTGCATCATTTTTAAATTTCGGAGGCATGGTTTCCATTTTTCCTGCAAAAAAGAAGTTTAAGAAAAAAGTTTCTAGAATGTCATTTCTATGATGTCCTAAAGCCAATTTATTACAACCTAAATCTTTAGCAGCTTCATATAGCGTTCCTCTACGCAAACGAGAGCACAAGCTGCAAGTTGTTTTACCTTCGGGCGTTTTGTCCATTACAATCTTATAGGTATTCTTTTCTATAATTTTATAATCAACCCCTAAATTGTGTAAATAGGTTGGGAGTATTTCTTCTGGAAAACCAGGTTGTTTTTGGTCTAAATTAACGGCAACAATATCAAAAGAAATAGGCGCTACTTTCTGGAAATACAATAACATGTTAAGCATTGCATAACTATCTTTTCCGCCAGAAAGGCAGACCATAATTTTATCTCCTTCGGCAATCATTGTAAATTGCTGTATCGCTTCTGCAACAGAGCGCTGTAGTTTTTTTGTAACCTGTTTTATGTTTTCCATGGCTGCAAAAATAAGTGTTTGTTATGGAAGTTTAAAAAGGTATTTTAAATTATAAAAAATATAAATTTTAAACAAATATTATTAATTTGATAAAAATTATAGTTTGATCTAATTTTTAGGATAAATATTAGTGTAATTAAAAATAAAATTTTGATATTTGCATAGAAATAAACAAGACATGACTTTTATTCAAAACCATCATCATCATTTTTACAATTGCAGTCAAGCGATTTAAAAGTGTATTGAATAAAATCAAGATATTTATAAACCCGTTTGAGCGAATCAAACGGGTTTTTTTAATTTTAAACCGTATTTGCTCAGGCATCAAACAAAACAAAAATGAGTAATTTAAGAATTGCAGTACAAAAGTCAGGAAGATTAAATGAAGATTCTATGGGTATCTTAAAAGATATCGGAATCTCAATAGACAACGGAAAAGATCAGTTAAAAGCATCCGCAAGAAATTTTCCTGTTGAGGTTTTTTATCTTAGAAATGGAGATATTCCTCAGTATTTAAGAGATGGAGTTGTAGATGCTGCTATTATTGGCGAGAATGTTTTGATAGAAAAAGGAAACGATTTAGACTTTATAGAGCGTTTAGGTTTTTCTAAATGTAAAGTTTCTATAGCTGTACCAAAAGAGTCTGAAGCTAATTCATTAAAAGATTTAGACGGCAAAAGAATTGCTACATCATATCCAGAAACCGTAAGAAAATATTTAAAAGAGTATAATATAGAAGCACAGTTACACATTATTAATGGTTCTGTAGAAATTGCACCAAATATTGGATTAGCAGACGGAATTTGTGATATTGTTTCTAGTGGAAGTACATTATTTAAAAACGGATTAAAAGAGATTGAAGTTCTTTTAAAATCTGAAGCTGTTTTAGCTGTTTCTCCATTAATTTCAGACGAAAGAATGGCTATTTTAGAGAAAATTCAATTCAGAATTCAGTCTGTTTTAAAAGGAAGAGACTCTAAATATGTGTTGCTAAATGCACCTAACGAGAAATTAGATGACATCTTAAATTTATTACCAGGTATGAGAAGTCCTACTGTTTTGCCATTGGCGCAAAAAGGGTGGAGTTCTGTGCACACGGTAATTAGCAAGAATGAATTTTGGGAAATTATAGAAGAGTTAAAAGCAAATGGAGCAGAAGGTATTTTAGTGTGTCCTATTGAAAAAATGGTGCTTTAATATTTTTATTTGGGCGTTTTAACGGGCTTTTCGCACTCGCTTTTTTTCTAAAAAAGAAAAAAGAGCTCAAACAAATGCTACAATCCCTAACGCAAATTACAAGTTTGCTAACATCCTGCAAGGTTTAAATAACTTTGTAAGTATAAATTAAAAAGTAAAATACCTACAAGGTTTTAGAAACCATGCAGGAGAAATTTAAAACATGAATACAATTATAAACCCATCCAGAAAAGAGTGGTCTCAAATTTTAGAGAGACCCACAAAAACGGTTGATGATATAGAAGGAGTTGTAAATGAGGTTTTTGCTGATGTCAAAGAAAACGGGGATGCAGCTGTAAAGAAATACACCGCAAAATTTGATGGTGTTTCTTTAGAAAATACAATTGTTTCGCTAGATGAAATAGAAGAAGCAATTTCATTAGTTTCTAATGAATTAAAAGACGCTATTATTCTTGCAAAAGAGAATATTACCAAATTTCATACTGCTCAAAAAACCGATAAAGTTTTTGTAGAAACGGCAAACGGAGTTTCTTGTTGGCAAGAAAAAAGACCAATTACTAAAGTTGGTTTGTATATTCCTGGCGGAACAGCACCTTTGTTTTCTACGGTTTTAATGTTGGCAATTCCTGCACAAATTGCAGGTTGTAAAGAAATTGTATTGTGTTCTCCTCCAAATAAGGAAGGTAAAATTCATCCGGCTATTTTGTATGCTGCAAATTTATGCGGAGTTACAAAAATTATAAAAGTTGGCGGAATTCAAGCTATTGCAGGATATACGTTTGGAACAGAAACCATTCCGCAAGTGTATAAAATATTTGGCCCAGGAAATCAGTATGTAACGGTTGCGAAGCAACTGTCTACAAAACATGGTGTTGCTATAGATATGCCTGCAGGTCCAAGTGAATTGTTAGTCGTTGCAGACGATTCTGCAAACGCAAGTTATGTGGCTTCAGATTTGTTAAGTCAAGCTGAACATGGTGCTGATAGTCAAGTTATTTTGGTATCAACATCCAAAGAAATGATTGCTGAGGTTGCCAAAGAAATTGAAATTCAGTTAGCAAAACTAACGAGAGCAGAAATTGCTCAGAAAGCGATCAATAATTCGAAATCTATTTTTGTAGAGAATGATGAAATCGCTTTAGAGTTGATTAATGAGTATGGTCCAGAACACTTTATTGTTTGTACAAATAACAATGATTTTTATATAGATAATATAGAAAATGCAGGTTCTGTTTTTATTGGAAATTATACCCCGGAAAGTGCAGGCGACTATGCTTCAGGAACCAATCATACATTACCAACAAACGGATTTTCTAAATCGTATTCCGGAGTAAATTTAGATAGTTTTACTAAAAGTATTACGTTTCAACAAATTTCTAAAGAAGGAATACAAACTATTGGAAAATCAATAGAATTAATGGCAGCAGCAGAAGGCTTAGATGCACATAAAAATGCAGTTTCTATTCGTTTAAAAGATTTAAAATAAGATAAACCTCACAGGTTTTTAAAACCTGTGAGGTTTGGAAAATAACAGCAATGAAAACAGACTTTAACATCAATAACTTAGTTAGAGAAAATATAAAATCTCTAAAACCATATTCTTCCGCAAGAGATGAATATAAAGATGCTAATACTACAGAAATGATTTTCTTAGATGCTAATGAAAATCCTTTTGAAAACGGTGTTAATAGATATCCAGACCCACAACAAAACGGTGTAAAAGATTTACTAGCTGATATTAAAGGAGTCAGCAAAGAAAATATTCTTTTAGGAAATGGAAGTGATGAAGTTTTAGATTTAATTTATAGAGCTTTTTGCGAACCTAATAAAGACAATGTAATTTCATTGCCACCTACATACGGAATGTATGATGTGTTGGCAAACATCAATGCCATCGAAAATAGAGAGGTATTGTTAAGTGAAGGTGATTTTCAGCCACAAGTCAGTCAGATTTTAAAAGCAGCTGATGCCAATAGTAAAATTTTGTTTTTGTGTTCTCCAAACAACCCAACAGGAATTAGTTTTACAGCAGAATCGGTTAGAGAATTGCTTACAAAATTTAAAGGATTAGTTGTTATTGATGAAGCGTATATCGATTTTTCTGAACAAAGAAGTTGGTTAGAAAGATTGTCGCAATTTCCTAATTTAATCATTACACAAACTTTATCTAAAGCATTTGGTTTAGCGGGAATTCGCTTAGGAGTTTGTTATGCATCCAAAGAAATTATTAAAATTTTAAATAATATAAAGCCACCTTATAACGTAAATGAATTAACGCAGCAAAGAGCCATTGTAAGATTGCAAAAGATGGATGAAGTTGAGAATGAAATTTCTCAATTAATTAGCGAGAGAAAGCGTCTTAAAAAGGAGTTAGAGTGTTGTGTTAGTTATATAGAAAAAGTATATCCTTCGGATGGTAATTTTTTATTGTTAAAGGTAGATGATGCAACAAAACGTTATAAGCAGTTAATTGAATATGGTGTGGTTATTAGAAACAGAACTACACAACCTTTGTGCGAAAATTGTTTGCGAATTAGTGTGGGGATTTGTGAAGAAAATCAAAGGTTATTAAGAGCTTTAAAGGCAATACAGTAATATTAAAATAAACAAACTTACAAGGTTCTAGAAACCCTGCAGGAAAAAATATAAGATGAGTAAAAAAGTATTATTTATAGACAGAGACGGAACTTTAGTATTAGAACCGCCTGTAGATTATCAATTAGATAGTCTAGAAAAGTTAGAGTATTATCCGAAGGTGTTTCGTTACATGGCAAGAATTGCCGAGGAACTAGATTTTGAATTGGTGATGGTAACCAATCAAGATGGATTAGGTACAGATTCTTTTCCGGAAGATACTTTTTGGCCAGCACAAAATAAAGTAATATCGGCATTTGAAAAGGAAGGTGTTGTTTTCTCTGAAGTTTGTATCGATAAAACGTTTCCGCATGAAAATGCTGAAACACGTAAACCAAGAACAGGTTTGTTAACCAAGTATTTTTCTGAGGAATATGATTTGGCAAATTCTTTTGTTTTAGGAGATAGAATTACAGACATGGAATTGGCTAAGAATTTAGGCGCAAAAGGAATCTTTTTGTCTGAAGACCCAGAATTAGGTGCAGATGAAATTGAGACTTCTAAGCAAGAAATTTTAGATTGTATTGCTTTAACATCTACCGATTGGAAAACTATTTATGAGTTTTTAAAATTAGAAGATAGAGTTTCTGAAATCACAAGAAATACCAACGAAACGAAGATTTATATCAAATTAAATTTAGACGGTTCTGGTAAAAATGATATTTCTACAGGAGTTAAGTTTTTCGACCACATGTTAGATCAAATTGGTCGTCATGGAGCAATGGATTTAACGGTAAAAGTAGATGGAGATTTAGAGGTTGATGAACATCACACCATAGAGGATACCATGATTGCTTTGGGAGAATTATTCAATAAAGCATTAGGAAATAAATTGGGTATTGAGCGCTATGGATTTTGTTTGCCAATGGACGATTGTTTGGCACAAGCAGCGGTAGATTTTGGCGGAAGACCTTGGTTGGTTTGGGAAGCTGATTTTAAACGTGAAATGATTGGTGATATGCCAACAGAAATGTTTTTACATTTGTTTAAATCGTTTACAGATGGCGCAAGATGTAATTTAAATATTAAGGCAGAAGGCGCAAATGAGCATCATAAAATTGAAGGGATTTTTAAAGCGTTTGCTAAAGCGATGAAAATGGCGGTTAAAAGAGATGCAAACAAAATGTTTTTACCATCAACAAAAGGAGTTTTATAATGAAATTAGTAATTATAGATTACGGAGCAGGAAACATAAAAAGTATTCAGTTTGCGTTTAAGAGATTAGGAATTGATGCTGTTTTATCAAATAATATTGATGAAATAAAAGCGGCAGATAAAGTGATTTTTCCTGGTGTTGGAGAAGCAAGTTCAGCAATGAAAATGTTGCAAGAAAGCGGATTAGATAAAGTGATTCCTACTTTAAAACAACCTGTTTTAGGAATTTGTTTAGGAATGCAATTAATGTGTAATTCATCTGAAGAAGGAAATACAAAAGGATTAGGGATTTTTGATGTAGCGATAAAGAAGTTTTCGAAAGCTGTAAAAGTTCCGCAAATGGGCTGGAATATTATTTATAATTTAAAATCAGATTTATTTACAGGAATTAAAGAAAAAGAGTTTATGTATTTGGTGCATAGTTTTTACGCAGAAAATTGTGAAGAAGCCATTGCGACTACAGATTATGAATTTGAATATGCTTCTGCTTTACAAAAAGATAATTTTTATGGTACTCAGTTTCACCCAGAAAAAAGTGGTTTAGCAGGAGAACAGATATTGAAGAACTTCCTAAATTTATAAATAATAACGGATGTCATTCCGACTGAGGAACGAAGAGGAATCTAGGAATCTCATGATAAGATTTCTCAATCGCCTAAAAGGCTCATTTCGAAATGACAATAATTAATAAAAAGACTATTTTGAGAATAATACCAGCAATAGATATTATAGACGGAAAATGTGTTCGTTTAACAAAAGGAGATTATAACACAAAGAAAATTTATAATGAAAATCCTTTAGAAGTAGCCAAAGAATTTGAAGCTGCAGGTATCGAGTATTTACATGTGGTAGATTTAGATGGTGCAAAAGCAAGTCAGATTATCAATCATAAAGTATTGGAACAGATTGCTTCTAAAACCAATTTAAAAATTGATTTTGGTGGTGGTTTAAAGTCTGATAAAGATTTAGAAATTGCTTTTAATTCTGGGGCTAATCAAATTACAGGAGGAAGTATTGCTGTAAAAAATAGCGAGATTTTTGAAAGTTGGATTGAAAAATATGGTTCAGAAAAAATTATTTTAGGAGCTGATTTTTATCCTGATGCAACAGGAGGAAAGATTGCAACCAATGGTTGGCAGGAAGAAAGTAGTTTAGAATTGATTCCTTTTATTGCTGATTATCATCAAAAAGGAATTCAGTATATTATTTGTACCGATATTTCTAAAGACGGCATGTTACAAGGACCAAGTTTTGATATTTATAATCAAATTTTATCTGAAGTAAAAAATGTAAAGTTAATTGCTTCTGGTGGAATTTCAGCTTTTGATGAATTGCCTAAATTGGCAGAAAATGGTTGCGAAGGTGTAATTATTGGAAAAGCGATTTATGAGAATAAAATCAGCTTAAAACAGTTGGAAGAATTTATAATTAAAAAATAAAATGGTTCTCGATATAATTTCGATAAAAATCGAAATCACTCGAACTGATATCATGGATAAAATGTAGAAAAAATATCCATGATTATATTAATAGTAACAAATTAGTTCCTTCCCTTTGGGAAGGTTAGGATGGGCTTATGTTAACAAAAAGAATAATACCTTGTTTAGATATTAAAAACGGAAGAACTGTAAAAGGTGTTAATTTCGTAAATTTAATAGATGCAGGAGACCCTGTGGTTTTAGCAAAACAATATGCAGATTTAGGTGCAGACGAATTGGTTTTTTTAGATATTTCTGCAACGTTAGAAGGTAGGAAAACCATGATAGAAATGGTGCATCAAGTGGCGGAACAAGTGAATATTCCGTTTACAGTTGGTGGTGGAATTTCTTCTGTAGAAAATGTAAATGAGTTGTTAAAATGGGGAGCAGATAAGGTTTCTATCAATTCATCGGCAGTAAAAAGACCAGAATTGGTTAACGAATTGGCAGAGAAATTTGGAAGTCAATGTGTGGTAGTTGCAATCGATGCTAAACAAATTGATGGAGAATGGTTTGTGCATTTAGCTGGAGGAACGATTCCTACAGAGATCAAACTTTTTGATTGGGCAAAAGAAGTAGAAGAGCGTGGAGCAGGAGAAATTTTGTTTACTTCTATGAATCATGATGGCACAAAAGGAGGTTTTGCAAATGAAGCTTTGGCACATTTATCAGAAATATTAAACATTCCTATTATTGCTTCTGGAGGAGCAGGGACAATTCAGCATTTTGCTGATACGTTTAAAAAAGGGAAAGCAGATGCCGCATTAGCTGCGAGTGTTTTTCATTTTGGAGAAATTCCTATTTTGGAGTTGAAAGAGGAGTTGAAAAAACAAAATATACCGGTAAGGTTATAAAAAAATTACAATGTCATTCTGAAGAATAATGAGAAATATTTTAAAATAAAGATTTCTCAATCACTTAAAAAAAGCTCATTTCGAAATGACAAAAAACAATAATTATGAATATAGATTTCAATAAAAACAACGACGGATTAGTACCCGCAATCATTCAAGATGCAACCACAAAAAACGTTTTGATGTTGGGGTATATGAATGAAGAAGCTTTTGCTAAAACACAAGAAACTAAATTAGTTACTTTCTTTTCTAGAACTAAAAATAGACTTTGGACAAAAGGTGAAGAAAGTGGAAATGTATTGAATTTGGTTGATATAAAACTAGATTGTGATAATGATACATTATTAGTTTCTGTAAATCCGAATGGACCAACCTGCCATAAGGGAACAAGTACTTGTTGGGGAGAAGAAAACAAACCAAACTATGGTTTCTTTTCTACTTTAGAAGACGTAATTACAGAAAGAGTTGCTAACAAAGACACTAAAAAATCTTATGTAGCAAGCTTGTTTTCTAAAGGAATTAACAAAGTTGCTCAGAAAGTAGGAGAGGAAGCAGTAGAAACTGTTATTGAGGCAATGGATAATAACGACGAGTTGTTTTTATATGAATCGGCAGATTTAATGTTCCATTACTTAATGTTGTTACAAGCAAAAGGATTCACTTTAAAAGACATTGAAGAGGAATTAAAAGGAAGACATAAATAATACTTTTTGAAAGGTTTACGGTACAGATGTAAAAACTAAAGCTTTTCCATAATAAGGATAATCTCCTGCTGTAAAAACCATTCTAGTTTCACTAAGTTCTTCTAAACCAAGAATAGTAAGTTCAGTTCTAAAATTTTCATTAAGACTTTCTCCTTTAGAAATATTGATGAAAATTTTACCTGAATCTTCATAGAAACTATACGTTAATCGACCTTCTTGTTCTGTTGGATTATCGTAGTAACAAGAAATATTACCAAGTGTTACTTGAGCTTCATTTTTATCGTAGAAAAAAGTATATTCATCATCGGTATAACATTCGTTAAGTTCGCTAAGTACATCATTTTCATAGGTTTTGTAAAAAGCCTCAACTTTCCATGTTTTAGAGCTATTTCCATGGATTTTTTGTAAATCATCTATTGTATATCTAACGTCAATATCTTTGTCGTCTTTACTACAGTTGTATAAAAATAAAGAGGAAATAATTAATAGGAAGATATAGACGTGTTTCATGATATACATTTTTAATTAAAAGGAATTATAAATTTAACAAGTATTGTGCCAAAAAGGATGTTTTTTTCGGGATTAATAGTGGTTTCATAATTATTTATTTATTATCAAATCTAAAGTGACCAAATACATATCTTGTTTGGTCATTTTTGCTTTTAACCAAGCAAAGAAACTCATCATAAAAATATCTTCTTTTTTGGTGTCTAACCAGTCAAATGAAGTTTGTACTTTTTCTTTAAAGGCTATTGTAGTGGCTACTTCTGGGTTTTTATAATAGATTTCTACTAATTTTAAATAGGTAATTACCTTTTCTTGATTCATGTCTAAAAGTTTAGAGAAATAGTTTCTTTTAAAGCTTTTTAACCTTGAATCTACCAAATCAATATTTCCTAAATCTATTTGTAATAAAATTTCAATTAGGTTTTTTTTGATGGTCCAAATAATTCCTGCTTTTTCGATATACCATTTGTCCGTATGGTAAAATTTAGATACTATTTTTTGAGCTTTTTCTAAGGATTTATGCTGGTAATAAAAAACAATTAAAGAAAGTGAGAAGTCTAATTGTGAAACAATAGTTGTATTTTTTTTATCGATATAAGGCGCTAATAAAGAAATAGCTTTTACTTGTTTATTTGTGTAGTTTAAGTTAAGAGCGTGTAATAAATCATATTTCTGAATAAAGTCATTATAATATTTTTTATTTTCTGCATTCATGTAAAAGAGCATCAATTTTAAATAGTGTTCGGATTCTTCAAATTTCTTGTTTCTAAAAAGTACGTTCGCAATTAAATACAAAACCTCTAAGTGATAATTAAGTTGTTTGTCCTTTGATGTATGATTTTGAATAATTTGATATGTTTCGATAATGAATTCGTCAATATTATAATAATCAAATTTTTGAGCAGATGATATGCTTGTTATCTTAATAATTTGATATAATGATTTAAAGGATAAAGAATCATTAATTGCAATGTCTTGTTCTTTTAAAACAAGATCTATCAATTTTTTAATATCAATATTAGATTTGTTTTGACGATAATTAGCCAATGAAGTTCTAATTTTAGCGTACGCAATATTTAGTTGGTCTTCTAAAATAAGTTTATTTTGATTCTCTTTAAAATCGGCGATTAACTTCTCTAGGTTTATGTCTGGGTTTAAATGTGCATATTGAATTTTCGTATGATATACTTCATTTAAAATTGCAAATAATTGGTATTCATTTGCCGTTACGATGGTTTTGTCTAAAATTTGATACCCAACTTTTAGTTGTCCCTTTTTAAGAAAGTACCTAGCAGATAGAATGTTTTTTATCAAAAGAATATCGATTGAATTTTCTTCTTTCATACTTGTGTTTGCTGTAAAATCTATAAGAGATTGAAACAAACGTTTTCTAAGTGCATGTAAAGCTACTTTATTTTGTTTGCCGTATAATTTTTCAGAAATTTCTGTAGATGATAAATTGTCTTCTAGCAAAAGGTTTACTAATTGACAGTTTTTAGCATCTTTCCTTTTGTTTTTTTTGTCAAGGTAAGAAAGAAAATCTTGTTGTTGTTCTCTAGTAAAAGTGTTTAATACTTCTTTTAAATTTATCATTATATCGTCAGTAAATAGATTGTAAATATAATAAATTTATTAAATTTTATATGTTTTGTTAAAATTATATCGTCAGTAATTGTTGTAAATTGAATTCTTATAACTTTAAAAGGGTTGCAAATTTGTATCATAATTATTAAACTAAATATTATGAATTATCAAACAACATCTTCAATTAATGAAGAAACTAAAAAAGAAAGTAAAAAGAAAAAAGTAAATAATGAGTTAAATTCAAAACCAACTTCTGCTTATGTTGGTGCTTCTTGGGGAGCTTTAATAATTGGTCTAGTTTCTTACTGTATCGGTTTGTGGAATGCCTCGATTGAATTAAATGAAAAAGGATTTTATTTCGCTATTCTTTTAATGGGTATTTACGCTGTAATTTCCCTACAAAAAGCGGTGAGAGATAAAGCAGAAGAGATAAAAGTTAGTGAAATGTACTACGGAATTAGTTGGGTAGTGGTTCTTGCTGCGATACTGTTATTAATCATAGGACTGAGGAATGCAGATTTTCTTTTAAGTGAAAAAGGATTTTATGGAATTTCATTCTTATTAAGTTTATTTGGTGCCATTTCTGTACAAAAAAATACAAGAGATATCGATTATATTAACAATAAAACAGAAGAAGAGAAGAGTTAGTTTAGTAATGGTTTTAGATAACCAAAACCTCACAAGTAAATACTTGTGAGGTTTAAAATTTTATACGAGGTTAATTTTAATGCAAAATAGGTTAAGCAGTAATTTTATTTATAGCCTTTCTATATTTATCTTTGGTTGATAAATTACTTGTTTTGAAAAAATCAAAAATATTAATTGTTTTAGCCTTTTTTACAATATACATTGTATGGGGTTCCACTTATTTATTTAATAAAATCGCGGTAACGGCGTTACCTCCATTTTTTATGGCTTCGTTACGTTTTTCAGGGGCTGGGATTTTAATAATGATCATTTCTAAAATCTTGAAATTAGATCTTAGAATTACAAGAAAACAACTAATTAACTGCTGTATCTCTGGCTTTTTTTTCTTAGTGTATGGTAACGGTGTTTTTGTATGGGCACTTGTATATTTAGATAGTGGTTTTGCTGCTTTGTTAGCCTCTACGCAGCCATTATTTGTTTTAATATTATTACGACTGATAGATAGAAAACCAATGCAGAAACAATCTATAATTGGTGTTTCTTTGGGTATTCTGGGAATGTATTTATTGGTGAGTCAACAATCTATTACTGCATCAGAAGGTAGTTTACTAGGTATTTTTATGATTTTAACCTGTGTGTTAAGTTGGAGTTATGGCGGCGTGTTCGTGTCTAAAGCAGATTTGCCTAAAAACTTCTTTATTACTACAGGGTACCAGACGTTGTTTGCTGGTTTGTTTCTAATTATAATGAGTTTTTCTTTTGGTGAAACCATGACTTCTCCTTTAGACTGGTCTCAAGAAGTGAAGTATTCTATGGGTATGTTGGTTGTTTTTGGAAGTATTATTGCTTTTACAGCCTTTAATTATTTGCTAAAATTAGTGTCTCCAGATAAAGTTGCTACTTCTGCTTATGTAAATCCTATTATAGCAATGCTTTTAGGATGGTACTTTTTAGATGAAGTACTTACAAGTCAGTCTATTCTTGCGTCTATGGTTTTATTAACAGGTGTCTATTTTATTACCTCTAGAAAAAGGATTGCAAAGGTAGATGCAGAAGAAGTTATAAAACCTTAGATACGTGAAAAACGAAAATTCATTTTCTTTTATAAATCCTAAAAAATGGCCTTTTTTTTACGGATATGTAGTCTTAGTTTTTGGCAGTATTGGTGTTTTGTTCAGTATTCCTGGTCAGACTGTAGGAGTTTCTGTTTTTACAGATCCTGTAAAAGATGCCTTGGGTTTAACTCGAAACCAATTTAGTAATGCATACTTAATTGGTACCTTGTTAAGTGCTTTTTTTGTTACAAAGGCCGGAAGATTATTTGATAAATTCGGAGCAAGATATGTTGCTTTTTTTGCAGCATTCTTTTTAGCAGTCTCGTTAATTATTTTTTCTTTTGCGGAAGGAATTAGTGATGTTCTTAAACTTTTTTTAAACACAAAATCTTGGTTTATTCCTTTTGTATTGTTGTGTGTTTTGTTTTTTCTTGTTCGTTTTTGTGGTCAAGGTGTACTCACAATGGCTTCTAGAAATATGGTAATGATGTGGTTTGATAAAAACCGAGGTAAGGTAAATTCTATTAGTAGTATTACCGTTTCATTAGGTTTTTCTAGTTCACCAATCTTATTTAATTATTTAATTGATGAAAAAGGTTGGGAGGTAAGTTGGCAGATATTAGCAGTCTGTTTGTTTATTTTTAGTTTTTTAATTCTTCAATTTTACAGAAACAAGCCAGAAGATTTTGGCTTAATTCCGGATGGTTTTCTTTCTAAAAAGAAAACTAAAAAAAAGAACGTAGAAATTATAGAGGTTAATTTTACGTTAGAGGAAGCCAAAAAAACACGTGCCTTTTGGATGTTTGGTTTGGCATTAGCTTTTAATAGTTTTTTTACTACAGGCTTTACCTTTCATGTAATTTCAATTTTTAATACACAAGGCTATGATAAAACAGAAGCAATTGCTGTTTTTCTGCCAATTTCTATCATTGCTATTTCTGTATCTACAGTAGCAAACATCTTAAGTGATTATATAGCGCATAAAATATATTTATTCATTATGCTTTTTAGTGGAATTATAGCTTCTATAGGACTTTTAGTTTTAGATGATGCTATGGGGATTTATTTATTGATAATTGGTTTAGGAACCTACAGCGGACTTTTTGCAGTGGTAAATGCAGTTACTTGGCCACGTTATTTTGGAAGAGAGTATTTAGGTGCTATTACCGGAAAAGTAATGAGTTTTTTGGTTATTGCAAGTGCTTTGGCGCCAAGTTTATTTAGTTATTGTTTTACGAGTTTAGGGAGTTATCGTTATGTAAGTTATGTGTTAATTCCTTTTTTAGTTTTTTTATTTATAGGTTCTTTGAGTTTAAAGAAACCAGATAAAATAACAGATAAATAAAGATTAGTTTTGGAAGTAAAAAGAGCCATAAAATACATGTTGATAAGCACTTTAGCTTTTGCCTGCATGAATTCTACTGTTAAATATTTAAAAGGTATTCCTACTTTTGAAATCGTTTTTTTTAGGTCTTTAGGATCACTTTTTTTTACGGTTGGTTTTTTATTAAAAAATAAAATACCAATGATTGGTAAAAATAATAAATCACTAATTTTAAGAGCGATAGCAGGAACAACTTCAATGAGTCTTTTTTTTATGTCTATAAAGTATTTATCTATTGGTACTGCGGTTTCCATAAGGTATATTGCTCCGATTTTTTCCGCTATTTTTGCGGTATTTTTATTAAAGGAGAAAATTAAACCTTTACAATGGGGCTTTTTTGTAATTTCACTTGTAGGTGTTTTTGTGTTAAAAGGATTTGATCATCAAATAAATACAACGGGTTTAATCTTGGTTTTACTAGCTTCTGTACTTAGCGGCTTAGTTTATGTAATTATTAATAAAATTGGTAAGAGTGAACACCCTCTTGTAGTAGTAAATTATTTTATGATGTTTGCTACTGTTTTAGGAGGTATACTTTCTATAAATAACTGGACAACTCCTAAAGGAATTGAATGGTTGTTTTTATTACTTTTAGGTATTTTGGGTTATGTAGGGCAGGTTTTTATGACCAAAGCTTTTCAGACCGCTTCGACAAATATAGTGGCACCAATTAAATATTTTGAGGTTATTTATACAGCTACTTTTGGCGTTTTCTTATTCGGAGAAATTTATACTTTTTATAGTTTTTTAGGAATCGCATTAATTATTGGTGGTTTAATTTTAAATATTTGGTACAAATCTAAATTAGATAATTCATAGAAAGACTCTAAAAAAATAACACTCATTTTAAAATAGTTCTTTATATATTTCACATAAATAAAAATCATTGCAAACAATTACAATTCTATATATTATTTTAGCCCTGTTACTGAGTCTTTCGGTAGCGTATTTTCAGTACTTTTTTAAAGAAAAAAATAAGGCTAAAATCAATGTTATATTATTTGTTTTAAGAACAATGAGTCTTTTTTTGTTGCTTTTATTACTGATAAACCCAACGATTAAAAAAATAGAACTCATAAATACAAAACCTATTTTAACTGTATTAGTTGATGATTCTAAATCCATTCCTTTTTTTAACGAAACGAAGAACATTACAATATTTTTATCAGAAATTAAAAACGATAAAAGCATTAATGAGAAATTTGATATCAATAGCTTTAGTTTCGGAAGTGATCTAAAGCCCTTAGATTCACTTTCTTTTATAGAGAATGAAACCAATGTGTCTAAAGCAATAACGGCTGCAAATGATTTGTATGAGGATAAAATTGCGCCGATAATCTTATTATCAGACGGAAACCAAACGATTGGCAATGATTATGAGTTTATCAATTCTAAGCAAAAAATATATCCCATTGTTTTTGGTGATACTGTTCAATATAAAGATTTAAAAATTGCTCAGTTAAATGTAAATAAGTACAGCTACATAAAAAATAAATTTCCGGTTGAAGTGTTTCTGAATTATGAAGGTAAGGAAAATGTGTCTTCTCAGTTTTCGATTTACAAAGAAGGAAAAACTGTTTTTACTAAAAACATACAGTTCTCAGAAACGAATAATATTCAAACAATTTTAACAAATATAACTTCAAGTAAAGAAGGACTTCAATATTACACAGCATCAATTAATAAGATAGAAGGAGAGAAAAACACAAAGAATAATAGCAAAATTTTCTCTGTAGAAGTAATCGATGAACAAACAAAAGTATTGATTTTAACTTCGGTTCTTCATCCAGATTTAGGTGTTTTAAAAAAATCAATAGAAAGTAATAAACAACGTTCTGTAGATGTTTTTTTAATTGATAAATTTAAATTCAATATCAATGATTATCAGTTAGTTATTTTTAATCAACCGAACAATAAGTTTAACAAGGTTTTAAATGAGGTTAAAACGAATAATAACAATTATCTTTTAATTTCAGGAACAAATTCAGATTGGAATTTTATCAACAAACAACAATTAGGATTCAAGAAAAACACACTGAATCAAACAGAGAATTATGGAGCCATTTTTAGTGATTCCTTTTTAACTTTTTTACAAAAAGATATTGGTTTTAATCAATTTCCACCACTTAAAGATCAGTTTGGATCGGTTGACATTTCTAAAGAACATCAAATATTATTGTATCAAAATATAAATGGTTTAGAAACCAAGCAACCTTTGCTGGTAACCTTAGAAGAGAACAATCAAAAATCTGGTGTTTTGTTTGGCGAAGGTTTGTGGAAGTGGAGAGCGACTAGTTTTTTAAACTCAAATTCCTTTCAAGATTTTGATGCTTTTATTGGAAATTTAGTTCAGTATTTAGCGTCCAATAAAAAGAGAAATCGCTTAGAAGTTAATGCGGAAAGTTTGTATCCTGCCAATGCTACCATTCAAATATCAGCATTTTATACAGACAAAAATTACCTGTTTGATTCAAGAGCTTCCTTAGAGATCACTGTTACGAATTCAGCAACAAAAGAAGTTGTAAATAATCCTTTTTCGTTAATAAATAACGCTTATCAAACGGAAATAGAAAACCTTATTGCTGGAGACTATGATTATAAAGTTTCGGTAAATGGACAAAATATACACAGGTACGGTAAGTTTAAAGTTACTGAGTATCAAATAGAAGAGCAGTTTACCAATGCAGATTCAGAAAAGTTGCAAAAATTGGCAAATAGAACAGGAGGAAAGCTGTTTTTTAAAGATGAAATAGAGGAATTAAAGAAAATTCTTTTAGAAGATAAATCATTTTATACAACACAAAAATCAATCAGTAAAGACCAAAACTTAATAGACTGGAAATGGGTTTTGTTTGTTGTTACAGGCTTGTTATCAATAGAATGGTTTATTAGAAAATATTACGGAAAAATTTAAATTTAAAAATTAATATGAGATTTCACACAAGAAAGTGGGTTAAACCCGAAGATTTAAACCCAAATGGAACCTTATTTGGAGGTAGATTATTACAATTTATTGATGAAGAAGTAGCTATTTATGCAATTATTCAATTAGAGCACACAAAAACAGTTACAAAATACATGTCTGAAATAGATTTTGTAAGTTCTGCAAAACAAGGAGATATTATTGAAATAGGGATTGATGTTTTAAAATTCGGAAATTCCTCTATAACTTTAACGTGTAGTGTTAGAAATAAGTTAACAAGAAAAACCATTATTGTGGTAGATAAAATTGTTATGGTTTGTCTCGATGAAAATGGGCACCCTAAAAAGCATGGAAAAACAGAAATTGAATATGTAAAAAATCGATTAGAAGATTAAGTTTAAGGATCATTTTTATATCTAAAATTATGTTAAATATTAACGCTTTTTAACCAATATATAGATTATATATATTGTGTTTCACAAAGTTAAATTGTAAATTTGTAATTAATCAAAATTTATAAGTATGGCGAATAATCAAGTAGATATAAAGTTTCCTAAGGGAGGTGTTTTTTTTATCATTTTAGCGGTAGTAGTAATCATTTTATTTTCTAAATCTACAGTGACTATTGGGCCTGGAGAAGGTGGTGTTGTTTTTGAGGCATTGGGAGATGGTATTAACACAGAAAAAACATATGGAGAAGGTTTTCAGATTGTAGCTCCTTGGAATCGTATGATTGTAAGAAAAGTGCGTCAGCAAGCTATTTCTACAGAAATGAATGTGCTTTCTGTTAATGGATTAGAAGTAAAGGTAAATGGTACAATTTGGTATGAACCTGAGTTTTCTAATTTAGGAATGTTGATAAAGACTAAAGGTGAAGATTATGAGCGTGAATTGTTAGATCCTGCTATTAATGCAGCTGCAAGAAGTGTTGTTGGTCGTTATACTCCAGAGCAGTTATATTCTAGTAAAAGAGATGTAATTGAGCAAGAAATTTTAGATGAAATTCAAATTGTTCTAAAAGAGCAATTTTTAATGGTAAAGAGAGTTTTGGTAGAAGATGTTAAATTACCAACTACTATTAGAACTGCCATTGAAACGAAGTTAAAACAAGAGCAAGAGTCTTTAGAATATGAATTTAGATTAGCAAAAGCATTAAAAGAAGCAGAAAGACAAAAAATTGATGCAGAAGGTAAAGCGGTTGCAAATAAGATTTTAAGTGCTTCTTTAACTGATAAAATTTTACAAGAAAAAGGAATCGGTGCTACTTTAGAGTTGGCTAAATCACCTAATAGTAAAGTAATTGTTATTGGTTCTGGTAAAGATGGTTTACCTATTATTTTAGGAAATCAGTAAAAAGATAATTTCTGCTAACGCGGGATGTGAAAATTAATAAGAGAAATCATTCTCAATGAAAATCCAGCGCTAGCTGGATTTTTTTTTGTGCTTATTTTTAGAAACTTAAAGTTCTGTTAAAGTACTTTTTAACTTGTAACGTTACTGTCTTTTTTGTGTCTTATAAGTGTAGGTAATTTATTTAAGCTATTGTAAGTTTTTAAATTTAGATACGTTAGTTTGAATTGATTTAGACTTAGAACTTGTTTAAGGCTTTCCTTACTATCAAAAATAACTCAAAATAACATTATGGTTTTTGAGATTAAATATTATATAAAAGAATTCAAAATAGGATAAAGGAGATTTAAAAGGTATTGGTGAAGAGATAAAAAGTTTAGATATAAAATACAGTATGACTGTATTTTTAGTTGGTTAATAGTTAGTTTTAATAGTTGATTAGAGTCGGAAGCAATATTGTTTTCGACTCTTTTCAGTTTTAGGTGATTTTTTAAGAATGAAGTATTAGTTGTCAATAAGTTTGTAGAAATAAAAAACCTTGAGGATGAAGCCTCAAGGTTATAATAATATTGTTATTTCTATATTAGAATATATATAGAATTAATTTTTTACGGGAATTTTATCAAGTTCTATTTTACCGTTCTTTATTGCTTTGTAATTTTCATAACAATCCAATACAGCTTCAATCATTTGTAAATCAGATGCCTTTTTAATAAAGTATTCAGAGTAGTTACAGTCTGTAAGTAATTCTGTAAGTTCTTGTCTGTCCATTTGTAGATACTCCATCATTACCTCTCTGTCAAACTTACCAGCTAACATTTTACGTAAATCATCTTCTTTTTTAAGCTTCTGTAATTTTTTTAATTGTTTGGGTTTACTTCCAAAGAGATTGTATAAATAATCTACAGGTTGAAATAATGCCGCAATTGGTGATGAGAAGTCTTTTCCTTTAGGTTTACCAACCTCATAGGTCTGTGGTAGTCCGTTTATTTTAATTCTTGTAAATCGATCTTTTGGTACTTGTTTTACATCAATTTCTAAAACACCAATTAATTGAGTAGATTTTATAACAACCTCTCTAATTTCTTCTGGTTTTTCATACAAAGCAATTAGTAATTCGTTTCCTTTTAACAAATCGTTTGTAATTTTTAATTTTATAGATTCATATCCTAAATAAGAAACCAAAATCGTATCGTTTGCTCTTGTAGGGATTTCAAAGAAACCTCTATCGTTTGTAATTGTACCTTGTACAGTGTTTAGATTTAATATATGAGAAGCACTTAAAGCTTTTTTGCTTACAGCGTGAATAATTTGTCCTTTTAGTGTTTTAACACGAATGGTATCGTTCTGTGAGAGTGTGCTTAAAGACGCGAATAAGCACAAAATGTATAATAGTCTTTGCATATTGCAATAATATGAATAATTGCTTTTAGAAAGGTTAATTTTTTGTGAAACCCGATGATTTATTTGTAAAAATGGATGAAATATAAAAGTGAAGTGTTTTTTAGTAGAAAAACAACTCTTTAACTTCATTTAGAACTTACATAATTTGTAGATATCTAAAGGTTAAAGATGTTCATTATCTTAATTATGAGACGAAAAAAAAAGCTCTTTTCATAGAAAAGAGCTTGTAAGTTAAAAGGAACTATATTTATCTATAACGTCTTTTTAAATTCCAAAGTGTTGAATTTGTGTTGCTTAAATTTTTTGTTGGTTCACCAACTTTACTTTTTACTTTCTGATTACTTGTTTTCATAAATTACTTAATTTGCGGGTGCAAAAGTACGCCGTTTAAAATGTTATAAAAACAACAGGTTTAATGAGTTTGTATAGTGTGTTAACTTTAGGTTAAGTAATTGTTTGTTTTATGGTAACGTACTGTTATTTAGTGAAATAAAATTATGTTTTATCGTTTTGAATCCCTTTATAGATTCATTAATTCTGTGTACAATTTTTGAACAGGTAACCCCACAACATTAAAATAGCTGCCTTCTAAATTATCAATAGCTATAAAACCAATCCATTCTTGTATACCGTATGCTCCAGCTTTGTCATAAGGTTTGTAGTTTTTGATGTAATAATTTATTTCGTCATCTGACAGTTCTTTAAAAGAAACAACTGTAATGTCGTTTACTATCTTTTGAAACTGTTTACTCTTTATGCTTATAGATGTAATTACTTCGTGCTTTTTACCAGATAACGCTCTTAACATGGCAAAAGCATCTGCTTCGTCTTTTGGTTTTCCTAATGCAGTGTTTTCTAACCAAACAATGGTGTCTGAAGTAATTAATATATCTTTTTCTGATAAATTGGAAAAGGCTTTCGATTTTAAATCTGCTAAAAAATCTGTAATGGCTGTTCCTTTTAATTCAGGAGGATAAATTTCTTCTACTTCTTTTAATTCAATTGTAAAATCGATATCTAAATCTTTAAAAAACTGTTGTCTTCTTGGAGACTTAGAGGCTAATATTACGTTGTATTCTTTTAGTTTTTCTCTTAACATATATTTGTGTTGTTCATTCTGCGGAAGCAGGAATCTATTTTTTATTTCAATTTGAATAATACCATTGATAAAATTCCGAAAAGCATTATTACTTTCATTAAATTACTTAGAAAACTAAATTCCTTTTTGCTTTCAGAAATCCATAATTTGTACATAAAATAGAGTAGTGGAAGTAGGATAAATAAAATTCCATAGGTTAAAAGTACGTAGTCACTTATTAAAGATTGTAAAACAATTAAAAGAAATACTAGTAAAATTGCACTAAAGAAAAAAGCGACTTTAGAAGCTCTTTTTCTTCCAAATAAAATAGGCAACGTTTTTGCTTTTATTTTTAAATCGCCATTAATGTCTTCTATATCTTTAATAATTTCTCTGATAATATTGGTAAGTACAGAAAAAATAATATAAGTAATCATTATAAAAAGTAACCGGAAACTTGTTGCAGTGTTGCTTATTACTTCTAATAAATTACTGTTATGTGCTTTGGGTTCGTTGAATAATATGGTTATAAAGAGTACTAAGCCTAAAAGAACTGACACTAATAAGTTACCTATAAAAAGTGTTTTTTTTAGGTATTTAGAATATAAAAAAAGTGCTAAAATGGTTCCTATAAAAAAGAAACTATACAAACTGTTTCCGGTAGTAAAAGATATATATATGCCTAAAAATAAACCTAAAATACTACTAGAATAGTAAAGAATCCAAGCTTTCTTTTTAGAAATAGATTTTTCTATAATTACTTTTAAAGGCTTGTTTATTTTGTCCGTTTCTATATCAAAAATATCATTAATAATATATCCACCAGCAGTGATGCATAAAATGCTAAAAGCAAATATTATAAATTGATAATGAGTTAGAGTAATGCCTAAATAAGTGGTATGTATTAAGGTGTAGTTTTTAAAGCTAAGATCGCTAAAAAATATAGAATCTATCAACGCATATTTGGTTAAAACCATTGTTAATAAAACCATTAAAAGATTTTTGTAACGAATAAGTCTTAAAAAATCCATTAACCGTTAAAGCTCTTTTTAATACGTGCCAAATCACGTTTGTTATCTCTGTCTTTAATAACTTCTCGTTTGTCGTGTGTTTGTTTTCCTTTTGCCAATGCAATTTCTAATTTGGCAAAACCTTTATCATTAATAAACAAACGTAAAGGAACAATCGTATTTCCTTTTGCCTCAACGTCTTTTCTTAAAGAACGTAATTCGCGTTTGTGCATTAATAATCTACGCTCACTTTTTGGTTTGTGGTTAAAGTGATGTCCAAACATGTATTCTTGAATGTACATATTAACAATAAACAGTTCTCCGCCATCATTAAATTCACAAAAACTTTCTGTAATTCTAGCCTGACTTAAGCGAATAGATTTTATTTCTGTTCCGGTTAACTGAATTCCAGCAACGTATTTGTCTAGAATTTCAAATTCGAAACGTGCTTTTTTGTTCTTTATGTTTATCTTTTTCTGAACAGCCATAGACTGATTTTAATTTTAATAATTTTAACAAAGATACATTTTTACTTTGGTCAAAGAAATGTAATTTTGAATTCTATTATCTACTAATTAAAACAAAACCAATGAAATATTTATCAATTCTTTTTTTAGCTTTCTTAATTTCTTGTAAACCTTCTGAAAACAAGTTGACTGCACAACAAGTTATTGATAAAGCCATTGTTGCTTCTGGAGCAGATAAAATTTCAAATTCCGAAATAAAATTCAATTTTAGAGACAAAGCGTATGTTGCCAATAGAAAACCTAATGGAAGTTTTAAGCTTACAAGAAAGCAGAAAGATGACAAAGTAGGGTTTATTTCTGATGTTTTAAGTAATGATGGATTTAAAAGATTAGTGAATGGAATTCCTTATCAAGTAAACGATTCGATAGCTAACATTTTATCGAATTCAGTAAATTCTGTACACTATTTTTCTGTTTTACCCTTCGGATTAAATGACAAAGCAGTGATAAAAAAGTTATTGCCATCAACTACGGTAAAAGACGAAGAGTATTATAAAGTGCAAGTTACTTTCTCTGAAGATGGAGGAGGAGAAGATTTTGATGATGTTTTTATTTATTGGATTGGTAAACAAGATTTTTTAGTTGATTACTTGGCATATTCTTACCATACAAATGGTGGAGGAAAACGTTTTAGAGCTATAAACAAAGAAGTCTTAAAAAACGGAATTCGTTTTGTGAATTATGATAATTATAAGCCTTTAAACAAAGAAATTTCTTTAACAGATATTGATAAAGCTTTTGAGAAAAATGAGCTTAAAAAATTGTCGGAAATAAATTTAGAAAATATCGAAGTACAGCTTTTAAAGTAAGAGAAGTAGTTTTTTTTGAAGCAATTTCGTTTTTGGAGCTTATCTTGATCGAAGTATAAATACATTCGCTTTTTTTATTCAGAAAAAGAGCTCAAACAATTGCTGCAATCAGGATTAAAATTTTTATTAGCTAATAGCTTTTAATCATTAATTCCGCTACTTTAAAAAGGAAATACCAAGAGATAAATCTTTTACACATAACTTTAGTTAGCTAAAAAATAAGTGGAAAAATTTAAAAACATATTATTAATAATTCTGTTAGTTTTAGTAGGGTTTCCTTTACTAATACTATCAATTCCATTTCTAATATTTATTTTTATCTTTAAATATTTTCAAAAGAAAAAGTTTGAGAAAAAGTATTTGAAATTTCTAAAAGAAAACGAAGGAAAGAACTTTTTCTGCTATAATAACAGAAAAAAATCAAAAGAGTATTTAGAAGAAAATATCCTTACAAATCTAAATAAAGAGGTTGTTATTGTGTATTTAAACGGCAGAGATATTGAATCGGAATACAATAAAGAGTTTATTTCTGAAGCTTTATATGGATTAAAACATTACACTAAATTTCCTCATTTAATGAAAATTAGAAACGGACAATTAATTGATAAATCAATAAATAACCCGTTTTTTGGAATTCTTAAAATGAACAAACCTAAAGCTGAATTGTTAGGTGAAATCAATCATTTTTTTCAATAAAAAGAAATAATATCAAATTGATTTTTATTAACCTTTATTGTTCTTTTAAAACTGAATTTACAGCTATTTTTAAAATACCTTTTTCTTTACTATTGTCATAGCAAAGCAGAATAGTATTATTTATAATTTCGAAATAATTAAAATCCGTGCTATTTAGTAGTTCATCTGTTTTAGGGTTAATCACTTTAACATCTTCTGTTTCTTCATATAGCGTATTGTAAATAAATAAGCCATTTTCGCTTAAAAACAATATGTTATTTTTATTTAAAAAGTCATAATAACTTGTAAACTGATACTTTTCTGAATCTAAATCTAAATTTTTTATTGATTTTATAGGTGATTCTGATATAACATTCAAATTAAATTCGTCTACTTCTATATATTTATTTTCATCTAAATAAACAATAGGAAACACAAAGTCTTTGCCTACTATTTCAGCTTCTAATTTATTGTCTTTAAGTTTTAGTAAAACATTCCAAAAACCATCCTGACCTTGTCCTATCCATAATATTAAATTATTTTCATAAGCAGGATACAAATGGATAGAAGCATCAAAGTAATCTTCATCTTCAATTTTTAAGGAAGTTATTTTACTAAAATCTAAAATGTTATATAATGAAACCTCTATATAATCATCATTAACCATTGAGGCTAACCATAAATATTCATTTTGAATATAAATTTTAGCATTTTTGACAATAATTGTGTCTACTACATTTTTATTATAATCAATTATTTGAACAAGTTCTTCAGTTGAATATAAGATTTGTTTTTTTTCTGGAATAAAATCGATGTCTATAAAATTATCTATAGAAATATCTAAAACTTGATCTAAATCTTCATTAATAATATTGAATTCTGAACTTGAATTGTAAGTCAGAAATTGAGCATCTCTTTCTTTAATTCTATTAATTCGATGTTTTAAATTGCAATTTTTATCTACAGAGATTTCCATTTCTTAAAAATATAATTGATTACAAAGATTCAAATTTTAGGTTTAATTTATTCTACAGTTTCTACAACACTTGTTTTTTCATCACCAGAAATAGTAACAATATATAAGTTAGCGTTATTGTTGTCGTCTATATCTTTATACTTTTCTACGGCTAAAATTTTATTTACAAAAGCAGGAGTTGTATTGCTATGTCCAACCACTAAAACAGTTTTTCCTTTTGTTTCTTGCTGAAAAATGGAGTCGTACATTTTACTAGGATTGTACTTTATAATTTCTAAACTTTTACTTTCTGCAGTTGGTGTTGCGGTTTGTATCGTTCTGTTGTAGTTTGTTGAATAAATAGCATCAAACGGTACGTTTTTAAAACGATTAGCCCATTTTATAGCTCTTTCTTGTCCAACTTTATTCAAATCAGGATTCTTGTTTGTTTTATCTGTTCTGTCTTTTTCTGCATGACGAATTAAATAATACGTAGTTGTTTCATCGGAAGAACAAGCAGTTATAAAAGTAAAAGCGAAAACAAAAAGCAGTAAAAATTTCTTCATTATATTTGGTTTAGAGAACAAATGTAATCAAAAAGAAAAAGCGATGTTTTTTCAAACACCGCTTTTTCCAAACGAACTAAAATTGTTCATAAATCTGAACTTGTTTCAGATTCATGTTTATAGATGCTGAAATAAATTCAGCATGACAAAAACTATACACTTTCTACAAAATCAGACTGATTTCTAAAAACCAATTTATCATCAAAAGCGTCAATTAAAATAATACTATCTGTAGTGATTTTTCCTGATAAAATTTCTTTAGAAAGCTGATTTAATACTTCTTTCTGAATCACTCTTTTTACAGGTCTTGCACCAAATTCAGGCTGATATCCTTTTTCAGCCAAATACGTAATTGCTTCATCGGTAGCATCTAAAGTAATTTCTTGTTTACCAATCATTTTCTTTAAATGTTCTATTTGTAATTTTACAATTTCAAATATATTTTCCTTATTTAAAGGCGTAAACATAATTACATCATCAATTCTGTTTAAAAACTCTGGTCTTACAGATTGTTTTAACAACGCTAAAACTTCAATTTTAGCCAACTCAGTTGCAGCGTCTAAATCTGCTTTTGGGTTGCTAAATTTATCCTGAATTATATGACTTCCAATGTTAGAGGTCATAATAATTATAGTGTTTTTAAAATCAGCAACTCGACCTTTGTTGTCGGTTAACCTTCCTTCATCTAATACTTGTAATAAGATATTAAAAGTATCTGGATGCGCTTTTTCAATTTCATCTAAAAGCACCACAGAATAAGGTCTTCTTCTAACAGCTTCTGTTAATTGACCACCTTCATCATAACCAACATATCCCGGAGGCGCTCCAACCAATCTACTTACAGAATGTTTCTCTTGATATTCACTCATGTCAATACGTGTCATGGCGTTTTCATCATCAAATAAATACTCTGCCAAGGCTTTTGCTAACTCGGTTTTACCAACTCCAGTGGTTCCTAAAAACAAGAAACTACCAATAGGTTTATTCGGGTTTTGCAAACCGGCTCTAGAGCGTCTAACGGCATCTGAAACGGCAACGATTGCCTCTTCTTGTCCAACGACTCTTTTATGCAATTGCCCCTCTAAACGTAATAGTTTCTCACGCTCAGACTGAATCATTTTTGTCACCGGAACACCAGTCCATTTAGCAACCACTTCTGCAATATCATCATAAGTAACTTCTTCTTTTATCAAAGACTTTTCAGATTGATTTTCTGCTAAAACTTTTTGAAAACCTTCTAAATCTTCTTGGGCTTTTTTAATTTTCCCATATCTAATTTCGGCAACTTTACCATAATCTCCATCACGTTCTGCTTTTTCAGCTTCCATCTTTAAATCTTCTATGGCAGCTTTTGCATTTTGGATATTATCAACTACATCTTTTTCAGATTTCCATTTCGCGTTCATTTCATTTCGCTCCTCTTTTAGATTCGCTAAATCAGAACGTAAAGATTTTAACTTGTTCTCATCTTTTTCACGTTTTATGGCTTCAATTTCAATTTCTAATTGCATCACCTTTCTGTCTAAAACATCTAGTTCTTCTGGTTTAGAATTGATTTCCATGCGTAGTTTAGCCATCGCTTCATCCATTAAATCAATCGCTTTATCCGGTAAAAAACGATTGGTAATGTAACGTTGAGATAATTCTACAGCACCAATAATTGCCTCATCTTTAATTCGGACTTTATGGTGTGTTTCATACTTATCTTTAATTCCTCTTAAAATAGAAATGGCACTTTCTGTATCAGGTTCATTTACCTGTACTTTCTGAAAACGTCTTTCTAAAGCTTTGTCTTTTTCAAAGTATTTCTGATATTCATCCAACGTAGTTGCACCAATTGCACGCAACTCGCCACGGGCTAAAGCGGGTTTTAAAATATTTGCAGCATCCATAGCTCCTTGTCCGCCACCAGCACCTACTAATGTGTGAATTTCATCAATAAAAAGTACAATATCTCCATCGGCACTTGTTACCTCTTTAATAACGGATTTTAAACGCTCTTCAAACTCTCCTTTATATTTTGCGCCTGCAATTAGTGCGCCCATATCTAAAGAGAAAATTAGTTTTCCTTTTAGATTTTCTGGTACATCACCATCTACAATTCTGTGTGCTAAACCTTCTGCAATAGCAGTTTTACCTGTTCCTGGTTCTCCAACTAAAATTGGATTATTTTTAGTTCTACGAGATAAAATCTGTAGCAATCTACGGATTTCTTCATCTCTACCAATTACAGGATCTAGCTTGCCGTCTTGTGCTAATTGATTTAAGTTTTTAGCAAATTTATTTAAAGAATTATAAGTTTCTTCTTGACTTTGAGAAGTTACTCTTTCTCCTTTTCTTAATTCGTCTATTGCTGCCTGTAAATCTTTTTCTGTAACACCTTGGTCTTTTAAAACCTGTGCAATATTACTTTTAGATTTAAAAATAGCTAGAATTAAATGCTCTATAGAAACGTAATCATCGTTCATTTTTTTAGCAATTACAGAAGCTTCTGTAAGTGTTTTGCTAGCCTCTCTAGAAATCATTAATTCTGCACCAGAAACTTTAGGTAAACTCTCTAATTGTTTGTCTAAAATTTGTTCTACAATATTTATATTGATGTTCAACTTTTTCAAAAGAAATGGTAAAACATTTTCATCAACTTGTGTTAAAGCTTTAAAAATATGCTCATTTTCTATTTGATTATGACCAAAACCTTGCGCAATCTGTTGCGCCATTTGTATGGTCTCTTGCGATTTTGTTGTATAATTGTTAAAGTTCATATTTTGTTTTTTTTATTTTTCTTTTGATAAGTAATAAGCAATTTTAATACCATATGGATAATGTATGTAAGATAAGTCATTTTGTCTTGTGAGTGATTGTTTTTGCTGACTTTTTGACAAATGAAAGTTTCTTATATTTACATCGACAAACCAATAAAAAATAGATAATGAGTATATTTAATAAGATTTTTGGAGCAAAAGGAGATGATACATCAAAAGTAGAAAAAGTGTCATACTTAAATTGGATTCCTTTAACTTCTATGGAAGAATTAGAGAAAATTAAAGAAATTTCTAAAACGGAAGCTGTTTTAATTTTTAAACATTCTACAAGATGTGGAATTAGCAGCATGGTAATTAAGCAATTTGAAAAGCTTTTTACAGAAGAACATCAAAAATTAAAGGTTTATTATTTAGATTTATTAAATTATAGAGATATTTCTGATGAAGTTGGGTTTACTTTTCAAGTAATGCATCAATCTCCACAATTAATTGTAGTTAAAAATGGAGTTTCTGTAGAGAATGCTTCTCATTATGAGATCACAAATACAAATTTATCGAGATTTATATAGGATAAACTTGCATAAACCCTTATTTAAGTCTTATTTTTGTAGCCTAAATTTATATTCCTTTGGCAGAGATAGACACTTCAGTAAAGAAAGTAGGTAAAGAATTATACGGATATCAACAAGATGCACTTCAAGAGATTTTTAGGAGGTTTAAAGATGCACCTAAAGATTACCATTTATTGTACCAATTGCCTACTGGTGGTGGTAAAACTGTTATTTTTTCTGAAATAGTTAGACGTTATTTAGAAACTTTTAAAAAGAAAGTTTTAGTATTAACGCACAGAATTGAGTTGAGTAAGCAAACTTCTAAAATGCTAAAAGAATTTGGAGTTTCTAATAAAATTATCAATTCTACAGCGGTTTTAGATGACCAAGATGACTTTAGTTGTTTTGTTGCTATGGTTGAGACCTTAAAAAATAGGTTGAATGATGGTAAACTAGATATTTCTGATATTGGTTTGGTGATTGTAGATGAGGCGCATTACAATTCTTTTACAAAAATCTTTAAATTTTTTGATGAATCTTTTATACTTGGTGTAACAGCAACTCCTTTGAGTTCTAACATTAAGTTGCCGATGTATGAGAATTATCAAGAATTATTTGTGGGTGAAACCATTCAGCATTTAATAGATCATGAATATTTAGCAAGCGCAAACTTATATTCTTATAATGTTGGTTTAACTTCTTTGGAAGTAGGAGCAAATGGAGATTATACGGTAAAATCTTCTGAAGATTTATATACCAATTCAGACATGCTTTCTAAATTGGTTTCTGCATACGAAGAAACTGCAAAAGGAAAGAAAACCTTGATATTTAATAATGGTATTAACACGTCTATACAAGTGTTTCATGCATTTAAAAAAGCAGGGTACCCAATTGCACATTTAGACAATACAAATACAAGAGCAGAGCGTGAACTTATTTTAAAGTGGTTTAAGAAAACTCCGGGAGCAATTATTACTTCTGTAAGTATTTTAACAACTGGTTTTGATGAGCCAACCATTGAAGCTATTATATTAAATAGAGCAACAAAATCGTTGACTTTATACTACCAAATGATTGGTCGTGGTTCTAGGGTTTTAAACAATAAAAGTACTTTTGATGTTATCGATTTAGGTAACAACTTTCATAGATTTGGTCCTTGGGGAGCAGATTTAGATTGGGAAAAAATGTTTAGAGCGCCAGACTATTATTTAAATGCAATTCTTTCTGATGAAGATATAGAAAGTACTTTTAGATATGAGTTAACTGCAGATGTAAAAAAAGAATTTGAAAAATCTACCGATACTTATTTCGACATGAAAAAAGTATATATAGATACTATTAGACAAGGAGAATCTTCTAAAAGGGTTTTAGAAAAGTCTATTGTACACCATGCAAAAATGTGTATTGAAAACAGTGAAGACGTTTTTGATGCCTTAATTTTAGCAAAATTATTAGGTGAAGAAATTGATGATAGAATTAATAGATATGCAAAGTGTATCTCTAAAAGTACACACAATTTTGTAACCTGGTTAAAAGATGATTATAGAAAGAAATTAAACGCTTATTTAAGAACTAATTTCGATGAAGATTTTGAAGAAATTCATGGTCATCCACCAATAGAAGAATAAAAAACAAATTATAAAATTTGATATATTGAAGTTGTTTCAAGATCTCAAATGAAGTAATGATAAAATCTGAGGAAATTCAGATTGACAAAAAACTCTGAATTTTCAGAGTTTTTTTGTTTTAATATATTTCCTTTAATTTGCTAAAAAAAAGCTTCTTTTTGAAATTTTTAGATTCTTATTTTGGTGAAATCTCTTAGCTTATTCTGAATAAGTGTTCGTAACCTCTTTATTTACTATTATTTACAAGTAAAATTAATAACCAAAAAAAATATCATTTTTTTTTGGATTTTGTTATTTGTATTCAAAAAAAATATACATTTGCTTAACTTATTTAAGTAAAATGTTTAGTTTTTCTTATTTCGGAAATAACGCTCAATCGGAGTATGATAGTTATTTAGCATTTTGGAAATGCAACGAAAAAATTAAGGTATCTCCATTTTCAATTCTTCCAGAATTGCAGCTTTTTTCAAAGCTGCATGTTGTTTACTTGCAAATATTACAGTGATAACATCCTTTTTATTAGGGTTATAATTTCTATTCTAAAACATGCTGTTTTAGTTCAGACAGGCTTATCATACAATTAATTTAAAAAATAAAGTGAACACAAAATACATAGATTTAATCGAGCAAACATTCGATTTTCCTCAAGAAGAATTCAAAACAGAAAATAATAAATTGTTTTGGCACGGAATTAATTTAATGGAATTAATAGAGCAGTATGGTTCTCCATTAAAATTTACTTATTTGCCAAAAATTTCAGAAAACATCAACAAAGCAAAAGGATGGTTTCAAAATAGTATTGAAAAACATAACTATAAAGGAAAATATTTTTATAGCTACTGTACAAAAAGCTCTCATTTTAAACATGTTTTACATGAAGCTTTAAAAAATGATATCCATATAGAAACATCTTCTGCTTTTGATATAGATATTGTAAATAATCTTAAAAAAGAAGGAAAAATAAAAGACAACACGTTTGTTATTTGTAACGGATTTAAACGTGACCAATACATAAAAAATATTGGTGGTTTAATTAACTCTGGTCATAAGAACGTAATTCCTATTATTGATAATTACGAAGAAATTAATCTATTATTAGATGAAACAGATAAACAGATAAATGTTGGTATTAGAATAGCATCGGAAGAAGAACCAAAATTTGAGTTTTATACTTCTAGATTAGGTATTGGTTATAAAAATATTGTTGCTTTTTACGAACGTGAAATCGCTACAAATACGCAAGTAGATTTAAAAATGTTACATTTTTTTATCAACACAGGTATTAAAGACAATGCATATTATTGGAACGAATTGATGAAATGTTTAAATGTTTACATCAACCTAAAAAAAATATGCCCTACGTTAGATTGTTTAAATATTGGTGGTGGTTTTCCTATTAAAAACTCATTGGCTTTTGATTATGATTATGAGTATATGATTGATGAAATTATCAATCAAATAAATGAAGTTTGTAAAGATGCAGGAGTAGATGTGCCACATATTTTTACTGAATTCGGAAGCTTTACAGTAGGAGAATCAGGAGCAGCTATTTATGAGATATTGTATCAGAAAAAACAAAATGATAGAGAACGATGGAACATGATAAACTCTTCATTTATAACAACTTTACCTGATGCTTGGGCAATAAATAAGCGCTTTATTATGTTACCAATTAATAAATGGAATAGACAATATGAACGTGTTTTATTAGGTGGTTTAACTTGTGATAGTGATGATTATTACAACTCTGAACAACATATAAACGGAATTTATTTGCCTGTTTATGAGAAAGATAATCCGCTATATATTGGTTTTTTTAATACTGGAGCTTATCAAGAATCTATTGGAGGTTTTGGAGGTTTACAGCATTGCTTAATTCCGCATCCAAAACATTTAATTTTAGATAGAGATGAAGACGGAAATTTAACTTCTAGAGTATTTAAAGAACAGCAAAAAAGTAGCGAATTACTTTCTATTTTAGGGTATGGAGAAGTAATTGAAAATAAAAACAAACCAGAACAACTAACAAAACAAGAAGTGTTTTAAAACACTAATAACAAAATGAAAACAAATAAAACATATGCAGGAATTCCACAAGAATTTGGAAACCTATCAACTTCAAAAATAGTAATTATTCCTGTTCATTATGACGGAACAAGTACTTGGCAAAAAGGAGCAGACAAAGGTCCACAAGCTTTTTTAGAAGCGTCTGAAAACATGGAGTTGTATGACATAGAAACAGATTCTGAAGTGTATAAAGAAGGTGTTTATTTGGCAGATGCTATTACAGAAAATAGTTCACCAGAAGCAATGGTAGATGCTGTACATCAAGTTACAAAAAAGTACATTAACAGAAATAAATTTGTAACTGCTTTTGGTGGAGAGCATTCAGTTTCTATAGGAACCATTAGAGCATTTAATGAGTGTTTTAATAGTTTAACAGTTTTGCATATAGATGCGCATGCAGATTTAAGAAAAGAATATGATGGTTCTAAATGCAACCACGCTTGTGCGGTTTATGAAGCAAACCAAAACACTAATTTGGTACAAGTAGGAATTAGAAGTATGGATATTTCTGAAAAAAGAAATATGAATTTAGACAAAGTTTTCTTTGCGCATGATATGGCGGTAAATGAAGATTGGGTAGAAGATGTAATAGATCAATTAACAGAAAACGTTTTTATTACGTTTGATTTGGATGCGTTAGATCCTTCGATTATGCCATCTACAGGAACTCCAGAACCTGGTGGATTGTTTTATTATGAAACGTTAGAGTTCTTAAAACAAGTTTTCGCTCAAAAGAATGTAGTAGGTTTTGACATGGTAGAATTATGTCCGAATGAAAATGAGAAATCATCAGATTTTTTAGCTGCAAAATTATTCTACAAGATGTTAAGCTATAAGTTTGCTTCTAATGATGATAATTATGATAAAGGAGATGAGAATGCTAAAGCAAATCCGTTTAGCAAATTATCTAAGTTTAAAGATGATGAAAACGAAGATTTTTAGTCTTATAAAATGATTAAAAATATAGAAAATATTGAGCTTCACTATTTAACTTTAACTGATTATAAGCAGTTTAAAGAAGCAATGATTCAGGCATATTCAAGTATGCCAGGATCTTATTGGAGTGAAACTCAAATTAAATCTTTAATAGATAAATTTCCAGAAGGTCAGGTTGTAATAAAGATAAATGGAGATTTGGCAGGTTGTGCGCTTTCTCTTAGATTAGATTATGATAGTTTTGATGATCAGCATACATATGAAGATATTACCGGAAATTATACTTTTGATACGCATGATGAAGATGGAGATGTTTTATACGGAATAGATGTTTTTATAAAAAAGGAATACAGAGGGTTGCGTTTAGGTAGAAGACTGTATGATTATAGAAAAGAACTTGCGGAAAAACTAAACTTAAGAGGAATTGCTTTTGGAGGAAGAATTCCAAATTATCATAAATACTCAGCAACTTTATCGCCTAAAGAATACATCGCGAAAGTAAAACGTAAAGAAATTCATGATCCGGTTTTAAACTTTCAAATTTCGAATGATTTTCATCCTTCAAAAATTTTAAAAGGATATTTAGAAGGAGATGTAAATTCTGGAGAGTTTGCAGTTTTGTTAGAATGGGATAATATTTATTACGAGAAAAAGTCTAAAAAAGCAGCTACAAAGAAAAAGGTGGTACGTTTAGGGTTGATTCAGTGGCAAATGCGTTTGTATAAAGATTTGGAAGAATTAATGCAACAAGCAGAATACTTTGTAGATGCAGTTGCAGCTTACAGATCGGATTTTGCGTTGTTTCCAGAATTTTTTAATGCGCCTTTAATGGCGGATAATAACCATTTACCAGAGTCGGAAGCTATTAGAGAATTGGCGAAGTATACACCAAAAATTGTTCAGAAATTTTCTGAATTAGCAATTTCATACAACATCAATATAATTACCGGTAGTATGCCAGAAATTAAGGATGGGTTGTTGTATAATGTTGGTTATATCTGTAAAAGAGACGGTTCTAAAGAGCGTTATGAAAAACTACACGTTACACCAGATGAAGCAAAAGTTTGGGGAATGCAAGGTGGTAGTGAATTAAGAACTTTTGATACCGATTGTGGTAAAATTGGGGTTTTAATTTGTTATGATTCTGAGTTTCCAGAATTAAGCAGAATTTTGGCAGAAGAAGGCATGGATATTTTGTTTATCCCGTTTTTAACGGATACTCAAAATGGATATTCTAGAGTACGTCATTGTGCACAAGCTAGAGCTATAGAAAATGAATGTTATGTAGCTATTGCTGGTAGTGTTGGTAATTTACCGAAAGTAAATAACATGGATATTCAGTATGCGCAATCTATGGTTTTTACACCTTGTGATTTTTCTTTTCCTGCAAATGGAATAAAAGCAGAAGCAACTACAAATACAGAAATGATTTTAATTGCTGATGTAGATTTAGATTTGCTAAAAGATTTGAACCAGTTTGGTAGTGTACGTAATTTAAAAGATAGAAGAACAGATATATTTGAAGTTAGAAAACTTCCAAAAAAATAATTAAAAATAAAGTATTACGAGAAGTTGATGTTTAATTATCAATTATATTGATAAGCATCTCGATACAAAATTTCTGAAAAAGAAATTTCACTCGATGTGACAGTGAGAAAATCGTATGAATAATAGGTGCTGTCAGTTCGAGTGATTCTGCTTTTTTTGCGGAATTGTATCGAGAACATTTAAACTTAATTTTCGTAATAATCAAAAACAATAAAATGAGCAAACCAATTACAAATTTTATAGAAAAATACTTTTTACATTTTAATGCAGCTGCTTTAGTAGATGCTGCAAAAGGGTACGAAGCACAATTAAACAAAGGATCTAAAATGTTAGTTTCTTTAGCAGGAGCAATGAGTACTGCAGAATTAGGGAAGATTTTTGCAGAAATGATTCGCAAAGATAAAGTTCAAATCATTTCTTGTACAGGTGCAAACTTAGAAGAAGATGTTATGAATTTAGTAGCACATTCTCACTACAAACGTGTGCCTAATTACAGAGATTTAACTCCGCAGGACGAGTGGGATTTATTAGAAAAAGGTTTAAACAGAGTTACTGATACTTGTATTCCTGAAGAAGAAGCTTTTAGAAGAATTCAAGAACATATTGTAAAAATATGGAAAGACGCAGAAGCTAATGGAGAGCGCTTTTTACCACATGAATACATGTATAAATTATTGTTATCTGGTGTTTTAGAGCAATACTATGAGATAGACATTAAAGACTCTTGGATGTACGCAGCAGCAGAAAAAAACTTACCTATTATTTGTCCGGGTTGGGAAGATTCTACAATGGGTAACATTTTTGCTTCTTATGTGTTAAAAGGAGAATTGAAAGCAAGTACCGTAAAATCCGGAATTGAATACATGACTTTCCTTGCAGATTGGTATACAAATAATTCGGAAAACGGAATTGGTTTCTTTCAAATAGGAGGAGGGATTGCAGGAGATTTTCCAATCTGTGTTGTGCCAATGTTGTATCAAGATATGGAAAAACCAGAAACACCATTTTGGAGTTATTTCTGTCAGATTTCAGATTCTACAACCAGTTATGGTTCGTATTCTGGAGCTGTACCAAACGAAAAAATTACTTGGGGTAAGTTAGATATCGATACGCCAAAGTTTATCATAGAAAGTGATGCAACAATTGTTGCTCCATTAATTTTTGCTTACTTATTAGAAATGTAAATAAAATTGTCATTCCTAAATGAGCTTTTTAGCGATTGAGGAATCTTAAAATGAGATTTCTCTTCGTTCATTCTTCTCTCATTCGAAATGACAAATAAAACATCAATATAATGAAAAGAGTAATCGTAGAATACGCAAAATTAACTACTGACATATTAGATATGTTGGTAGAAAAATATCCTGACGGATATGATTATGAAGATATTATTTCTTTTAAAAATGCAAAAGGTGAAACTATAAAAGCCGTAGAAGTAAAAACAGCAGATACTGTTTATCTAGTGAAAATTAGTTCTAAACTGGAGCAGACTATGGAAGATTACGCAGAAGATGAAGATTCTTTTGACGAAGATGAAGGGATAGATGTTGATGATATAGAAGGTGAAATATAGATAAAAACAAAAATAGCTTGGAAATTTTTCCAAGCTATTTTTTTATTAAGAATAATTATTCTTTATTAATTCATTGCAGGGTCAGATCTTTTAACGCCAGCATTTGTATGCACATTACCAACTTCTGTAATCACTACACCTTCTGGACCCGCCATTTGCCAATGCGCAGATTCAACCTCTTCTAATTTAGCAAAATCACCTTCATTTGCTTCAATAATATGATTTGCAGTAACTTTTCCATCCCAGTGAAACTGAGGAACAACAACCTGAGGAAAATCTGCTCTATTGTCTAGACCAACTCCAGCTACATAACTTTTTCCGTGTCTTACAACCCAGCCTTCCATTTTTGCAGGGTTTCCATCAGCAGCAAAGTGCATGTGTTCTCCTAACATTTGACCTGGGAGTAAAAAGATGTCCATAAGCATGTATTTGTCTACTTCATTGTTTACAAACATTATAGAAGCCAAACCTAATTCGGCATATTTTCCTTTGTTATAATCGGTAAGCCAAATTCTTTCACGTAAACCTTCAAAAACTGGGTAATCGTGATAAGCTAACATTTCCATTAATGCATCTTTTGCTTTTTCTTCTAAGAATTTTCCATCAGCGTCATAAAACTGTTCATTGGTGAATTTTAATTCTTTTTTGGCAACTTGCTTTAGTTCTGTAGTTTCATTTTCTTCCGTATTTGCTTTTTTTTCTACTTTGTCTGCACAACTTGCAAATAAAATTAAAATTAATAAAGCTATTAATAATGATTGTTTTTTCATGAATTTGGTTTTTAATTTAATACATAAAATTTATGTACAGTTTTTTCAAATTTAAGATTTTTGCTAATTATTATATGTTAAGAAAAGCACTTTAACATAAATTATAGAAAGTAATATTTAAATTTTATAAATTATAAAAGGGTGTTTTACCCTAAATTATAAAGATTAATATTTTTGTTTTATAAATTGAAAGTGGATAAATTATCTTGAATAGTAATTATCTTCTTTTTTTACATAATAAGTAGATCTGTAGATTCAATTCATTTTTTTGTAAAATACCTGTTTTTTGATGTCGTTATTCCTAAAAATGTAAAATTATTCTTATAAAATTACTTAAAACTTAATATCTGGTTTTATTATTTATGCGGAAGAATAGAACTTAAAAAAAAAAGAGATTTTTTTTGTTAATTAAATTTGTTCAGGAATCAAAATGGTATAAATTAGCAGCGTATAAATATAAATAATTAATCTACTGTTTATCAAATCCATTTTATATTGGTATCAATAAACAATAGTAAATTTCTCCCTAAATTATTTATTATATGTCATTTTTATTTTTTTAAGTACTAGCATCGTCGTCATTTTTTTTGTTTTAAATTTCTATAATTTACTACTCGAAATGTGATTTTCGATGGCGAAGCCGTAAAATAGATACAAATACCTTCCCCTAATTTTTACTGTTGAATATACTCCTTTTTTAGGAAGTTTTCACGTGCACAAATTTCCCCTTAAAACATTAATAACCATCACTGTTATAGTTAATATAAACACATATTAATTGGAGATAAGAAAAACGTTACAGTATGAATACAATCAGAAAAAGAAAAGAAGAATTACAATGGTTTGCCGTTTATACAAGACCTAAGGCTGAACAAAAAGTAAAGGAAAGACTATCTGTTGCTGGGTTTGATACTTTTTTGCCAATGCAAACTGTCGTTAAACAATGGAGTGATCGTAAAAAGAAAACACAAGTTCCTTTTATTAATTCTTATGTCTTTGTAAAATCAACCCAGAAAAATTTAGCTCAAATTTATCCAACAGCAGGTGTACTAACTATTTTAAAATATTTAGGAAATTATGCTGTAGTTAAAAATTATGAAATTGAAAATTTAAGAATTTTGTCTACAAATAGTTATTCACTAACCACTGTTTATCAGAGACCAACAGGTTTCGCTAAAGGAACAAAAATAACTGTTTCTGAAGGAGCCTTTAAAGGTTTGTATGGTAATTATTTATCTAATTCAGGGAAAGACAAAGTGATTATTGAAATGGAAGCCTTAGGGAGTTATGTTGAAGTAACATTGCCTATAAATAGTCTGCAAAAAGTATGATGCTTTTTAATTTAAAAGACTGTTTCAAAAAAAAACATATTTATTAATTTATAAAAACAGATAGCTATGAGCGTAATTAAAAAAGTTTTAAGAGTTGCATTAGTAGCAACAGTAGGTATGGTATTAATTGCTGTTGTGAATTTTATAATGTTTCCATAAAAAGCAATTATTTTATAGAAAGGAATTCTAGATTTTTCTAACTGATACTGATTGTTTCAGAGTAAAACGATGCAGTGCTAAAAAAAAACTTATAGGCCAATACTCTCTTGTGAAAAAGGATTTTAATGGGGTTATGATTGTTTTTTGTTGTCTAAAATTTTTATTATAAAGTAAAAGTATTTTTGAAATAATTGAACTTTAATAGTACATGATTAATATTAATAAAGTTGAGTTAAAGTCATCAATACTGTAAAGATGTTAATATTCTAAAAATAGGATATAAGGTTAAATGACGAGTTTAAAGAAAAAAAGTTTAACAGGTCTTATTTGGGACTTTGTTGGTAAGTTAGGATTGCAGGGAGTAGGTTTTTTTGTTTCCATAATTTTAGCTAGAATTTTATTACCAGAAGATTTTGGTTTATTGGCTATCATTACAGTTTTTATAAATTTAGCAAATGTATTTTTAGATTTTGGCTTTAGTACAGCTTTGGTACAGCGCACTGTTGTAACCAAAGAACATTATGGTTCTGTTTTTTTTATGAATGTAATTATGGGCGTCTTTTTAGGAGGACTAGTTTTTTTTACTGCTCCGTTGGTTGCTAATTTTTATGAGAAAGAAGTATTAACAAACCTTATTAGAGTTATGTCTTTTAGTTTTGTTATAAATTCATTTGGTAATGTAACTAGAGCGCATTTAAGAAGGATAATGAATTTTAAGATTATCTCTGTTTCCAATATTATTTCTGCTTTTATTAGTGGTTTTATAGCTGTTTTAATGGCGTTTAATGGTTACGGAATATGGAGCTTGGTTGTACAAATATTGGTTTCAGAAATACTTAACAATATTTTAATTTTTGTTCTAAGTAAGTTTCGTTTTAAACTAGTTTTTAGTCTGAAGGCAGTAAAAGAATTATGGGGATTTGGATCTAAAATTTTTTTAACAGGAGTTTTAGACACTATTTTTATAAATTTAGATTCGCTAATAATTGGGAAAATATTAAATCCAGCTACTTTAGGATATTACTATAGATCAAAATCATTAGAAAATTTTTCATTTAGATATACAGCTTCTACATTATCAAATATTTTATTACCTAGTTTAAGTACTATTAATAACGAACCAATTGTATATAAAAATACAGTTTTAAAACTTTTTAAGATAATTTCATTTGTGTCTTTTCTTGCTTGCGGGGTATTTTTAGTTGGAGCACATGAAATCATATTATTGTTATTTTCTGATAAATGGGAACCCTCCGTTCGGATATTTCAAATAATTATATTTGGTGCCTTTGCTCCACAAATTTTTAATTTATTTTATAATATATTATTAAGTAAAGGGTTGTCTGGGTTGTATTTAAAGATTAATGTTTTTAGCAAGGTATTGTTTTTTGCAAATTTTATTTTTTTGTTTTACGCAGACTTAAATAGTTATTTAATAGGCTTCGTTTGTGCTCAGATTATTGTTTTTTTTACAGGATTAATAGTGATTTCAGAAAAATTAAACTTTAAAAATGAATTGTATTACATTTCAATTAAAAATATGGTTATTTATCTAGTTTCAATATTAATTATTTTTGGATTGAAACAATATGTTTACTTACAAATCTTACATATTGACCTTTTAATCTCTTCAATTACTTTTTTAATTGTGTTTTTGACTTTCTATTTTGTGTTCATGAAAAAGGATTTAATTTTAATGGTCAAAGAAATTAAAGAAGTGTTAAACATAAAAAATGGTTAAAAATAAAACCATCTTAAAGCACTATCTTCAAGAAGATGCTAAAGCTAATGATATAATTTCTATTACTATTTACGAACTGTTTTTAACAATTTTTACACCTAATCTATTATGGTCATTTATTAAATATTTAAGGCATTATGAATATTATTTGAATGCAAATAAAAAAGACATAGTATCTAGATTAAAGCGAAAATATTATCTAGTTAAATATAAAAATTTAGGTTATAAATTAGGTTTTTCAATACCACCAAATGTTTTTGGACCAGGGCTTAGAATACCACATTACGGAACAATCGTTGTTCACCCTTTTGCAATAGTAGGAGCTAATTGTGTATTACAAGCTGGTGTTAATATAGGAATTAACAACAATGGTGTTCCAATTATTGGGAATAATGTTTACATAGGTCCTGGTGCTAAATTAATGGGTAGTATAAAAATTGGTAATGATGTTGCCATTGGAGCAAATACTGTGGTAACAAAATCTTTTCCAGAATCTAATATAACTATTGTAGGTGTTCCTGCAAAAATAATAAAGTATACAAAGGCAGATGAAAGATGAAAAACCTTTAAAGATTTTAATAATATCATCAGCTAATTTTTTCTCTAATTATGGTGGGGGGCAGGTTTATGTAAAGAACATCGTAAACCAAATGATTGCGCAAGATATAGATGTTAGTATTGCAACACCAGGAATTTCTGGATCAAAGTTATCTCACTATAAAGAAAAACCTGTTTATACATTTACTAATGAAATGTTAGAGGGAAATTTGTTAGAATTAAGAAATTTTATAAGAGAGATTAATCCATCAATAGTACATCTTCATGGTTTTAAAGCGCCTTTTTCGTTGGCTTGTAAATCACTAGATATACCTTGTATTGTTACAGCACATCATGGTGGTTTAGTTTGTCCGGCAGGAGCATTATTAAACTCTAAAGATAAAATTTGTCCGGTAGCAGCATCAGGGAGCAACTGTTTACCTTGTGTATTAAGAAATGTAAAAGGAGGAACGTTAACTTTACCATTACAAAAGATTATTCCATTTAAATTACGGTTGGCAATTGGTAAAGTGTTTAATAAAATTCCTTTTATTTATTATGTTACACCTATTGTTACTACAACAATTTCTATTGAGAATAAAAAAAAGGAATGGCAAAACATTTATAGTAATGCAAGTTTATTAATAGCTCCATCAATAGCTATTAAAAACGCAATGTTACGTAATGGGGCTCCGGTAAATAAAATAAAAGTTATTCCTCATGGAATACCTTCTATAAATGTAAATAAAATTACTGAGGTAAAGAAAGATCTAGAAGTATCAAAAGAAAAGAAACCCGTAAAGTTTTTTTATATAGGAAGAATTTGCAGAGAGAAAGGTGTACATGTTATGTTGGAAGCTTTTAATAATTTAACCTTACCTGCAGAAATTCATGTTATAGGAGGTACAGGTAATCATTTGGAAGAAAACTATTTAAAATATTTGAAAAAAAAATACAAAAACGAAAACATCATTTGGCACGGTAAAGTACTTCCAAGTGAAGTAAATGAAAAAATAAAAATGTTTGATGTTATGATACATCCTGCTTTCTTTTTAGAAGTATTTGGACTCACCATCGCTGAATCTTTATTAATGGGGAAACCTGTAATAGCAACAAAGTGTGGTGGAGCAGAAATGCAAATCACTCATAAAGAAAATGGTTTATTAATAGCCCCTAATAATGTTAATGAATTAAAAAAGGCAATAATAGAGCTAATAGAATCGCCAAATTTATTACTTAAGTTAAAAGAAAAGACAACTTTAAATGTAAACTTAATAGATAATCATGTACAAGATTTGATTACAGTTTATAAAGGTTTCGTATAAATAAAAACAACTTTTTAGAGCATTTATTACTTCAGATTTTAATTGTAGCTTATTTCTAATGTATTATTTGTTAAGAGTTTTTAAGTCATTATGAAAAAAATATTATTCGACATTAATTCAGTTGTACCTTATTTATTAACGGGTAGAACCACAGGAGTTGGTAGAACAACTTTAGAGTTAATTGATTCGTTTTCTAAAATAGAAGAAAATTTACCTTTTGAGATTACTTTGTATTCTCAGAACATGAAAGGTATTGGCGCAAAAGATTTTATAGATTATTTTAAAACGAAGCATTTATATCTGCCACATAGAGAAATTATCAATAAAATAATTGCAAAATTACCAATAAAAGAAAGCTTTACTAAATACGATTTAATGCATGTTCCTCATAATTATGCTCGTGTTTATAATCCTAAAAAAGCCATTATAACTTTACATGATGCCTTATTTATGAAAATACAGGAAAAAGCTTTTAATCATAATCAAATGGTAAAAGATGTACCGCCTTTAATGCAACAATGTAAAGGAATTATAACCTGTTCTGAAGCTTCTAAAAAAGATATTGTTGAAACGATGCAAATAGATCCATCTAAAATAGATGTTGTTTATTGGGGTGTAAAGCACGATGTATTTTATAAATTACCAAAAGATGATTTACTAATAAAAGAAATTAAAAAAGTATCTGGAATAGATGCTCCATTTTTTTTATGTGTATCGTGTAATGCCGAACGCAAGAATACACATAAATTAGTTGAAGCCTATATACAATTATCTAAACAGTCTCCTATTAATGACTTAGTGCTTCTTTGGGGCAACCCACCTTTATTTGTTTTAGAAATGATAGAGAAATCTAAATGCAAAGAAAGAATTCATTTTATATCGAATATTACAGATAGTGAATTATCTATAATGTATAACGGAGCAACAGCTTTAGTTTTTCCGTCTTCTTATGAAGGTTTTGGATTGCCTATTTTAGAAGCGATGGCTTGTGGTTGCCCTGTTATAACATGTAGTAATAGTTCTTTAAAAGAAGTAGGTGGTAATGCTGCGTTATATTTAAAATCTTCAGAACCGGAGGGTATTTGTGATGCACTAGAACAATTTGAGAATAAGTCTTTTGATTTAGACGAAATTAAAAAGAAAGGACTGGTACAAGCATCCAAATTTATTTGGAGAGATACAGCTTTAAAATATATTACTATTTATAATAAACATCTAGAGCTTAATTAGTAGAATGAAAATTGTATATATAATTAATTCTTTAGAAAATTCTGGAGGTATGGAACGCGTTTTAACTTCTAAAGTTAATTGGCTTGCATCTCAAAGAGAATTTGATCTAACTATTATTTCTAGAACTGATAATAAAAATGGCTGCTTTTTTGAATTAAATAAAAATATAACTGTCGAAAATTTAAGTTTAAAACAGTCTAATAATAAAGTTCTAAATCTAATTTTTAAAACAGATAGGAAAGAGTTTAAAAAAGAGTTATCTAAAAAATTATTCGAATTAAAACCAGATATTACTATAAGTATGTTTGGAGATGAATATCAGTTTTTACATACCATTAAAGATGGTAGTAAAAAAATTATCGAATTTCATTTTTCTAAAAACTATCTAAGTCATTTAATGGCTAATATACCCAACCTATCATTTAGAAGGCTTAGAAAGCTATATGCTTCATATCTTCAATACAAGCAACAAAGAGTTGTTTTAAAGTATGATCAGTTTGTGTTACTAACAGAAAAGGATCAAGTACTGTGGAATAATCCGGCAAATAGTTCTGTAATTTCAAATCCATTATCTTTTAATTCTATAGAAAAATCGAATGGTAAACAAAAAGAAATTATAGCCATTGGTAGATTTATAGCGCAAAAAGGATTTGACTTATTAATTAAAAGTTTTAGTTTAATAGCAAAAAATAACCCTGATTGGAAAGTAATAATTTATGGTGAAGGTCAGGATAAAGATTATTTACTAGAGCTTATAAAAAGTTATAATTTACAAAATGTAATTTTTTTAAAACCACCAACAAAAAATATAAAAGAAGCATTACTAAATAGTTCTATACTCGCTTTTCCATCAAGATATGAAGGCTTTGGGTTAGTGTTAACAGAGGCAATGGAATGTGGGGTGCCTTGTGTAGCTTTTAATTGCGAATGTGGTCCTTCAGAAATTATAACGGATGAAAAAGATGGTTATTTAATTGAAGGTTTTAACGTAGAAAATTTCTCAAAATCTTTAGAAAAATTAATGATAAATAAAGAATTAAGGTTGCTAATGGGAAAAACAGCATCACAAAATGTGAAACGTTTTCATATAGATGAAATTATGTCTAAATGGACTAAATTATTTAATGATACAATATGAATATTCTAATAAAAAGATACATCCATTTTATAAAGCAATTACAACTTTATATAAAACGATTAGAAAATGTTGTTTTTAATCAGAAAAGAATGTTTTTATATCTTCAATTATAAATGGCTATAGGATTAAGTTTATTGGCTTTTTTAATAGTAATCATTTATGGTTTTGAATATGCCTTTTTAGGTAAAACCTATTTGGTAAGTACTACTTGGAATAAGAGAGTTAAATTTAAAGTAAACACGCAACAACGTTTTATTTTATTTTTATTAGCAACAGCAATTGTACAAGCAGGTAATTTTTCTGCTTTGTTGTTATTAATTTGGATGGGTTTTTTATTGGGATTACTATTTAAGTATGGTATTCAAATGTTTTCATCACCAATGCTTAAAATTTACGCCTTGTATTTGTGTTGGTTGATCTTTTCGTTGGTTTTAACAACTGAAAAAGGATATGGTTTTCGTGTATTTTTAAAATTTTTATTTCCTTTTTTAGTCATATTGGTTGTTACTTCTATAAAAATTACAGATGTATTTTTTATAAAAGCCTTAAAAATAAGTTTTTTAGCAGGTGTTTTTATAAATGGATGTATTGTATTGATGAAAATTATTCCCATCTATTCTATTTATAATCCTATTTTATGGTGGCCTCCTGCAGTAATAGATGTAAATCCTTTTTTTATAGGTACCGGAATATTATTGTACAAGTTTTCAAAAAAGAAATATGTACTTCTTGCCATACTTCTTTTTATTAGTATTCCAATAGTAGAGAGTGTTAGAACTGGTTTAATAGGTATTGGGGTCTTTTTTTTAGCAGTATCTTTTTTTAAGTATAAGTTAAAAGCGCTTCCTGTATTTGTATTGATAATTGCCAGTTTTGTAGCGTCTGTTTTATTTGTACCTACAGTTAGAGATAAAATGTTTCGGACTTCTTTTAATAGTGCAGAAGAAGTTCTTAATATGAGTGGTAAAATATCACCAGATACTATTGATAGTAATGGTCGTTTTGCAATGTGGGAATGGAGTTTAAAAGTTTTCTATAAAGGAAATGAATTAATGGGTGCGGGTTTAGGGCAAATGCAAGCACGTTTTTATTCTGGAAATCATCCTTTTGGAGTAATAAGAATAGCTCATAACGATTACCTTCAAATACTTTGTGATACCGGCCAAATAGGATTCGTTTTATACTTGCTTATAATAATAAGTTTTGTTTGGCAAGCATTTCGAATCTACAACAATAAAAAAAATAATGTCTCTGCAAGATATGCTGCATTTATTGCTGGTACTTCTTTGTGTGGTATTATGGCAACAGCGTTTACAGACAATGTTGTAAACTATTCTTTAATTACCTTAAGTTATCCTTATATATTTTTTGGTTTTGCTTTGGTAATGAAATCTAAAAGAAAGTAATTTTATAATGAAAATAAGTGTTGTTATTCCGCTTTACAATAAGAAAGATAGTATTGTTAATACTATAAATACAGTCTTAAACCAAACTGTTTTACCAAATGAAATAATTATTGTTAATGATGGTTCTACAGATGGTTCAGATAAAATTGTGTCTAAATTAGAGCATCCATTAGTAAGATTGATATATCAAAATAATTCTGGCGTTTCGGTTGCTCGTAATACGGGAGTTGATAAAGCGAAACATGAATGGATTGCCTTTTTAGACGCAGATGATATATGGAATGTAAATTACCTGAAAGAAATTAAAGCATTAGCAAAAGAGTATCCGAATAGCAATGTATTGGCAACCGCTTATTTAATGGAAGATTATAAAGGAAAACAGACTCCGATAAAATTAAATAAAATTCCATTTAAGAATGATACAGGAATCTTAACTAATTATTTTGAAGTAGCTACCTGTTCACATCCGCCACTTTGGTCTTCTGCTATTGTTATCAAAAAGGAAGCGTTACTAAAAATTAATGGTTTTCCATTGGGTATTAAATCTGGAGAGGATTTATTAACATGGGCTAAGTTGGCAATTAAAAATGAGATAGCTTATAATTTAAAAGCCTTGGCTGTTTTTGTGCAAGATAGTGCACATACCTATGACAATAAACCGAATAGAATTCCAGAAAAAGTAGATATTGTAGGTCAAGAATTATATGATTTATATAAAAAAAATAAGGATGTAATTTGCTTAAAAGAATACATTTCTTCTTGGAAAAAAATGAGAGCTTCCATTTATTTAAGATTAGGCTTAAGATATAAATCAATTAAAGAATCTTTAGAAGCGATATACTATAACCCGTCTAATAAATTGGTTTACGCTTACTTAGTTCTAACAATAGTTCCGAATTCAGTTTTAAACAAGATTTTAAAGAAGAATCAAAAATAAAATTTTAATGAAAGCATTAATTTTTCATCCTGCTTTAGCACCTTACAGAGTCGATTTTTTTAATTCTTTAAATGAGTATTATTCAGCTTCATTTTATTTTAGTTTAAAAAATGTTAGTGATCAAAAATTTAATCAAGAGAACTTAAAATCTCTTTGTAATTTTAAGTGCAATTATGTTTCTAATGGCTTCGAAATTTTGGGAAGATCAATTAGAACGGGTGTTTTTTCAATTATAAAAAAAGAAAATCCAGATATTATTTTTTGTGCAGAATATAGTCAAATTACATTATTAACATTTCTGTATTGTAAAATTAAGAATCCTAAAATAAAAATATACACTTTAAGTGATGATAGCATTAAAAACTCTGAAGACAGAAAAGGCTTGAGGTTGTTTTTTAGAAATTTTATCTCTAAGAATATTAATGGAGTTGTATTTACGAGTAAAGACGTTTCTAATTGGTATAAAACAAATGTTAGTAATAAAAGTAATACACTTGATTTCCCTGTTATTCATTCAGAAAAATCTCTACTAAAAAAATATTCAAATGCTATAAACCAAGCGAATGTAAATATTGGCAATTATAATTTAAAGAATAAAAAAGTATTGCTTTATGTTGGGCGATTGGTGGATGTTAAAAATTTATTTTTTCTGATAAAATGTTTTTCCAATGTTAAAGGAAAAGATAAAAAACTGGTACTTGTTGGAGAAGGAGTGTTGAAAGAAAAATTAATTGAGTTTACACAGAAATTAGGCATTTTAGAAGACGTTTTATTTATAGGTAGAAAAGAAGGTGTAGAATTATACAACTGGTATCTTTTTTCTCAATTATTTGTTTTACCAAGTACCTATGAGCCTTTTGGAGCAGTTGTTAATGAAGCTTTAGTTGGTGGTTGTCGTGTTTTATGTTCAGATCTAGCAGGTGCATCTTCATTGATAAATAAGAAGAATGGGGTGTTGTTTAACCCTAATGAAGAAAATGATTTATCAACGAAGTTAAAACAAGCTTTTGATGAAGTAAAACCATTAGGCAAAAGTATTACAGAGTTAAGAGAAAGTGCAATGCCTTTTACTTTTGATCAAAAAATGCAAGACTTATTAAAAAACATATAATAGTCTCTATAGTTATATGAAAAAGATAAACCTATAAATAAATTATGCTATTTAATTCTTGGCAGTATGTATTCTTTTTTTTAGTTGTTTTAGTTATTTACTTTTCACTAAAACATAAATGGCGCATACATTTTCTATTAATTGCTTCCTATATTTTTTACTCGGTTTGGAGTTGGAAATTTGCGTTGCTAATGTTTGGAGTAAGTGTTTTAAATTTTTTTTGCGGAAAAAAAATATTTTATGCTGCTACTAAAAAAGGAAAACAGAAATGGTTTGCAACTGCACTGATGTTTTCATTATTGCCTCTATTTTATTTTAAATATGCCAATTTCTTTATTGATTCATTTTCTAATTTAGCCTCTTTTTTTGATGTTCATGCTAATAAATATACTTTAAATGTTATACTACCAGTAGGAATTTCATTTTTCACTTTTCAGGCATTAAGTTACTCTATAGATATTTATAGAAATAGAGTAGGTGTAGAAACTAGCTTAGTTAGGTTTACAACCTATGTTGCTTTTTTTCCTCAATTGGTTGCAGGACCTATAGAGCGTTCCACTAATTTATTACAGCAATTTTATGAGGAACATGAATTTGATATTAAAAGATTTGTAGAAGGTGCTAAATTGTTTATTTGGGGTTTATTTAAAAAAATAGTTATTGCAGATAGATTATCTGTCTACTCAGATTCGGTTTTTAACAATCCTGAAGCACATTCGAGTCCAACATTAATCGTAGCAACTGTATTTTTTACTTTTCAGATTTATTGTGATTTCAGTGGGTATTCAGACATGGCTATTGGTAGTGCAAGAATGTTAGGGTTTCGTTTAATGCAGAATTTTAATTTACCCTATTTATCGATTTCTATAGGAGAATTTTGGAAACGTTGGCACATTTCTTTATCTACTTGGTTTAGTGATTACGTGTATATTCCTTTAGGAGGAAATCGTGTTTCAATCAGTCGTTGGGTATTTAATATTTTAGTGGTGTTTTTACTTAGCGGGCTTTGGCATGGTGCTAATTGGACATTTGTTATTTGGGGAGCATTACATGCCTTTTATTATTTTATAGAATTTATAGGTAAAAAAACACTAGTATTAATAGGGGCTGAAGATGTAATGAAAAAAGGATACTATAAATTTTTTAAAATTATTATAGTATTTATTTTGGTCTGTTTTGCTTGGATATTTTTTAGAGCAAATTCGGTTTCTGATGCTTTTTTAATTATTACAAAAATAGTTAGTTTTTCGGGACAATTATGGACAGGAGGATCCTCTGTAACAACACTACTCTCTGTATTGTTAATCTTATTTTTAATAGGTGTGCAAATTTTGCAATTCAATAACAAGGTGTCCATTTACTTTTCAAAAACGCAATTGCCAAGTTATGTAGAGTGGTTGTCTTATGCCTTCTTGTTAATTACAATTGCTTTATTTGGAATGTCTTCGAATGCTTTCATTTATTTTCAATTTTAAATTATGATTAAAAAGGAGATTAAGAACAAGCTTTTAAAGGACTACTTAAAAAAAGGATTCCTATTTCTGTTATTACTTATAGTTTTAGATAATGGAGTTAATTACTTTCTATTAAATGGTTTGTATAGATATTATGGTTTATATAATGATAATGAAATAGCGCTTGTTGGTCACTCTCATCTAATGCTAGGTATTGACAAGGTACAGATGGAGAAAAAGTTAGATGTAAAGGTTTCTAAATATACAAGAGAAGGTGTAAACATTGTTGAAAGAGATTTAATGATAGATCAATTATTAAAAAGCAATCAGCAATTAAAATTAGTCGTATACGCTGTAGATGCTTGGATGTTTACAGGAGAGGGGTTAAGTGAAAATTCTTACAAACAGTTTTATCCATTTATGGGTGAAAAGACAATTAATAATTATGTTTTTGAAAATGCAGCTTTTGGAGATTTTTGGCAACATCAAATTATAAAATCATCTAGATATAACGAAGGTTTAGTAAGTGGTAGTTTTAGAGGTTATTTAAAAAGTTGGGACAATCTAAAAGTAGGAGTTCTAGATACTGTTGCTTTGAATTCTGATATTAAAAAAGGTGATTTTAGAAAGATAGTTTCTACAAAAGAGAATAGAAAAATATTTGAGAATACGTTAAAAAAAATTACTCAAAAAAACATAAACATCATATTGTTGTACGTTCCAACATCCTCAATATACAACAACGCTGAAATTGGAAAATTTAATTCTGAAATCACTTATTTCAAAGGTATTGAATCTAAGTTTAGCAATATAAAGTTTTTAGATTATAACGAATTATATAGTACTAATGCGAGTTTGTTTTATGATAGAATACACTTAAATCCTGAAGGGCAAAAACTAGTTACTGGTAGTTTTATTGAATATTTAAAAAAATAGTACGCTTCCAATTAATACAATAGTACTTCTTGTAGGTGAAATAAGAAGTACAAATTTAGTTCTATGACATTATTGATAAAAGTATGTTGATTTCTCAAATAATAAAAGCAGCAAAACAGAATTCTAATTTTAAAGGAAAAATTGTAGTCTGCAATTATGTCTTTATGCGATATTTTAGAATTAGAATGAATAATATTTTCACTAAAATTTTATTCTCTCCTGTTATTATTTTATACAAGTTTATAACAGATTTTTTATTGAAGTGCGAAATTCCTGCATCAACAGTAATAGGAGAAGGTTTGGTTGTTCATCATGTTACAGGTTTGGTTTTAAACAACAAGGTTGTAATTGGCAAAAATGTAACCTTAAAACACAATACAACAATTGGTAATAAAGAATCTTTAGAAGGAGAAGATTTAGGATCTCCTGTAATTGGTGATAACGTTTTAATAGGTCCTCATTCTATAATTATTGGACCAATAATTATAGGAGACAATGCAATTATAGGTGCAGGATCTGTAGTCGTTAAAGATGTACTTCCTTATACTGTAGTAGCAGGTAACCCAGCCAAAGTAATACATATCTTAAATAAAAAATAATGGCTAAAAAGATATTGTTCCTTTTGCATTTACCACCTCCTGTACATGGTTCTTCTATGGTAGGGCAGTTTATAAAGGATAGTGCTATAATCAATAATAGTTTTAAAACTAATTTTATTGATTTAGGAACATCAAAAACGATTGATGAAATAGGGAAAAATCCATTAGGAAAAATTTTAAGGTATTTGTCTATTGTTTTTCAAACGTTTAAACAACTGTTAGTTAACAAGCCGGATTTAATCTATTTAGCCATGACGGCAAAGGGATTTGGCTTTTATAAAGATGCTGTTATTGTACTTCTTGTAAAGTGTTTCCAACTTCCAATAGTGTTACATTTTCATAACAAAGGGGTACATACGAGACAAGAAAAAAGATTTGATAATTTTTTATATCAAAAGGTATTCAAAAACACAAAAGTGATTCTACTTTCAAAGCACTTGTATTTTGATATTAAGAGATATGTTGATGAAGATGATGTGTATTATTGCCCAAATGGGATACCTCCTATAAATCAAGATTTGGTTACTAAACGGCTAAAAAATGAAACACCTAAATTATTATTTCTTTCAAATTTAATAGCGTCTAAAGGTGTTATTATTCTTTTAAAAGCACTACAAATTCTAAATAAAAAAGGAATTGATTTTACCTGTAATTTTGTTGGGGGAGAAGGAGATGTTACAAAAGAAATATTTGCAGAAAAGTTAAAAGAATTGCAATTAGTAAATCAAGTTTTTTATTTAGGTAAAAAGTATAATAGTGATAAAACAGTAATATTTAATATTTCAGACATTTTTGTATTGCCCACATTTTATCATAATGAATGTTTCCCATTAGTCTTATTAGAAGCCTCTCAGTTTGGTTTGCCTATGGTTACCACTTTTGAGGGAGCAATACCAGAAATTGTTACGGATGGAGTAAATGGTTTTTTAGTTGAACAACAAAATATAGTTGACTTAGCAAATAAGTTAGAGATATTAATTAATGATTTTCCTCTTAGAAATCGTTTGGGGATAGCTGCCAAAGAGAAATATGAAGAATCTTATACATTGAAAATTTTTGAAAAAAATATGTTTAATATTTTAAATTCTATCTAAAATAAAATTAAGAGATGATTAAATTAAAAGATGTTATAGAAAAGGTTTATGCTAACGATTTAAGTGAATTATCACTTTTTAAAACAAAACAAATAATAAATACAATAAACCCTCATTCTTATTGTGAGGCTAAAAAAGATCCATTTTTTAGTCAAGCTTTAAATGAAAGTAATGTATTACTACCAGATGGAACCGGAATTGTTTTGGCAACAAAAGTACTTAATGGGAAAGTGATAAAAAAAATTGCAGGTGCAGATGTACATCAATTTTTATTAGAAGAAGCAGCATTAAAAAAACTAAATGTTTTTTATTTAGGAGCTTCCGAAAATACTTTAAGTTTAATAAAAACAAGGATAAAAAAAGAGTTTCCATCCATCACTGTAAATAGTTATTCACCACCGTATAAACCGGAATTTTCTAAAGAGGATAATGTTAAAATGATAGCCGCAGTTAATAAATGTAAACCAGATATTTTATTTGTCGGTATGACGGCTCCTAAGCAAGAAAAATGGGTACATACTAACAGTGTCTTTTTAGATGTTAAAGTGATTACTTGTATTGGTGCTGTGTTTGATTTTTATGCAGGTACCGTAAAGAGATCTAGTCCGTTTTGGATTAAATTAGGGTTAGAATGGTTGCCTAGATTGTTAAGAGAACCTAAACGTTTATGGAAACGGAACTTTGTGTCTACACCCCTTTTTTTATGGGATTTGCTAAAAGCAAAAAATTATAAATAAAACCTACTAAAAATGCTGCAACAACTTTTATCTAACTTGACGGTGGTAAGCATATTAGCTGTCATCAATTCACTTTTATTAGTTTATTATATAATACCTAAAATTAGTTGGGTAATTATAACACGTAATTTAAATGAAAAACCCAATGAGCGTAGTTCTCATAAAGGAGCAACACCTACAATGGCGGGAGTTGCCTTTTTTATAACCTTAATTTTAACACTGTTTTTTATTCAACATTTCGATACAGAGAATATTGGTTTAAATTTAATAGCAAGTACTACATTAATATTTATGGTAGGTGCTAAAGATGATTTAGTAGTTTCTTCTCCAAAAGCCAAGTTATTTATGGAGGCATTAGCGGTATTATTTTTGTTTTTTCATAATGCTTTAGAAGGAAATAATTTATATGGTTTTTTGGGGATTTATGAAATACCATTATGGCTCGTATATATTGCTAGTACTTTATTGGTCTTAACAATTATAAATGCCTATAATTTAATTGATGGTATAGATGGTTTGGCGTCTATTATTGCCATTATAATTTTTAGTGTATTTAGCTTAATATTTTATGCTATTAGTTTGTTTTTCTATTATTTAATCTGTTTAAGTTTTATAGGGATGTTATTGGCCTATTTATTTTTTAATTTTTCCACCAAGAAAAAAATCTTTATGGGAGATACAGGCTCTTTGTTAATAGGTTTTTGTATTGCTTTTTTGTCTTTAAGATTTATGGCGATAGATATTAGTATGTATAGTCATTTTACATTTAAACCAGAAAATGGCTTTTTTGTTTTAATGGCTATTTTATGTATTCCTTTGTTCGATTTGTTAAGAGTAATTGGAGTTCGTTTACTGCAAAAGAAAAGTCCGTTTTATCCAGACAGAAACCATTCTCACCATGTTTTAATAGATTTTGGTATGTCTCACTTTAAGGCAACTATGTTATTAGGTCTTATTAATTACCTGTTTGTAATCTTTATCATAAAATTAGGAACTTACTTAAATAGTTTTCAAATGTTAGGAGTGTTTGTCTTGGCTTTCGGATTGTTTTTATTGCTTTTTTATAGACTAAAAAGTAGTATTAATACGGAGCGTTTAAAAATTAAAGAAGAGAAAGTATAATATAATAACTGTAAAAAAGAATTTTATCAATAATTAAATATCTATAAAAAAAATGAAGTATCTATATGTAACATCTGTATTGCTTTTATTTTTAGTCACATCATGTGTTTCTAAAAAAAAGATTGTGTATTTCGGAGATAAAAAAAAGGTGATAGTAAATAGTAGATTACAACAATATGAACCTACTATTCAAAAAGATGATTTATTAAATATTAATGTATCTGCAGCAAATGCAGAAGCAGTTTTACCTTTTAATATTTATGAAACTCCAATTTTAGATAATTCAATTGGAAGTGCAAAACCATTACCTTATTTAGTAAATGCTAGTGGAGAAATTAAATTTCCGGTATTAGGTGTTTTAAAAGTAACAGGGATGACAACTAACGAATTAAGTGAGTTTTTACATACAAAATTGGCAGAATATATATCTAATCCTATTATAAATATTAGCACCATCAATTTTAAAGTAACTGTTTTGGGTGAGGTTAATAAACCTGGTACATATCAAATTCAAAATCAACGGATCACCATTGTAGAGGCTTTAGGTTTAGCTGGCGATTTAACAATTAATGGAAATAGAGATATCACATTAATAAGAGAGCGAGATGGAGAACGTGTTTTTATACCTATAGATATTACTAATAAAGCCCTGTTTAATTCTCCATATTACTACTTGTCACAAAACGATCTTATTTATGTAGAACCAAATAAAAGTAAGATTAACTCTTCTGGTATAGGGGCAAATACGAGTGTTATATTTACTTCAATTGCCACGTTTATATCAATTATTGCCATTTTAATACAATAACTATTTTTTAAATTATGCAACAAGAGAACCCTTTAAATTATATTTTTCAGGAAGAAGAACCTATAAATATAAGAGAACAGTTAGAAAAATATTTATTTCATTGGAAATGGTTTGTTTTTACTGTAATAGTAGCATTAGGAATAGCATATGCGTATTCTTATTATACACCAAGCCAATATAGAGTAGCAACAACAATTTTAATTGATGACGATAGTAATGGTGGCTTATCTAGTGAGCTTTCTGCCTTTGAAGATTTAGGTTTAATAGGAGGAGGAAAAAAATCGATAGACAATGAAATAGGTATTTTAAAATCGTACACGCTTATGGAGCGTGTTGTAAAAGAATTAGGAGTCTATACTACATTTTACAAAGAAGATAGAGGGCGTATTACAGAATTGTATGATACAGAAGTACCTTTTAAAATCACTTTTTTTTCTAAAGAAAAAGTATATGATTTAAATACTACATTTAAAATTCATGTACTATCTGCATCTAAATTTGAGCTTATTTCAGAAGATGAAAGTGTTAAGAAACATGTGTTTGGCGAGAGTGTAAGTACCGTATTTGGTAAGATAACGATAACACCTACAAAAACAGAAATTAAGAATATAAATGAAACCATAACGGTTAGAATATCTGCATTAAAAAATGTTGTTGAAGGTTTAAGAGGAGCGCTTCAAGTAGGTTTAATGTTTGAAAAATCTAGCTTATTAGAACTTAGTTTAATATCCCAAAATAAAGAAAAATCAACCGCTATTTTAGATGGATTAGTAAGACAGTATAATGAAGATGCTGTTGCTGGTAAAAATTTAATAGGTAATAATACTCGTACTTTTATTGATGAGAGGTTGGCTGTTATAGAAAAAGACTTATCTGCTGTAGATAAAGGTGTAGAAGATTTTAAGTCTAATAACAGATTGACAGGTATTCCTGCAGAAGCAGCTATAGTATTAGAAAATAATGCAGAATTAGAAAAGAAAATTGTAGATTTAAATACGCAGATTAGATTAACTGATTATGTAATGTCTTATATCACTGAAAATAAAGAAAATTTAATTCCTGCTAATTTAGGTTTAAATGATGGTAATTTAGACGGTAACAGTATTCAGTACAATGAGTTAATTCTAGAACGTAATAGAATTTTAAAGGGATCTAGTCTTAAAAACCCAGTAATTGTTAATTTAAACTCTCAAATCGCTCAGTTACGAGGTAGTATTTATCAAAGTTTGGTAAACTTAAAATCATCTTTAAGTATTTCTTTAATTGATGCCGAAAAAGCAGAAAGTAAAGTAGGCTATAGAATGTCTTCTGTACCTAAACAAGACAGAGAGTTTAGAGATATTGAAAGACAACAACAGATTATAGAAACATTATATCTGTACTTATTACAAAAGAGAGAAGAAAATGCAATTTCACTTGCAGTTACAGTACCTAATGCAAAAGTAATTGATACCGCAAGAGGTAGTGATAGCCCAATAAACGCTAAAGGGAAAGTGGTGTATTTGATTGCTATTTCGTTAGGTTTAGCAATACCATTTGCAATTATTTATGTGTTATTTTTATTAGATAATAAGGTACACAACACCAAAGAAGTAGAATCTATTGTAAAAGCACCTTTAATGGGAGAAATTCCAAAAACAAAGGATACTAGTAAAGTAATTCAGAAAGATGATAGAAGTGGTTTGTCTGAATCTTTTAGGATGATTCGTACAAACTTAGATTTTATGCTTTCTGGAGCTGGAATTAAAGAAGGTGGAAAAACTATTTTTATAACTTCTACATTACCGAGTGAAGGAAAAACTTTTATTTCTGTAAATTTATCTGCAGTATTGGCTTTATCAAACAAGAAAGTATTATTAATTGGTGCAGATATTAGAAAACCTCGTTTAGAAGAATATTTAGGTATAAAATTAGGAAAAGGAATTACCCATTATTTAACAGATAATTCGTTAAAAGTTCCTGATGTAATAGAACATGTAGAGGCACTTAATATTGATGTATTGCACTCTGGTGTAATAGCACCAAACCCTTCGGAATTATTAAGTAACGGACGTTTTGAAGATCTTTTAGCGTATGGAAAGGAACATTACGATTTTGTAATTGTTGATACTGCTCCGGTAAAATTAGTAACAGATACCATGTTATTAGGTAGAGGTGCAGATTTATTTATTTATACAATTAGAGCCAATTATTTAGACAAACGTTTGTTAGAAATACCTGCAAAATTATATAAAGATAAACGTTTACCTAATATGACCGTTTTATTGAATGATGTAGAGGCAGAGTATGGTTATGGTTATAGTTACGGATATGGTTATGGAGAAGCTGAGGTTAAGAAGTCTTGGTGGAAAAGAGGATAAATGAACTATACTAGAAGAATAATTTATTTCTTAGAGGATTAGCCAATATTAAATTGGTTGTCTAGAATTGAATATTTTTTTGTTTTTTTAATAATGTTTAGCATCTGAGAAGAAGCGCTATCGTTTCTAATTATAACTTAGCTAAATATAAATATTTTTCTTTTCGGTTAAATGGTTAATTTTATATTTACTGGACTTTGTAAACATAATTAACTTTGGAGTTAACACAAGAGCCCTATATTTTTATATACATTATTAGCAGTTGTTTTATTCTTCTAGTTATTATTTTTATTAGGTTTTTCTTTCAAATATAATTTTGTTTATAATAGTGTTTTTATATTTTATAGAATTTTAAAAAATAATCCTTTCATAAAAAATGAAAGGATTATACTAGTAATTGTTTCAATATAATAATATACTTCTATGAGTTTAAATAGACTATTTCATGTAAACCATCTGTATGATATGTTTTGGTGTTACCACTTCTAGTTACAATTAATTCTTCTTTTGCAAGATATCTATAAGCGTCTTCTCCTTTATCTATTTTAGATTTTTCTATCATTACAATCTTATCCAATTTGATATTTGCTATAAAACTAAAATCATCTTTTGATCCTTTTAATGTAAAGTCTTTAGCAAAGGTATATCCCATTGTTTCTTCTGTCATAGTCGCATTAATAACAGCCTCTATTTTACTTGTGTCATTTGGGTTATCAAATGGATCAGTAGGTGCCATTATCAAGTGCTCTTCATCCGTAACTAATGCCAAAGGATTAACAATTTTACCATCTAAACCTATCATAATTGAATAATCAATTGAGATGTCTGGAGTATGAATTTTTCCCCAATACCAATTTTTAAACGCACCTGCTAATCTTTTCTCTCCCCAGTTATGGTCATGATATCCAATACCCTTAACTTTAATAGCTTTTCCACCTTTGTATAATTCTCCTTTTATTGGTCCAGATGGTACAGCTACTGTCCAGTGCATTGGAACTGGATATCCTTCTGTTGTAAATGGATGATTCTTTTTCTTTAATTTTAATTTAGCACCGTATCCATCAATCATAGTGTAAAACTCGTAGTAATCTCCACAATCTTTACAATATTCTTCACCAAGTGTAACATCACACTTTTCATAACTAATAGACACATCTTCCTCTTTGTATAATTTTATTTTACTAACCTCTGGTTGTCCGTGTGGATATATATTTAATCTAACAGACGGTTGTCTTGGGTTTAGTCTAGTGTCATTAAGAGAATACATTACTACAAAATGATCTCCATTGTCAAAATGTGCATCAAAGTACCACCAATCAAAATGTTCTTCTTTGTTTGTTACAGGGAAAACAATATGAGTTGCATCTGCTTTTGTGTAATTAATATCTTTTTTTTCCATAATATTTAGCTTTTAATAGGTTCTTAATAATTTCATCTTTTAATACATTAATTTTTAGATTTGCTGCCTTAAGTTATTGAATAGAGGAAAAGCTCTATATTTTTATACATTGTGGGCAGTACGTTATTTATATTTACCCAAAGGGGCTCAAAATACATTAATTCCCAAACCGTTTTGTTACTGGTGTGCTTTTCCTGTAAATCTAAAGTATGTCGGATCAATACTTGTAAACATTTTTACAAGTTTGAATTTAAATCTATTACCAACTGATGCCGCAATTAAATCTTCTTCAACAATAGTTTTTTTCTTAAAAAAGTGAATATTCATATCTGTATTCACTTTTAGGATCATCATAAACAAAAATTAAATAGTCACTAAGTTTTGCTAAATTTTGATTGAATAAAATGGAAGTGTTGTAATTATGAAGCTAATTTTATTTTTCATGCCAATTTGAAACAAATTAAATTTATAGTTCTTGTATACCGCAAAAATAAATATAACTGATTCGAATTTTATGAAACTAATTTCATGTTTTAACTAGTACGTTTTATTTTACTTAGCCATTGGGGAGTAACACCTATAAATTCAGCGATGTACTTAGAAGGAACATTTTTAGTAATTGGATTGTGTTCTTCAAGAAGATAATTGTATAATTTATCTTTTGGGAGACCTATTAATTTCGACTTTATTTGATTTATAAAAATAAGAGCACCTATAATATGCGTGTTACAGAATTCGTCAAAAATTTTATGTTTCGCACTTAACTTTTCTAATGCACTGCTATGAAATCCAATTACTTCAGAGTTTTTGAAAGCTTTTATTTGCGTATCAGAAGACTCTTTAGAAAAATAACTTTCTGGTTGTGTCATAAATGGATGATAATTATCAATGTGGAACGCTGTTGTTCTAAATTTTGACTTATGATCATCAAAATACTGACTTACAAACCCACCCTTAATTACTATATAAATATATTTACTATGCTCTCCAACATTAAGAATGTTTTCGTTTTTTTTGATTTCAATTTTCTTACCATTCGAAATTATCTCTTGAATTAAATTTTCTGATAAACCGTATTGAATGGCATAATTTATAAGATTTTCCATTTTTTTTAATTATTACCACTATTATATTATAATGACATTTCAACTCCAACTATCACAAACGAGCTAAGTACGTTTATTATACTTAAACAATCAATAGTTAAAACACCTAATATTCGTTACAATATCTTGTGTAACCTTTTAAAATTATTAACTATAAAATCGGCATTTTTTAAAGATTGATCTTCAGCCATTGGGTTTCTGTAACCGAATACAAAAATACCTGCATCATTAGCTGCTTTAACACCGTTATCTGAATCTTCTATAACCACACAATTTTCTTTAGGCGTATTTCCTAAAATAGCTGCTTTGTTAAAGATTTCTGGGTTTGGTTTCGATTCTGTTAAATCGGCTCCACTAATTTTTGCCGTAAAATATGGATTTAAATCAAATCGATTAAAAACTCTGTCAATATTAACCATTGCAGAAGAAGAAGCTAAAATTAAAGTCAAACCTTTTTTATGACAATGTTTTATCAATTCTTCTACACCTTTTACCAAATGTAATGTTGGGTCGTTTTCAAAGAAATTTACATATCGTTTTCTTTTATTTAAAACCAATTCTTCTGGGTCTAAATCTAAGTTAAAATGTGCTACTAATTTCTGAAAGGCATTAATGGTAGAAGAACCTGTTAAGGTTTTGTATAAATCGTCAGAAACAGTTACGCCAATAGAAGTAAAGGTTTCATAATACGCTTTTTTATGAATTTCTTCTGAATCTATAATTACGCCGTCCATGTCAAAAATGACACATTTTATTTCTTTTGGTACGTTCATGTTTCTATTAAGAGTTTGATATTATTAAATAGGAGTATAAGGTTAAAAAAAATATATTTAGTAAGAAAGCAATAAATACTTGAAACTTTTTGGATTCCTTAATGCTTTTTATAGCTTTTAATAATCCTATAATTGATAAAATTAGAATTACAAAAGCCAGAATTCCTACTAAATTTGAAATAATATAAGAATTGTCATCATTCATATATACAGACAAAATAGCAATAGCTATTGTGAATACAAAAGAGAATAATGAATATTTAATTGATAAAACCGCGTTCATTTTAATCTAAAAATTTCGCATTTAATTCAGGTGTCGGAATCATGCACGTTTCTTTTTTACCAAACCATTTGTAACGGTTTTTAGCAATATAATCGTAAACATAATTTCTAAATCCTTCTGGTAAGAATAAAAAGATTTGACTTAAACTCCAAATTCCTCCAAAGTCATTCATTATTTTTAAAGCTGCAGTAGATTTTACTTCATAAGAAACACCAGGTTCATACAAAACAATAGAATCAATCTTAGTAATGTCAATTCCTAGCTGATTGATAATTTCTTTCCCTTTATCAGACTGTAAGGCTGTAAATAAAAAGATGTTTTTAGTATCGTATTTAATTACTTTTAAGACAGAATCGTTACATAAATTACAAAAACCATCAAATAAAATAACCTTTTTGTTTTTTGGTAAATCAATCATTTTAGCATTTCAATATTAAAGAAAACAAAGATACTTTATCTTTTTTCGAAACAGATAAAAATTGATAATGGTTTCTAAAGTAGTTTTGTTTTAAAGAAAATACAGGTATCTTTAAATGTTTTAAAAAAAAGTTAATTTTCTTGTAACATTTTTTTTAATGAGACGTCTTATGTTAGTATTCGAGTAAATAACGCTTTATTTTATGTAAAGATTTTTACTTTAAATATTTTAGCTTAAAATTAACCAACCAATGATTAGAATAGAAAAACTACACAAATCTTACCCGATAGGTAAAGATTCTCTACATGTTTTAAAAGGTATCGATTTACATATAAAAGAAGGCGAATTTGTTTCTATTATGGGATCTTCTGGTTCTGGTAAATCTACTTTATTAAACATTGTTGGTTTATTAGATGAACATGATGAAGGTGATTATTACCTAAACGGACAATTAATAAAGAACTTAAATGAGAAAAAAGCAGCAATTCTTAGAAATAAATTTTTAGGATTTATTTTTCAGTCTTTTAATCTAATCTCATATAAGACAGCTTTAGAAAATGTTGCATTGCCTTTGTATTATAAAGGAATAGCAAGAAAAGAACGTTTAGAAAAAGCCTTAGAATACTTAGAAAAAGTAGGTTTAAAGGATTGGGCTAATCATTTACCAAATGAACTTTCTGGAGGTCAAAAACAACGTGTTGCCATTGCAAGAGCTTTGGTTACAAAACCAAAAGTTGTTTTAGCAGATGAGCCAACAGGAGCATTAGATTCTACAACTACAGATTCTGTAATGGATTTGTTAAGGGATATTAATAATGAAGGAATGACGGTGTTTGTTATTACGCACGAGGAGGAAGTTGCAGAGCAAACCAAAAGAATTGTACGTTTAAAAGACGGTCTTATTATTAGTGATGAATATACAAATGTATCTAAAACAGTTTAATTATGTTTGATTTAGATCGTTGGAGAGAAATATTTCAAAGCATTAGTAAAAACAAGTTGCGTTCTGCGTTGTCTGGCTTTACGGTTGCGTTTGCTATTTTACTTTTTACGTTACTTTTTGGTATTGGTAACGGACTTCAAAATACCTTTAAAAATGAATTTGCAAAAGATGCTATGAACTCCATTTATATTTGGAGTAATAACACCACAATCGCTTATAAAGGAAACCAAATAGGTAGAAAAATTCAGTTTAAAAATGATGATTTTACCTATATCAAAGAAAATTATGGAGATAAAATTCAAACCATAAGTCCAAGAATTCAGAGGTCTGAGAATGTTGTTTATAAAGATGAAAAAGATAATTACACGATTAGAGGTGTATATCCAGAATATTATGTGTTAGAATCTGCAGAAGTAACAGAAGGACGTTTTTTAAATTATAGAGATATACAAGAAAGAGGAAAAGTTGTTGTAATTGGTAGAATGGTAGAAAAAGATTTGTTTGGTCAATTAAGTGCTTTTGGAAAACAAATAAATATAGGAGGAATTATGTATAAAGTTATTGGTGTTTTCTCTGATCCTGGAGGAGATAGTGATGAGAGATATATTTACACACCATTTTCTACAATGCAAAGAATGTATGGTAATAATGATTATGTAGATGAATTTGGAATTACTTATAATCCAGATTTAAGTATAGATGAAGCCATTGCGTTTAGTAGTGAGTTGCATAGAGAATTAAAGAAAAAACATAATGTTTCGCCTAATGACCAAAGAGGAATTGGTTTAGATAATTACGCTACAAATAATAAGGAAGTATCTGGGATGATGTTTGGCTTAAGCATTTTAATTCTAGTAATTGGTTTTGGAACCCTAATAGCTGGAGTTGTTGGTATTAGTAATATTATGGTGTATATCGTTAAAGAAAGAACCAAAGAATTAGGAATTAGAAAAGCAGTTGGTGCAACACCAAGTATGATTGTTGCCATGATAATGCAAGAAGCTGTTTTTATTACTGCAATATCTGGTTATGCAGGTTTACTACTTGGAATAGGTATTTTAGAAATAGCTGGACCAAGTTTAGAAAAATACTTTATTTTAAACCCAAGTGTTTCTCAACCTGTAGTTATTGGAGCAACCTTAACACTTGTTTGTGCAGGTTTAATTGCAGGATATTTACCCGCCAAAAAAGCAGCAAAAATTAAACCCGTAGTAGCACTAAATTCAGATTAATTATGAGATTTTTATTTGAAAAAGATACTTGGCAAGAAATTTACGGTAGTATTCGAAAGAATAAAACTAGAACTGCAATCACCATTTTTGGGGCGTTTTGGGGAATTCTATTATTGGTAGGTTTATTAGGCGCAGCCAAAGGAATAGAAAATAGTTTTAATAGTATGTTTGGTAATTTTGCTACTAACAGTGTTTTTATGTCTGGGAGTAGAACTTCAATGCCTTTTAAAGGTTTTCAAGAAGGACGCCAAATTAGTTTAAGATTAAGTGATGTAGATAAAATTCGTTCAGAAATAGAAGGTATTCAGTTTGTAGTGCCAAGAAATGCAACTGGCGGACAAGTGGTTCATGGTTTAAAAACTGGTAATTTTACCATTTTTGGAGATTTTCCTTTAATAGATGAAGTTCAAAAAAAGAACCTGATAGAAGGTAGATTTATCAACCAAAGTGACATGGATGAAAATAAAAAGGTTTGTGTTATTAGTGAAGGTGTTTATAAAGAGCTGTTTGATAGAAATGAAGAGGCTATAGGTGTTTACATAAAAGTAAGTGGTATCAATTATAAAGTTGTTGGTGTTTATGAAACGAGTCAGTTTGAAGGAAAAAACAACATTCACATACCTTTTAGTACCTTTAAGTTAGTGTATAACAAAGGCGATAAATTTGAATGGATGGTTGTAACCGGAAAAGAAGAGTTTGATATTGTTCAATTAGAATCTGATGTGAAATTATTATTAAAAAATTTACATAAAATTCATCCTGATGATAACAGAGCGTTTAGAGGATTTAATTTAGGCGAACGTATAAAACAGGTTACAGGCTTTTTAACAGGAATGCAATTTTTAACATGGTTTGTTGGTATTGCAACCTTAATTGCAGGTGTTTTTGCAATTGGTAACATTTTGTTGATTACTGTTAAAGAAAGAACAAAAGAAATAGGAATTAGAAGAGCTTTAGGTGCAACGCCTAATAAAGTAAGACAACAAATTATATTAGAATCGTTATTTTTAACACTGTTAGCAGGTTCTTTGGGAATTATTGCTGGTGGATTAGTTTTAATGTTATTAGATAATTTTGTAGAATTTCTTGTAAATCCTACAGTAGATATTCCTATTGTTTTAATAGCATATGCAGTATTAGTATTTTTAGGAACATTAATAGGATTTATACCTGCGTATATGGCAACAATAGTGAAACCAATAGACGCATTAAGAGAAGAATAAAAAAAAATCAACTAACAAGAATAAATAGAAGATAAATGAAAAAAGTAATCATTTTTGGAGGAATAGCTGTTGCATTAATAGCAGTACTAATTTGGTTTGGTAAAAAGAACAGTGCATCACCGATAGAATACAAAACAGAAAAAGCTTTTAAAGCAACAATCGTTAAAAAAAGTGTTGCTACTGGTAAAGTTACTCCGTTAGAAGAAGTAGAGATCAAACCACAAATAGCAGGTATTATAGATAAAATTGTGGTTGAAGAAGGCGCAATTGTAAAAGCAGGAGATTTGTTAGCAACAGTAAGAGTTGTACCAAACGAACAATCTTTAACAAGTGCAAAAGGACGTATTAATTCTGTTCAAATTCAATTAAATAATTCAAAAATACAATACGACAGAAATAAAAACTTGTTTGAAAAAGGAGTTATTTCTCGTCAAGAATTTGAGTCTTTAGAACTTTCATATAATCAAGCAAAAAACGATTTACGTAACGCTCAAAATGATTATCAGATTATTAAAAAAGGATCTGCAGGTTCTTCTGGAGCAAATACAAATATTAGAGCAACAACTTCTGGGATGGTAGTAGAAATTCCTGTTAAAAAAGGATATCAAGTTGTAGAAACAAATGGATTTAGTGCAGGTACTACAATTGCTACGATTGCAGACATGACTAAAATGATTTTTGAAGGAAAAGTTGATGAATCTGAAGTTGGTAAATTGGTTAAAGGAACAGAAATAGAAATTTCTTTAGGAGCTATCGAAAACAAGAAATTTCCAGCAGTTTTAAATTTTATTGCACCAAAAGGAACAGAAGAAGCAGGAGCAGTTCAATTTAAAATTAAGGCAGATGTATCTTTAGATGATGAGCATTTTATTAGAGCAGGTTACAGCGCAAATGCAGAGATTGTTTTAGAGAGAAAAGACAGTGTTTTATCTATTAAAGAATCTTTATTACAGTTTGATAGAAAAACGGAATTGCCTTATGTAGAAATTAAAAATGCAGAAGGTACATTTGATAAAAAAGATGTGAAATTAGGAACGTCAGACGGTGTAAATGTTGAAGTTTTAGAAGGTGTTACTAAAGATGATGATATTAAAATTTGGAATCAAACTTCTAAAGAAGATGATAAAGACAATAATTAAGAATTTTTAAAATTCTATTTAAAAAAGGGGCTCAATTTTGAGTCCCTTTTTTTGTTTTTGATAATTAAGAAATGAATAATAATGTTCTTAATTTATAAAAAATAAAATATTTAATTTTCATTTATTCTTTGATAGACAAAGAGTTTAGGTTTGGTTGGAGTGATAAATAAATTATTTTTTTATCTTCAAGCAACCTTTTTAAGACTTCTGTAGTCTATATATTTGTAAGGCAGTTAAAAAGAAAACGAGAGGCTTGAAAATTATAAAATTACATAACAAACAAAAATCGCTCATTAAAAAAGCGATAGACAACAATAGGGAAGCGCAACAACAATTGTTCGAGCAACATTCGCCTAAAATGTTGGGAGTTTGTAGGCAATATGTAAAAGATTTGCACCATGCAGAAGATTTACTATTACAAGGCTTTTTAAAGGTTTTTACCAACTTACACAGGTTTAAACACGAAGGTAGTTTTGAAGGTTGGATTCGCAGAATTATGGTGAATACTTGTATTTCTTATCTCCGTAAAAAGAATTTAATTGATTTGTCTGACGAAGATTATGTTTTTAATGATGCAGCAACAGAAAGTTTAGAAAACACATCTGTAGAAGATATTCAGAAATTGATAGATCAATTGCCAGAAGGTTATAAAATGGTGTTTAATTTATATGCGATAGAAGGATATAAACATTCAGAAATTGCAGAGAAATTAAATGTTTCAGAAAGTACCTCTAAATCGCAATTATTTAAAGCACGTAAATTATTGCAACAGAATTATTACAAAATGAATACAGTGAGCAATGGAGACAAATAATATAGATAAAAATATAAAAGATAAGTTAGATAATAGAACGATAAATCCATCGGCTTCTGCTTGGGAACGTTTGTCTGCACAATTAGATGAGCAACCAAAGCAAAAGAAAAAAGGATGGATATTCTATATGGGAGCTGCTGCTAGTGTTTTATTGTTAGTAAGTGTCGGTTTTCTATTTTTGAATAAAAATGAAGATGTTGCACCATTAGAAATTATTGTTGAAAACCCAATTGATACGATAACAATTGATGCGAAAATTGATCAATTTATAAATGAAGTTCCTGCAGAAGAAGCAATTGTTAAGATTGATGAAGTAGAAGAGAAGCAAGTAGAAGTTTCTAATAAGAATGTCATTCCGACAAAGGAGGAATCTAAAAAATCTATCAATAATTCTATAGTTGCAACCAACAAAAACAATAATATTCCGACAACGGAGGAAGTTATCGAAACAGTGGTAGCAGTATCTGAGGATCATCCGACGAAGGAGAAAATAATCAATAAAGAAATCTTAAAACAAGACCCAAATAGTAGCATAAAAATTAATAGTGATGATTTGTTATTCGCGGTAACACATTCGTCAACCGAAGTAAAGGAGTATTATGCAAAACTAAATTTAACAAGGGAAGATGTTTTAAGTACGATTAAAAATGAGCTTAAAAACTCTAATATTAAAGTGAGTCCAGAAGCTATTTTGGCTGAAGTAGAGCGCACGATTGGAGAAGAAGATTTTCAGAATAATTTCTTACAATCTTTAAAGAAAAGAGTAACAGATATTGCAACTGCTATTGCAAGTAGAAACGATTAAATTAAATCACTTTCTGTGGTAGTATAATTAAAAGACGTTTTAATTGAAACTAGTTAGCGAAAGGATTTTATCAAACAAAAACAATTTTTTAAAACATACAAGATGAAAAGAATACTACTAATATTAGTGTTGTTAAGTACAACTATTGCCGTGTCTCAAGAAACAATTTTTGAGAAAGAAGTAAATAAAATATCTAAAAGAATAGAGCAAATTACAACAACTCAAAAAGATTCATTAAGAATAAAAGTGGTTGCTATTGATGAAAGGCTAGAGAAAGGAGAAATTACAAAATCGATTTCAAATACCTTAAAGAAAGAGGTTGCTTCTTATCATGCCAGAAGAATTGAAAAATTAGTAGGAGAACAAGAGCGTTTGTTGCAATTATTGGTGCAAGATAAAACCAATGGTAGAATAGCGAGTTCAGATGAAGAAAGTGAGTTTGATAATGACGATAATACGTTTACTGTTGGAAAGAAAACATTTTCATTTAGCTTAAATAATGATGATAAAAGTGAAAGAATAGAAAAGAGAAAAAGAAAAATGAATAGAAGAACTACCTCTCAGTTTGTGTTTTCTATGGGTGTTAATAATGTTTTAAATGACCATGAACTATCTTCTTTAAATGATTCTGATTACAAGTTCTGGCAATCTCATTTTTATGAGCTAGGTTGGACGTGGAAAACAAGGTTTACTAAAGAACCATCTAAATTGTACTTTAAATACGGACTTTCTTTTCTTTGGAATAATTTACGATTAGATAATAATAGTATTCATGTAAAAGATGGTGATATAACAGAAGTCCAAGTTTTTGATAACAAATTATCAGAAAGTAGGTTGCGCCATGTGCAAATGAATTTTCCGATGCATGTAGAATGGGATTTTTCTAAAAATAAAACGGATAAAGATGGTTTTGTAAAAGATAGAGCAAACAAATCTGTTCGTTTAGGTCTTGGAGGTTTTGTTGGTTTTAAATTAGGAGCAAGACAATATTTAGAATACAAAGATGAAAACAATGTTGAAGTTGAAGAAGTGCAATTCAATAATTTTAATATGAATACTGTTAATTATGGATTAAGTGCTTATGTAGGTTATAAGTCTACCAGTTTTTATGTGAAATATGATTTGAACCCTTTGTTTAAAAATACCGAAATTAGAAACATTTCTATGGGAATTCGTTTAGATTTAGATTAAATCCTTAAAGATAATATTACTGATGTCAATTTTTTGTGAGTTTTATTGAGTATTTGATAATTTTAATGAATAGAATTTTGGTATAAATCATTTTAAAATAACAAAAAATAGGACATCAGTAAAAATAACAAATTTGAATTTTTTTGTTAAAATACAAACAAAAAGACTGTAAATTTACTTGCTTAAAACATCTAAATTAAGCAATAATGAAAGTTGGAATTCCTAAAGAAATTAAGAATAACGAAAGTAGAGTTGGTATGACACCTGCAGGTGTTTTTGAGTTGACTAAAAAAAATCATACTGTTTACGTACAATCTACAGCAGGTGAAGGAAGTGGTTTCTTTGATGCGGACTATATTAAGGTAGGAGCAACTATTTTACCTACCATAGAAGATGTTTACAGCCAGAGTGAAATGATTGTAAAGGTAAAAGAACCTATTGAGTCTGAATATCCTTTAATTAAAGAAGATCAAATTATTTTCACGTATTTTCATTTTGCATCATGCGAGCCTTTAACAAAAGCAATGATAGAAAGTAAATCTATTTGTATTGCTTATGAAACGGTAGAAGATAGTGAAGGAACATTGCCTTTATTAACACCAATGTCTGAGGTTGCTGGTAGAATGGCAATTCAGCAAGGTGCTAAATATTTAGAGAAACCAATTAAAGGTCGTGGTATTTTATTAGGAGGTGTACCAGGAGTTGCACCCGGAAAAGTATTAGTGTTAGGAGCCGGAGTTGTTGGTGTACAAGCAGCAAAAATGGCGGCAGGTTTAGGAGCTCACGTAACTATTATGGATATTAATATGAAACGTTTACGTTATGTTAACGATGTATTACCTAACCATGTTACCACTGCTTTTTCTAGTGAATATAGTATTAGACAGTTGATTAAAACACACGATTTAATTATTGGAGGTGTTTTAGTAAAAGGAGGAAAGGCTCCAAAATTAATTACTAGAGACATGCTTAAAGATATGCGACCAGGAACTGTTATTGTTGATGTTGCCGTAGATCAAGGAGGTTGTTTTGAAACAACGAAAGCAACAACACATGAAGACCCAACATTTATTATTGATGATGTTGTACATTATTGTGTGGCAAATATGCCAGGAGCTGTACCTTATACATCTACTATTGCATTAACAAATGTAACATTACCGTATATTAAAAATATTGCGAATAAAGGTTGGGAAGAAGCTTGTGCTACAGACGCATCTTTAGAAAAAGGATTAAATATTATAAAAGGAAAGATTGTATACAAAGAAATTAGTGAAGCTTTTCATTTAGAAGCTTTTGAAGCATAATTTTAGTTACCATATTATTGATAAACCTCCAGTGTTGTTTTGTGTTTCAACCTGGAGGATTTATCAAGCTTTTTTAAATTACACTATTATTAATAAAAGTGTAATTCTTTAAAAATATTGAGAAGAATTTTACTTTTGATGTAAAGAAATAGAAGTATCTACATTTTTTTACCTAGAATTTTCTACTTTTACTTAAAGTTGATAAGAATAAATGTTATATATAATGCTAATTATAAAAAAGTTATTATATTTGCACCCTTAAAAATAAACAATAAATATTTAATTTATGAATCATTACGAAACTGTTTTCATTTTGAATCCCGTTTTATCTGATACTCAGATAAAGGAGACAGTACAAAAATTCGAAGATTATTTAGTTTCCAAAGGAGCTGAAATGATCTCAAAAGAGAATTGGGGCTTAAAGAAATTAGCGTATCCAATCCAAAAGAAAAAAAGTGGTTTTTACCATTTATTTGAGTTTAAAATTGCAGGAGAAGAAATCTCTGCATATGAGTTAGAATTTAGAAGAGATGATAGCGTTATGCGTTACCTTTCTGTTAGATTAGACAAACATGCAGCTGCTTGGGCAAAAATTAGAACTGAACGTGTTAAATCTACAAAAAAATAAGAAATGGCATCAATAGAACAACAAGCAAAAGGCGGTAAATCTGCTGACGTTAGATATTTAACGCCGTTAGATATAGACACTAAAAAAGAAGCTAAATACTGTAGATTTAAGAAAAAAGATATCAAGTATATCGATTTTAAAGATGCAGACTTCTTAATGTATTTAGTAAACGAACAAGGTAAAATTTTACCAAGACGTTTAACAGGAACTTCATTAAAATATCAACGTAAAGTTGCGCAAGCAATTAAAAGAGCGCGTCATTTAGCGTTAATGCCTTACGTTGGAGATATGTTAAAATAATAAAGAGGTAGAACATGGAATTGATATTAAGACAAGACGTAGAAAATTTAGGATTCAAAGATGATATCGTAGACGTGAAAAACGGTTATGGTAGAAACTTCTTAATCCCTACAAGACAAGCAGTTTTAGCTACTTCATCTGCAAAGAAAGTTTTAGCAGAGAATTTAAAACAACGTGCTTACAAAGAAGCTAAATTAATTGAAGACGCTAATGTTATAGCTGAAGCAGTTAAAGGATATGAAATTAAAATTGCATCTAAAGTTGGTTCAGGAGACAAATTATTTGGTTCTGTAAACAACATCGATTTAGCTGCAGCACTTGCAAAAGCAGGAACAGACTTAGATAAGAAATTTATCAAAGTTGTTGGTGGTTCTGTAAAAAGATTAGGTAAATATGAAGCTTCTGTAAGATTACACAGAGCAGTAGTTGCTGAAATAACTTTTGAAGTTATTGCTGAATAAATAACAATTGTTAAATAATTGTTAAGAACTAAAAGTCTACTTTAACGAGTAGACTTTTTTTTTGCTTTATTTTTGGTTATATAAACTTAAATCCAAAAACATGAAGCAAAAATTATTTTTTTTATGTTCATTTATTTTAATGTTTAGTTTCGCTGCAAACGCACAAACAACAACATCAAAAATTAACGGAACTATTACGGACAATTCTGGAGAACCATTATTTGGAGCAACTATTGTTGCTTTGCATACTCCTACAGGTACCGTATCTGGTACAACAGCACAAGATAATGGTAGATACGCGCTATCTAACTTAAGAATTGGAGGCCCGTATACGATTACAATTAGTTACCTAGGTTTTAAATCTAATAAGATAACAAATATCTTTTTAACCTTAGGTAAAACCTCAAATATTGATGTTGTTTTATCTGAAGACAGTAACACTTTAGAAGAAGTTGTAATCAGCTCTGGTAAAAATGCTGTTTTTAATAACGATAGAACAGGAGCACAGACCAGTATTAGAACTAAAGATTTAAAGGTATTACCAACGATATCTAGATCTGCATCAGATTTTACACGTTTAGACCCTTCTGCTTCAGGTGGATCTTTTGGAGGGAGAAACGACCAATTTAATAACTTTACATTAGATGGTTCTATATTTAACAACCCATTTGGTTTAGATGCAGCAACACCTGGTGGACAAACAGCTTCTCAGCCGGTATCTTTAGATGCTATAGAGCAAATTTCTGTTTCTACTGCACCTTATGATGTTACTTTATCTGGTTTTACAGGTGCTTCTGTAAATGCAGTAACCAAAAGTGGAACAAACACCGTAACAGGAACCGCATACGGATATTACAGAAATCAAGATTTTACAGGAGGTAAAATTAAAGGGGAAAGTATTTTTGTTCCTAAATTATCACAATCTCAAGTAGGAGCTAGTATAGGTGCACCGATTATAAAAGATAAATTATTTGTTTTTATAAATTTCGAAAAAGACAATAGATCAGATTTAGGTCAGTCTTGGTTGCCAAACACAGGTTCCGGAGCTATTAATGAGTCTAGAGTTTTAAAATCAGATTTAGATGAAGTTCAAAGCGCATTAGCAGGTATTGGTTACAGTACTGGTGCTTATGAAGGTTTTACGCATGATTCTAACAGTACAAAAGGGTTGTTTAAGTTAGATTGGAATATCACTAAAGATAATCGTCTATCATTTGTTTATAATTTTTTAAATGCCTCTAGAGATTTACCAGCGCATCCAACAGCACTTGGTTTTAGAGGTCCAAGTTCTCAAATGTTACAATTCGAAAATTCTGGATATCAAATTAATAATAATTTGAATTCATTTTTATTAGAATTAAATTCTACTGTTACAGATAATATAACAAACAAGTTTCAAGCAGGATATACACATTTCGATGATTTTAGAAGTCCTAAATCGGCTCCAATGCCAGCATTTAGAATTCAAGATGGTAACGGAGGAAATTACATAATTTCAGGTCATGAACCTTTTTCAATTAACAATACATTAGATCAAAAAGTTTTTCAAATTACAAATAACTTAAATATCAGTAATGGAGATCATAACTATACAATTGGTTTTTCTTTTGAAAAATTTGAATTTGAGAATTCCTTTAATTTAGGAGCATACGGTTTTGGAGATGCAAGAGGTTATGTTGGTGCATTTGGTGGAGATTTTGCTAATATGGATGCCTTTAGAACAGGAGTTTCTAATGGTCTTTTAGCGGATGCTATGGCTGCTGCACAAAGCACATTTACCACTAATAATGCCAATGATTCTTGGGCATTAGCAGAAACAAATGTTGGTCAGTTTGCTTTTTACGTACAAGATGATTGGAATATAAACGATAATTTTAAATTATCATATGGTGTTCGTTTTGATAAACCTTTATTTTTCAATTCTGCAGATAAAGCGCAAGACGTAATAGATAAAAGTTTTTACTTACCTAATAATCCATATACAGACCCTGCTACAGGAGAAACAGTATTATTTGATTCTACTAAAATGCCAAATAACAACTTCTTAGTTTCACCAAGAATTGGTTTTAACTGGGATGTAAATGGAGATAGCTCATTTCAATTACGTGGTGGTTCTGGTTTATTTACAGGACGTTTTCCTTTTGTTTGGTTAGGTAACCAAATAGCAAATCCTAATGTGTATTTTTACCAAGTTGTAGATCCTGATTTTAAATTCCCACAAGTTTGGAGAACAAGTTTGGGAGCAGATGTAAAATTAAAAGATGGTACTATTTTAACTACAGATCTTTCATACACAAAAGATATAAACGGAGCACATGTGCAAAACTGGGGTTTAAAAACACCTACAGGAACTTTGGCAGGTGGTATAGATAATAGATTAGTATATACAGATACAGACAGAAGCCCAAATTGGGGAGGACCAAATGATAAATCAAATGCTTATGTATTTACCAATTCTGATAAAGGAAGAACTTTAAATGCATCCTTAAAAGCACAGAGAAATTTTGATAATGGATTGTATTTAATGGCAGCTTATAATTACTTAAATTCTAAAGATGTAAACTCTATTGAAGCAGAAATAACAGGAGATGCTTTCGATTTTAATCCAGTTTTATCTAATGCAAATGATGCAACATTAGCACATTCTAAATATGGAGATACACATCGTTTTATTGCGGTAGCTTCTAAATCTTGGAATTATGGAACAAATGATAAATGGACAACCACAATTTCTTCTTTCTATGAATTTGCAAAAGGAGGTCGTTTTAACTACACATACGCAGGTGATATTAATAATGATGGGTCTAACTTAAATGATTTAATTTACATACCAACAGATAGCCAAATAGACGCAATGACATTTAAAGCACCAGTAAATACTGGAGACTTATCTATTCAAGATCAAAAAGATGGCTTAAGAAATTATATCAATCAAGATGATTATTTAAGTGATAGACAGGGAGAATATGCAGAACGTTATGGTGCATTATCACCTTGGAGAGGAAAAATGGATGTAAAATTTATTCAGAATTTAAAATTAGGAAACAATAATTCTTTAGAGTTTACTATAGATATTTTAAACTTTGGTAATTTATTAAACTCAAACTGGGGCTTAGTGCAACAACCTGATGCAGTACAATTATTAGGTGTTACTGTAGATAATACAGGTTTACCAACCTATAGTTTTAATTCAGACTTAAAAGAAACTTTTGTATATAATTCTACGTTACTTTCTAGATGGCAAGCACAAGTTGGTTTAAGATATTCTTTCTAAATCAATAAAGAATTCAGATATTTGAACCGCCCATAATTGGGCGGTTTTTTTTTACCATAAATTATGAAATATAGACAACTTACCAAAGAACAATTCGAAAGCTTACACGAAGACTTTGCTCGTTTTTTAGCAACCCAAAGTATAGACGTTAAAGAATGGAATAAAATAAAAGAAGAAACACCACAAGTTGCAGAAGAGGAGATGAATGTTTTTTCTGATGTTGTTTGGGATAATGTGCTAACAAAAACAAACTATGTAGAACATTTTTCTAAAACCTCTGTAAACCTGTTTAAGTGTGATGCAGAAGAAATACATAGAATTGCTATTAAAGTTACTTGGGATATTAATTTACTAGAACAAAAAGGATTTGAGTGGTTAATGCAAAATCCTATGGATAATTCTGTTGAGATTTTTAAAGGCACAAAACCTTATAATAAAGAGGACAGAAATAGTGAAATTTTCGATTTAATAGAAAAAGGTAGCTCTATTTCTAAAGGAGAAATTTTTGAGTTTTTTAGTCAAATAACGTCTTAGTTTTATAGAAGCTATTTCCTATTTGGAATTTATCTTGTGCGTAGTAGAAAGACAGTATCTTTTTCGTACCTTAAAAAGTATGTTGTTTCAATCAAGGCTAAGTTTAATTGCATATTAACTGATTTAACTAAAAAAGGAATCTCAAATTTATTTTGAGATTCCTTTTTTTTATTTGACAAGTTTTGCTTTTTAAACAAATATTATTCTTCTTGTAAAGCCTTACGAGCTTGTTTTATTGTTAGAGTACTTCCATCATGGCTCCAACCTGGTGCGGCAAATGCATACATAAATTTATGATACCAGTTTTTAGATTTTTTCATATCATTCCAAATATCTTTATATTCATGTGTTAGAATAACAAACGGATTATAAGAATTTGGTGGGTGCGTAACTCCGTATTTGATGTCAATATTTTCGTCAAATTCTTTAAAAGTACCAAACATTCTATCAAAAGCGTTTAAAAATCCACCATGATTTTTATCCATATACTCAAAATTTTGAGCATGATGCACTTGGTGCATGGTATGTGTATTCAATATTTTATCTAAGAAACCTAATTTACCAATGTAAACGGTATGTAATTGAAATTGCCATAAAGCTTCAATACCTAAACAAACGACTAACATTTCTGGTGGAAAACCAATAGCAACAATCCAAACATAAAAGAAAGGTTTGTAAAGAATGGTAAACCATCCGTTTCTAACGGCGGTTCCTAAATTAAAATTATCCGAAGAATGGTGTACAATATGTGCCGCCCATAAAAAACGAACATTATGATTTTGTCTGTGAAACCAGTAATAGCTAAAATCGTCTAATACCTGACAAATAAGCCAAATATACCAAGCATAACCAAAAGATTCATACCCCATAATATTTGTACGAACTCCATCAACTAAAGGATTGAATATTTCATAGACAAAACTAAAAAGTACAATTGCCGCGATTGTTTTTGTTAAAGGAGCTAGAATAGCAGAACCAATACCCATGGTAAGGCTAGCTGCTAAATCTTTCCATTTATAAATTTTCTTCTTTTCTTCTTTTTTATTGTGCTTACTGTATGTTAATTCGACTAAAATAAGTGCTAAGAAACATGGTACACCATATACTAGTGGGTTTGTAAAATCCATTTACTTTTTTAAAATTTTTGATAAAACTAAGGTAAAATATGGAAACAGCTATAGGTTTTAACATTAGTTATTGTTAAAAATATAATAAAAAGTTTAAAAAGGAAAATATTAATTTTTAATCTATAAAATTTAATAAAAAAAATGTAATTATAAACTGGTTTTGTATTTCATTAACATTAATATATCTACAAGTCATTGAAATATTCGTAAATTTGATGGTTATAAAATCCTTATTATTAAAAATAATCGAAAGATGAATTATAAACATTTACTAAAAGTAATTAAAGATAACACTAGTCGATTTACAACTAAAGAAGCTGTTTTTTATAAAGATGAAGCTTCACAAAATTGGAAAGGTATTTCTTGGGATTCTTTTTATTTTCAAATTCAACAAGTTTCTAAAGCTTTAATCAATTTCGGAATTAAAGAACAAGACAATATTGGTGTTTTTGCTCAAAATATGACCGAGTGGATTATGGCAGATTTAGGGATTATGGGAGTAAGAGCGGTAACCATTCCTATTTATGCAACGAATTCTCAAAAGGAAGTGGAATACGTTGTAAACGATGCAGAAATTAGTGTGTTGTTTGTTGGTGATCAAGAAGAATTTGATAAAGTAGAATTAATATCTGAAAATAATAAATATCTAAAATTAATAGTAGCCTTAACTAGTACTGTAGATTTAAGAGGTCATAAAAATGCTGTTTATTTTACTGATTTTATAAATGCAGAATTTCCAAAAAGCATTGAAACTGAATTAGAAAAACGTCATTCAGATTCTAAACTAGATGATTTAGCAAGTATTATTTATACATCTGGTACAACAGGAGAACCAAAAGGAGTAATGTTAGATCATAATAATTTTGCATCTTCTTTAAAAGCACATGAAGCAGAGTTAGATGTAGATGAAAAAGATGTGTCTTTAAGTTTTTTACCTTTAAGTCATATTTACGAGCGTAGTTGGGTGTTTTTCTGTCTACAACAAGGAATTCAGGTGTATTTTAATCAAGATCCTAAAAAAATAGCAGATGTTTTAAAAGAAGTGAAACCAACATTAATGTGTACGGTTCCTAGAATTTTTGAGAAAATTTTTGCGGCTATTCAAGAAAAAAGAAAAGAAGCTTCACCAACTAAAATGAAATTAGCAAGTTGGGCATTGGGAGTTGGGAACAAGTATCACAATACCTATCGCCGTTTTGATAAAAAAGTACCCTTAATGTTAAAGCTAAAGCACAAAATAGCAGATAAATTGGTGCTTAGTAAATTACGTGATGTCTTTGGTGGAAATATAAAATTTATGCCTTGTGGAGGAGCACCTTTAGTACCAGATATGGTTTCGTTTTTTCATTCATTTGCATTAAATATAAAATGTGGATATGGTTTAACAGAAACAACTGCTACCGTAACGTTATTCGGAAATCAGTTTTTTGAATTTAATTCTGCAGGTAAACCAATTTCTGGAACCGAAATTAAAATTGGAGCTAATGATGAAGTTTTAGTAAAAGGTCCTGGTGTTATGAAAGGATATTATAAAAAGCCGGAAGCTACTGCTGAAGTTTTTGATAATGGTTGGTTTAAAACCGGTGATGCAGGAAAAATTGATGAATTAGGAAACTTAGTAATTACTGATAGAATTAAAGATTTAATGAAAACTTCTGGAGGAAAATATATTGCACCTCAAAAACTTGAAATGGCTTTAGTAAGTGATTCTTTTATTGAGCAAATTGCTGTGATAGGAGATCAACAAAAGTATGTTACAGCTTTGGCTGTACCTAGTTTTGAGAATATTAAAAAATATGCAGAAGAGCATAAAATTAGTTTTAAAGATATTGAAGATTTGATTGCTAACAATCAAATTAAAACGATGTTAGAAAAACGTTTTGAAGAACTGCAAAAAGAGTTTTCTAAGTTTGAGAAAATTAAGAAATTCACCTTATTACCAAAAGAATTTAGTATTGAAGCTGGAGAAATTACGGCTACTTTAAAACTAAAACGTAAAGTAATTTATAAAAAATACAAAGCACTTATTGATAAAATGTATGCTGAGTAAATAGTGTTTTTATTTACTGTTTGTGTAAAAGGCATGTGAGATTTCTCAATCGCTTAAAAAAGCTCATTTCGAAATGACAGTTGAGTGTTTATTTTAATTACGATATAAAACATACAGTTTGTCATTCTGAAGTATTAAGAATTCATAATATATTAAGCTGAATATGAGATTTCTGAATCGCTTAAAAAATGCTCATTTCGAAATGACAAATCGTTAAAATCTTAAGCACTTATAATTTTTATCACCAAATCTTTAGTCAATGGTTTTCCATTGGCTATTTTTTTGATGTTTTCAAAGGTGAAGACGAAATCACATCCATTTTTATAATTAGAACAACCATAGGCTGTTTTTCCTTTTAAGATAGTTCCTTGTTTACATTTTGGGCAAGTAATTTTATCCGAACTCTTTTCGACAGAGGTAGAAGAGACTACTTTTTGTTTAGGTTCTAATTTCAATTTAAAATCATCATCAAAACGTATTAAACCTTCAACTGAACCTGCATCTGTTTTAAAGCCTTTTAAATTAGTGGTACAACCTTTATCAATCAAACGTATCAATTGATTTTCTGAAACCTTTTTTCCGTAGATTTCAAACGGAATTTTTAAATCACAATTATTTTTATATTCAGAACAACCAAATGCAGAAGTACCTTTTAAGAGTTGTCCTTTTTCGCATTTCGGGCAAGTTTTTCCTGCTACTTGTTTTTTGGTTGATTTTTTAGTTTTTGATTTAGAAGAACTCTCAACTGAATTCGAACTGACAGTGGCGTTAGAAGTAATTCGTTTTTTAGTAGTGTTAGAACGGACCTCATAGACCAATTGATCTACCATTTTTTTCATGTTATTAATGAAAGTTCCTGCATTGAATTCTCCTCGTTCAATTTCTTTTAAACGTTTTTCCCAACGTCCTGTTAACTCTGCAGATTTCAATAATTCGTTGTCAATGATATTAATTAAATCGATTCCTGTTTGTGTTGGTAGAACTAGTTTTTTCTTACGTTCAATATATTTTCTTCGGAATAAAGTCTCTATAATACTTGCTCTTGTAGAAGGTCTTCCAATTCCGTTTTCTTTCATTAATTCACGTAAATTTTCATCATCTACTTGCTTACCCGCAGTTTCCATGGCGCGTAATAAACTTGCTTCTGTAAAATTTCTTGGTGGTTTTGTTTCCTTTTCTAAAAACGAAGGTTCATGTGGACCTTTTTCACCTTTTACAAATGAAGGCAAGGTCATTTGCTCGTTTAATTCTTTCTTAATTTTGCTTTCTTCTGTTTCAAAAGCTACACGCCAACCTTTGGTTAAAATTTCTTTTCCGGTTGTTTTAAAAGGGACTTCCGCTGCTTTACCGATTACTGAAGTGTTAGAAACATCAGAATCTGGATAAAAAACACCAATAAATCTACGGGTAATAATATCGTACACCTGTTGTTGGTTGTATTGCAAATTCCCCTGAATTCCGGTAGGAATAATCGCGTGGTGATCTGTTACTTTTTTATCATCAAAAACACGTTTCGATTTCTTTATTTTACTACCTAAAAGAGGTTGTGTTAATTCGCTGTAGTTTGTTAATTTAGATAAAATCCCTCCAATTTTAGGATATACATCATTCGGTAAAAAAGTAGTATCAACCCTAGGATACGTAACTACTTTCATCTCATACAGCTTCTGAACCATTTTTAAAGTTTCATCCGCAGAAAAACCAAATTTATTATTACAATATACTTGTAATCCTGTTAAATCAAAAAGTTTAGGAGCGTATTCTTTTCCTTTCTTTTTGGTCACAGAAACAATTTCAAAATCAGATTCCTTAACTTTATTGGCTAAAACTTCACCATCTTCTTGTTTTAGAAAACGTCCGTCTTCATAATTAAAAAGTGTATTTCTGTATTTCGTTTGTAATTCCCAATAAGGTTGTGGTTTAAAATCTCTAATTTCAAAAAAACGATTAACCAACATTGCTAGGGTAGGAGTTTGCACTCTTCCAACCGATAACACTTGTTTGAATCCACCAAACTTTACAGTATACAAACGCGTTGCATTTAAGCCTAAAAGCCAATCTCCAATAGCTCTAGAATACCCTGCATAATATAAATTGTCGTATTTTTCTGCAGGTTTTAAATTCTTAAATCCTTCTTTTATAGCCTCTTCTGTTAAAGATGAAATCCATAAACGCTGAACCTCTCCTTTATAACCAGCTTGATTAATTACCCAACGTTGAATTAATTCTCCTTCTGTCCCCGCATCCCCACAATTGATGACTACCGTGGCTTTATCAAATAAAGATTTTACAATATTGTATTGTTTTCTAATTCCTGCATCTCCCGTAACTTTGGTGTCAAAACGTTCTGGTAACATTGGTAAATTGTTCAAATCCCAACTTTTCCAATGCGGTTTGTAATCTTTAGGCTCTAAAAGCGTGCACAAATGTCCGAATGTATATGTTACCGCATAACCGTTTCCTTCGTAGTAACCATCACGTTTTGTGTTGGCTCCTAGAATACTAGCTATTTCTCTTGCTACAGATGGCTTTTCGGCAATACAGACTTTCATTGATTATTTTTGTGAGGTCGAAATTAAGGAAAAAAAGAAATATATCAAGTTTTTAAAATTGATGAAATTTAAAATTTATAAACAATTGAATATTCTATTTAAGAATTGATTGAAATAAAATAGACCTCACAGGTTTTCAAAACCTGTGAGGTCTGAAACTGATATATGGTTAACTAAATGTTTTTATTAATAACGTTTAATTTTTCTGTTATAAATTTAATAGAAAAATTTACTTGGGAAATTTTATAAATCCTGAATTAACTTATCAGGATTTTGTCTTGTGTCAAAAAGTGTAACAATAATTATTTTTTTTGATGTATATCTATAAAATAAAGTTGTATGTTTTGTAATCACCAATCTGTATAATCCTTTTTTTCTAGATGATTCAGGAAAAATTTCTGGGTGTAATTTTATTGTATCAATACATTTATCTAATTTTTTTACGAAATCAGATTTTATTTCTAAATTCCAACTTGTAATTAAATAATAAAAAAGGTTATCAAGTTTTTTTTGAGCTGTTTTAGTTATGATTACTTTTCTGTTTATTATCTATGAGAAGACATAAAAGTTTCATAACTTGTAGTTTCTTCATTAACGATTTCTAATTCCGCTTTTTTAATTTCTTCTTGCTGTGAAAGTGTTAAATCATTCCAAAAATCATTGTTTAGCCAAAGTGATTTTTCAAGTTTAGATATTGTTTCTTCATTCTCTAAATTGATGAAATCATTAATAAATGCTAGTTTCCTTTTTTGTTGAGAAGGTTTTAGATTATCATAATCTATAATATTTTCATTAACGGCATCTATATCAAAATTAGATTCACCAATTATATTTCCTACTTTTAAAAGAGTTTCCGGATTTTCAATATCCAAAATTTCTTTTATCAATGCTATTTTTGTTGTTTGAATATCCATTTTGTTTTCTTTTTATAAAGATAATAAGTTATTAATTGACTTCATTAAAGCCAATTGAATTCGCTTTCTAACCACATCAACCTCTAGAATTTTTAAACTATATGTTTAAGCAAAGTAAGAATTGTATTTACATCTTTTGCAACAATATTGACAAAAAAAAACTTTTTGGTTTTTAAAAGATGAAGAAACTGTATTTTATTTCAACTTTGAGAGCTCTTTTTTAACATCGTCCCAAGTTGTTTTTTTCTTTTTGTTAGATTCATTAACTTCTTGTTGAATTTCATCTTTTTGAGAATCCGTTAAGTCATCCCAAAGATCATTTTTTTCTATTTTACTGCTCATTTTATAAAGGTAAGGAATTATTATTTTACTTTACTAAAGCCAATTGAATTCGTTTTCTAACTACATCAACCTCTATTACTTTTGCAATAATTTGTTGTTGTAGATTTACAATTGCACTAACATCTTTTACAAAAGTATCAGATAAGTTAGAAACATGAATTAATCCACTTTCTTTGATTCCAACATCTACAAAACACCCAAAATTGGTTATGTTATTTACAATTCCGGGTAAGAGTTGTCCTATTCTTAAATCGTCAATATTTTTAATATTTTTATCAAAAGAAAATACTTTTGCTTTGGCTCTTGGGTCCAAACCTGGTTTTTCTAATTCTTTAATGATATCTTCTAGAGTAGGTAAACCAATAGTTTTTGTAATATAGTTTTTCAGGTTTATTTTCTGAATCAATTCTTTGTTACCAATAAATTCAGAAACTTTTATGTTATTATCTTTGGCCATTTTATCAACCAAAACATAACTTTCTGGATGCACGCCGGAATCATCTAACGGATTTTTTCCTTTTTTTATTCGTAAAAAACCAGCAGCTTGTTCGTATGCTTTTCCGCCTAAACGAGGTACTTTTTTAATGGTATTTCTAGAGGTAAAAGAACCATTTTCATTTCTATAATTCACAATGTTTTCTGCCAATTTTGGTCCAATTCCAGAAACATAACTCAACAAAGATTCACTTGCAGTATTAATGTTTACACCAATGGTATTTACACAACTTTCTACGGTAGTATCAAGAGATTTTTTTAGTTTTGTTTGATCGACATCATGTTGATATTGTCCAACTCCAATCGATTTTGCATCAATTTTCACCAATTCTGCTAAAGGATCTTGTAAACGTCTTCCGATAGAAACAGAACCACGAACGGTAACATCATAATTTGGGAATTCATCTCTAGCTATTTTAGAAGCGGAATAAATAGATGCTCCAGCTTCACTCACTACAAATACATCTACCGAATGTTTAAACTCAATTTTTTTAACCAATTGTTCGGTTTCTCTAGACGCAGTTCCGTTACCAATTGCAATGGCTTCAATTTTATGCGCTTCTACCAAAGAGCTTATTTTTTTGATAGCTTCTATGGTTTGATTTTGTGGTGCATGCGGAAAAATAGTTTCATTATGCTCTAAATCTCCTTGCTCATTTAAACATACAATTTTACAACCAGATCTAAATCCAGGATCGATGGCTAAAATTCTTTTTTCGCCTAAAGGAGCACCTAAAAGCAATTGTTTTAAGTTTTTAGAAAATACGGTTATAGCATCTTCATCTGCATTTTCTTTTACTAATGATAATCTTTCGTTAGATAAAGATGGATACAATAAGCGTTTATAAGCATCTTTTATAGCGAGTTCTATTTGTGGAGTGCATTCGTTTTGCGTACGAATAATTCGTTCTTCCATTTTTTGAAGGGCTCTTTCTGTGTCAATTTCTATTTTAACACGGATAAAACCTTCATTTTCGGCTCTTAAAATTGCTAAAAATCGATGAGATGGAATTCTGCTTAAAGATTCGCTCCAATCAAAGTAATCTTTAAATTTTTGAGCTTTTTCATCTTCAGACTTTGTTTTTATTACTTTAGATGTAATTGTAGCATAACGTTCTAATTCTCGTCTAATATTATTTCTGATATCTGTGCGCTCATTAATCCATTCTGCAATAATGAATCGTGCACCTTCTAATGCATCATCAATAGTTACAACTTCCTTGGACGTGTATTTAGAAGCGGTATGTTCTAAGTCGTTTACACGCTGACTCATCATCATTTTTGCCAGTGGTTCTAAGCCTTGTAAACGAGCAGTTTCTGCTTTGGTTTTTCGCTTTTTCTTAAAAGGTAAATACAAATCTTCTAAAGCAATTAAATCTTTAGAAGTAGTTACTTTTTGTGTTAATTCTGCTGATAAAACATTTTGTTCTTCTAAGGTTTTTAAAATTGCTTTTTTACGCTTTTCTAAGGCTTCAAAAGTTTCTTTAAACTTGACAATATCACCAATTTGAACTTCATCTAAATTACCTGTCCTTTCCTTTCTATACCTACTGATAAAAGGAATTGTAGCATCTTCATTTAACAATGAAATAGTGTTTTCTACAGATTTAGAAGAAAGTTGTGTTTGTTGAATTATATATGAAAGTAACTGCATTTTTTATATGAATTTGATCAGAAAAAAGAACCTCATAAAGTCGAATTTATGAGGTTGTAAATATAGTAGATTTTTGTATTCTTGAGCACAGTAGAAAGGTTAAAATAGTTCTCGAATGTACTCGAACGGATAAAGGTTTTATTTTAAGAAATCACTTTCTCAAAAGCCAATCTTTTTGCATTGTAGCTTGTGTAAATAATTCCGCAATAAGTATAACCCAATTTCTTTATTAAAGATTGCATTCCGAGGTTGTCTTCATGCGTATCAATCTTTAAACTTTCTATTTTTTGATCTTTTAATTGTTGATGAAATTCATTGAAAAGAAATGTTGCCAGACCTAATTTTCTAAACTTTTTTTTAATTGCCATTCTATGGATTACTCCGTACACTTTATCTTCATCTACCAACCAATTTCCGTCTATAACTTCTTTGTAAGTTGGTTCTTTTTTGAATGTAAACATAGAGGTTGCCATAACAATATTGTCATCATTTACAACAACATAACTTTCATTATTTTTGATGTCATTTTCTACTTGCTCAGCATTCGGATATCCGTTTTGCCATTGATCAATATGTAAGGATGCTAAGAGTTCTTTGGCATCATCTATAATTGTCATTATTGCAGGAATATCTTGTAAAGTGGAACGTTTTAATTGCATTTAAAGAGGTTTTAAAAGAAATGTAAATTTAAGTAAAACCGAAAATAAAGTTTACTCTTTTTTATTATTTATTAATCTGACTTAAGTTTTTTTAATGGCATTATTTGTAGACCTATGTTCTTCTAGTTTTTTCTATATGGATTATAGAGTAACTTATACTACTTAAGAATTATGTTTTATTCGCGTTTGTCAATTTCAATTGCCTTTTTATAAAAACTCTCAAATTGAACTTTGTCATATTTTACTCGCATTGCAGCTAAAACATCGTATAAACCTAAACTGCACCACTCCCAAAGCATGGTGTCGAAGTTGTATTTATACATTTGTTTGCCAACTTCGTCACGAATTTTTTGGATTTCTATTTTATCAATTCCAACTCCGTTTAAGTTCTTTTCAATTCTTTTTTCCTCTTCAGTTGTCAATTCAGTATCAAGATAAGGTTCTAGAATCCAATCCCAATTCCAGCTATGTTTTTTAATTTTTATGTTATTAGTTTTCGCAAAACTTAGAAGTGCTGATTTTTGTTCTGATGTTATAAAAACAATATCGTTATCGGTATAAATTCTACAAACTCCAAACTCTGTACTTATAAAATTGATTTCGTTAGCACTTATTAATTTGTTAGGATAAGCAATTGAAGGTTGAAAAGGATATTCGGAAATAGAAATTTTATGTTCTCTAATTTCTGATTTTCCAATTCCGCATAAAAAGTTATTCATTTCATAATCAGTTGCATTAAAAAAGGCTCCACTTTTTTTTTCTTTAAAAATTTTTTTAATGAAATTCATGGTTTTTGTTATGTTATGAGGAGTGTAGTTATATCTTGAATTTGCGATTTTTAGTAAACTAATAGTAGGAGTGGAGATTCAACTTTTTTAATCAAACACTAATTTTAATATTTAGTATTCTAGGTAAGTATTTTTGTGTTTTAAATCTCGTTTACATCTTTCAACATACTTATATCAAAAAATAAAACACCTTTTTTATAGATGTCTAAAAAAGGTGTTTTATTAATTTTGAATACTATTTGTATTTATATCATTTTAAAATCTAACAACAATTCTCCGTTTACAGAACATTGTAATTGATCTCCTTTAAAAATTTCTCCTTTTCCTAGGGCAGGAGTTCCTGTAAAAATTAAATCTCCTGGCTGTAACGTCATGTATTTAGAAATAAACACAATAATATCAGCAAAATCATGAATCATATACGCTGTATTACTTTTTTGCTTCTCTTCTCCGTTTATTTTTAAATCGAAATCAATATCACCTAAATTATAATCAGAAACCGGTTTAAAACTAGAAATAGGAGCAGCACCATCAAAACCTTTCGCAAAATCCCAAGGATGTTTAGTTTCTCTAGCGTCTTTTAAAATATCTGTAGCGGTATAATCAATACCAACAGCAATTTCAGAAATGTAAGAATTTGCAGTTTCTTTAGAAATGTTTTTTCCTTCTTTACCTATTTTAACAACCAATTCTACTTCGTAAATTAACTCGTTTGTAATGCTACTTGGGTACTCCACATCACAATTAACAGCTAAACTACTTTCTGGCTTAGAAAAGATAAACTTTTTTGCATTCTTTTTTTCTGCAATGTCTTTTAAGTCAGTAATGTAATTACTTCCAATTCCTAATATTTTCATTTTAAACTTGTTTTAATTGTATAAGGTAAATTTAATAAAAAAATCCACCAAAAAATATATTTTCTGATGGATTTATAACTTGTTTAAAAGCTTTTCTTAAGCTTCTACTTTTTCTGTTTTAGAAAAATCTACTACAACTTGGTTGTGTAAAATATCTTGAATTGTTTGTCTTTTTCTAATAAGGTAATCTTTTCCTTTATGCACCATAACTTCTGCAGGAATGTAGCGAGAGTTGTAGTTAGACGCCATTGAAAAACAATATGCACCTGCGTTGTGGAAACATAAAACATCTTCTTCTGAAATCTCTGCAATTCTTCTATTTGATGCAAATGTATCCGTTTCACAAATATAACCTACTACCGAATAATAACGATCTCTTCCTTTTGGGTTAGAAATGTTGGTAATATGGTGGTAAGAATCGTACATCATTGGTCTTACTAAGTGATTGAAACCAGAATCTACATGTGCAAAAACCGTAGAAGTTGTCTGTTTAACAACATTTACTTTCGCTAAAAAAGAACCTGCTTCTGAAACTAAGAATTTACCAGGTTCAAACATTAAAGTAATGTCTTTACCATAATCTGCACAAAATTCATTGAATCTTTCTGATAATTGCAAGCCTAATTGCTCTATATCTGTAGAAATATCTCCTTCTTTATAAGGAACTTTAAATCCACTTCCAAAATCGATAAAATCGATGTTTTCGAATTGTTTAGCTACATCAAATAAAATATCAGAGGCACGTAAAAAAGTATCGATATCTAAAATATCAGAACCAGTATGCATGTGAATTCCGTTGATATTCATCCCAGTATTTTCTACCACACGTTTTATATGAGGTACTTGGTGAATAGAAATTCCGAATTTAGAATCGATATGACCCACAGAAATTTTAGAATTTCCACCTGCCATAATATGTGGATTGATACGCACACAAACAGGGATTTCTGGATGTTTTTGTCCGAATTGCTCTAAAATTGAAAGGTTATCAATATTAATTTGAACACCCAATTTAGCAACTTGTTCAATTTCAGATAAAGAAACACCATTTGGGGTGTAAATAATATCGTGAGGCTCAATTCCTGTTGTTAAACACAGTTGAACTTCTTGAAAAGAAACAGTATCTAAACCAGAACCTAAGTCTTTAAAGAACTTTAATATATTAATATTAGAAAGTGCTTTTACAGCATAATTTAGCTTTAAACTTTTAACACTACTAAAAGCATTTGTTAGTCTGTTGTATTGAGATTCTATTTTATCTGTATCGTAAACATATAACGGACTTCCGTATGTATTTGCTAACTTAATTAATTGTGCGTTTTTCACTTTGTTTTATTTTATATCAGACGTCAAAAGTAATAAAATTGTTCAGTAAATAATGACTTGTTTAAAAATATAACATATTGTTTTTTTTTGTGATTTTTATGCGGAATTTGTATTTTTGACTTACAGTTAAATTTGATGATTTTTACCTTAATTTTTTTAGATTTTATTTTTTATAAGTTGATGAGATTTAGAGAAAAAAAGCGTTAAAATCATGTTGATAACTAATTGTCTGAACCCTTTTATTTTAGCTTGTTTAATGCTATTTTAGCAAGGCTTCAAACCTAACAATAGTAACATATTTCATGAGTCAAGAAACAAAATATACCGAAGATAATATCAGGTCTTTAGACTGGAAAGAGCATATAAGAATGCGTCCCGGAATGTACATTGGTAAATTGGGCGATGGGTCTTCTGCAGACGATGGAATTTACATTCTTGTAAAAGAAGTTTTAGACAACTCTATAGATGAGTATGTTATGGGCGCCGGAAAAACCATTGAAATCTCTATTCATGGAAGCAAAGTTATTGTTAGAGATTACGGACGTGGAATTCCTTTAGGGAAAGTAGTTGACGTAGTTTCTAAGATGAATACTGGTGGTAAATACGACTCTAAAGCGTTTAAAAAATCTGTAGGTTTAAATGGAGTTGGTACAAAGGCTGTAAATGCACTTTCATCATTTTTTAGGGTAGAATCTTCTCGTGAAGGAAAATCTGCTTCGGCAGAATTTAGCCAAGGAAATTTAGAAAATGAAGAGTTTTTAGAAGAATCATCAAGAAGAAAGGGAACCAAAGTTTCTTTTATACCGGATGAAGAAATTTTTAAGAAATACAAGTTTAGGAATGAGTATGTAGCAAAAATGTTAAAATATTATGTGTATTTAAACCCCGGTTTAACCATAATTTTTAACGGCGAAAAATTTATTTCAGAAAACGGACTGAAAGATTTATTGGAAGATAATAACAATGTAGAAGATATGTTGTATCCAATAATTCACTTAAAAGGTGATGATATAGAAGTTGCCATTACGCATAGTAAAACGCAATATTCAGAAGAATATCATTCTTTTGTAAATGGGCAACATACCACACAAGGAGGAACGCATCAATCTGCATTTAGAGAAGCAATTGTAAAAACAATTAGAGAATTTTACGGAAAAGCTTTTGAAGCTTCGGATATTCGTAAATCTATTATTTCTGCAGTTGCCATAAAGGTAATGGAACCTGTTTTTGAGAGTCAGACAAAAACAAAATTAGGTTCTACAGATATGGGAGGCGATTTACCAACTGTAAGAACCTACATAAATGATTTCTTAAAAACAAAATTAGATAATTACCTGCATAGAAATACAGATGTTGCAGATGCGTTACACAGAAAAATTGTTCAGGCAGAAAAAGAAAGAAAAGAACTTTCAGGAATTAGAAAGCTAGCAAAAGACAGAGCTAAGAAATCTAGTTTACACAATAAAAAATTACGTGATTGCAGAGTTCATTTAGGTGATACAAAAAAAGAGGCCTATCTAGAATCGACACTTTTTATTACTGAGGGAGATTCTGCATCTGGTTCTATTACTAAATCTAGAAATGTAAATACACAAGCAGTTTTTAGTTTAAAAGGAAAGCCTTTAAACTCTTACGGATTAAGTAAGAAAATTGTGTATGAGAATGAAGAGTTTAACCTTTTACAAGCCGCTTTAAATATAGAAGATGGTTTAGAAGATTTGCGTTATAATAATATTGTAATTGCAACAGATGCCGATGTAGATGGTATGCACATTCGTTTGTTATTGATTACATTTTTCTTACAATTTTTCCCTGAATTGATAAAAGAAGGGCATTTGTATATTTTAGAAACTCCGTTGTTTAGAGTCCGTAATAAAAAGGAAACTTTTTATTGTTATTCTGACGAAGAAAAAAGAGATGCGATTGCAAAGTTGAGAGGAAAACCAGAGATAACTCGATTTAAAGGTTTGGGTGAGATTTCGCCAAACGAGTTTGTTCATTTTATAGGAAATGATATTCGTTTAGATCCTGTAATGTTAGACAAAGAAATGTCTATTGAGCAGATGCTAGAGTTTTATATGGGGAAAAATACTCCAGATAGACAGAAGTTTATTATTGAGAATTTAAAGGTTGAATTGGATACTATAGAGGATGAAGAGAGTCTATCTTAAATCTTTTCCGAAGGAAAGGACTTTGATTAGTTTAGGATGCTGGAAATAAATGAAACCATAATGAATAAAGAAATATCAGAAGTAAGAAGAGTTTATACCAATACCGACATTCAAAGAAAAATTTCGGATGTTTTACGTAATTTTAATGAGAATGAATTAGATGAATTTTGCAATAAAGAATATAGTAAAGAACTTTTTAATTTAAGTTTTAGTTTACTTGTTAAGTATCATAAAAAGGATTCAATAGATAGCAAGAACGAATTAATTAAAAGAAATGGATTAAATCGTTGGACATATAAGTATAACATTGAATCTAAAAATTACATTTATGCTATCTCAACACAATGGTATAAACGTCATGATGAATTTGTTCAAAGATGGCTTAATAAAAACAATTAATTAGAGGAGCCAAATTGGCTCTTCCAAATTAATAAAGACCTCAAAGGTTTTTAAAACCTTTGAGGTCTGAAGAAGTTATTAAAACAAACTTTTTTTAAAGTTTAGATAATAAAAAGAAAATGAATAATCACGATAAAAATATAGAATTGGTGTTTATGTCATTGCGAGTAACGAAGTAATTTTATGTGTAAAATAAAGATTGCTACAGAAAGTGAAAAATTTTCTTCGCAACGACAAGAAGAAAGAACCAAAATTGTTTTTAAAAAAGATTAAGATTAAAAAATATAGTTGGCAAGTACGCTGCGTTAGGGATTGAAGCGACATCCTTTTTGCTTTTTTTGCAAAAAGATACAGCGAAAAGCCCGTTAAAACGCTAAAAAAATAAAATAAGTAAACTCTTAAACGAATAAACGTTTTTTTAAATGAGTGAAGAAATTAACGAGAACGAACACGAAGAAGAATTAACGAATCCTGAAAATCAATCTGATTCTCTAGAAAACTCTGCAGAAGCAGTAGAAACCATAACTAAAGTTACAGGAATGTACAAGGAGTGGTTTTTAGATTATGCTAGTTATGTAATTTTAGAAAGAGCGGTTCCGTCATTAGAAGACGGGTTAAAACCTGTGCAGCGTAGAATTATGCATTCTATGAAAGATTTAGATGATGGACGTTACAATAAAGTAGCGAATATTGTTGGTCACACCATGCAATATCACCCACATGGTGATGCTTCTATTGCTGATGCTATGGTGCAAATTGGTCAGAAAGAATTGCTGATTGATATGCAAGGAAACTGGGGAAATATCTTAACAGGAGATAGAGCTGCCGCTTCTCGTTATATTGAAGCGCGTTTGTCTAAATTTGCCTTGGATGTTGTTTTTAATCCAAAAACTACAGCTTGGAAAATGTCTTATGACGGACGAAGAAAAGAGCCGATAGATTTACCAGTAAAATTTCCGTTATTGTTAGCGCAAGGAGCAGAGGGAATTGCGGTTGGTTTGTCTACTAAAATATTACCACATAACTTTATTGAATTAATAGACGCTTCTATAAAGTACTTAAAAGGGAGAAGTTTTAAAATTGTTCCTGATTTTTTAACAGGGGGAATTGCAGATTTCACTCATTATAATGATGGTAAACGTGGAGGAAAAGTTAGGGTTCGTGCTAAAATACACCAACTTGATAAAAAGACGTTGGTAATTACTGAAATTCCGTTTTCTACGACCACCACCACTTTAATTGATAGTATTTTAAAAGCCAATGATAAAGGGAAGATTAAGATAAAGAAAATTGAAGATAATACAGCAGCGGAAGTAGAAATTTTGGTGCATTTACCACCAAATGTATCGCCAGATAAGTCGATTGACGCATTGTATGCTTTTACAAGTTGCGAAACATCTATATCGCCTTTAGCATGTACTATAGAAAATAATACACCTGTTTTTGTAGGTGTTTCTGAAATGTTAAAGCATTCTACAGATTTAACAGTAGAGTTGCTTAAAAAAGAATTAGAAATTCAGTTAAACGAACTTGAGGAGCAATGGCATTTTTCTTCTTTAGAACGTATTTTTATTGAGAACAGAATTTACCGTGATATAGAGGAAGAAGAAACTTGGGATGGTGTAATTGAGGCGATAGACAGGGGGTTAAAACCGCATATTAAACATTTAAAACGTGCGATTACTGTAGATGATATTACACGTCTAACAGAAATTAGAATTAAAAAAATATCTAAGTTTGATATTGACAAAGCACGTCAGTTTATAGAAGGTTTAGAGGAAAAAATTGCTGTAGTTAAAAATCATTTAGCTAATTTAATAGAGTTTGCAATAAACTATTTTAAGCGATTAAAAGAGACTTACGGAAAAGATAAAGAGCGTAAAACAGAAATTAGAATTTTTGATGATATTGTAGCCTCTAAAGTGGCAATGAACAACGCAAAACTCTATGTAAATAGAGAAGAAGGTTTTATAGGAACTTCTCTAAAAAGGGATGAGTTTGTAACCGATTGTTCTGATATTGATGATGTAATTGTCTTTAGAAAAGATGGTGGAATGATGGTGTCTAAAGTAGGTTCTAAAACCTTTGTGGGTAAAGATATTATTCATGTTGCTATCTTTAAAAAGAAAGACAGAAGAACGGTTTATAATTTTATGTATAGAGATGGTGCTAGAGGTGCATCTTATATGAAACGTTTTAATGTTACCTCTGTAACTAGAGATAAAGAGTACGATTTAACTAATGGAAATAAAGCATCTATTGTACATTACTTTAGTGCAAACCCAAATGGAGAAGCAGAAGTTGTAACGGTTAATTTACGTGCAGCTGGTAGTGTTAAAAAATTAAAATGGGATATAGATTTTGCCGATTTAGCTGTAAAAGGTAGAGCGGTAAGAGGTAATAGAATTACAAAGTATGCTATTAAATCTGTAGATTTTAAATCTGAAGGTGTTTCTACATTAAAACCTCGTAAAATTTGGTTTGATGACACCGTACAGCGTTTAAATGTTGATGAAAGAGGAGAGTTATTAGGGGAGTTTAGAGCAGAAGATAAGTTATTAATTATTACACAAAGTGGAAAAGCAAAAGCGGTAAAACCAAATTTAGCCATGCATTTTGAAGATGATATGATTGTCTTAGAAAAATGGAAACCTAACAAGCCAATTTCTGCAATATATTTTGATGGTGAAAAAGAGCGTTATTACGTAAAACGTTTCTTAATTGAAACAACTGAAAAAGAAGAAGAATTTATTTCTGATCATGTAAAAAGTCAGTTAGAAATTGTTGCAACGGATTATAGACCAATTGCTGAAGTTCAATTTTCTAAAAGAAGTTTAGAAAATGAAGAAGTCAATTTTGAAGAATTTATAGCTGTAAAAGGTATAAAAGCGCAAGGAAACCAGTTAACAACCGATAAAATTAAACAAGTTAGTTTATTAGCATCTTTACCTTTTGAAGAACCAGAAGAAGAAATATCTGATGATATAGAGGTTGTTGATGAGGAAGTTGTTGAAGATGAATTGCCTATTGATATTCCGGTACCGGAAACTAAAAAACCTATTTTAGAAGAACTTTCTGCAGAAGAAAAAGCAAAAATTGCATTACAAAAATCGATAGCAAGAAAAAAAGCAGAGCAGAAAAAAATAGATGATGAAAATCAGACGAAGTTGTTTTAAGTTCTTTTGGTTTTAATATGTAAAGTTATTATAATTAGCTTAAATTATAAGGGTGAAGAAAATAGGTTTAATTGGAGGTATCACGCCAGAATCTACCATTTTATATTATCGAATTTTAAATGAATTGAATGTTAGCAATTTAGGGAAACCTCATTCTGCAAAGGTAATTATCAATTCTTTTGATTTTGGTCAAATTTCTAAACTTCAAAAAGAAGGAAGATGGGATTTGTTAGATCAATTAATGGCAGATGCTGGAAAAAGTTTAGAAAAAGCTGGTGCAACTTGTATTTTAATTTGTGCAAATACGATGCATTTATGTATAGATGCTGTTAATAAAGTAGTCAATATTCCTGTTCTTCATATTGCAGAAGCAACATCGAAAAATATTATTGAAAAGAAAATTAAAAAGGTTGCTTTACTCGGAACAAAATATACTATGGAAAAAGATTTTTTTATAGATGTTTTAACTTCGTTTGGTATAGAGGCAATGATTCCTAATGCTAAAGAAAGAGAAGTAATTCATAATGTAATTTATGAAGAACTCTCTGTTGGTAACATAAATCCAGTTTCAAAAGAAAGGTATTTAAAGATTGTTAAGAGGTTAATTAAAGGTGGGGCAGAAGGTATTGTTTTAGGATGTACAGAGATTCCATTATTAATTTCTCAAGAGGATATTTCTGTACCTGTTTTTGATACAACAAGAATTCATGCAACTGCTGCTTTTAATCTTTCAACTAAAAACCAACAACAGCAGCAACAACAGCAACAATAAATTTATTTTTTTAGAACGAGTAAAAGTTTAGAACGATATACACAACGTTAAATGAGATATAAATTAATAATCTTATTTTTATTTTATCATATTGTAAGTTTTTCACAAGATGAAATTTATTTTTATAAAGATGTAGATAATACCCTTACTCTAAAAAACGTTAAGGAGAAAGAGTTTGTATTGCTTAAAGATCAAATAAATGAAGGTTATACAAATGCTACATATTGGTTTAAAATACCGGCTTACCAAACAAAAACAAAATATATTTTTAGGTTTTCTTACGACAGGTATAATGAAGCAACTGTGTATCAGGGTTTTTATCAAATAGATAAACTACCAAATCAAAGATATTTAACGTATTCTTTTTTTAGAGATTACGATGTGTTTATTAAAATTAAGCCAAAGCTTCATTCAACATTTCCAATTGAATTTAATACAGACGAAATCTCTTTGTTAAATCAAAAACACCAACTCATATTTAATTGTTTTTATTACGGCATTGCTTTTCTTATTATTCTCTATAATTTCTTTTATTATATATTATTTAAAGATGATGCATTTCTATTTTATTCTTTGTTTTCAGGTTTTATGTGTTTCGGTATTTTTACAATGGACGGAATGCTTAATTTTTATAACCTTAGTGAAGGACTTAAAGACTTTATAATGGTTTTAAACTATATCTTAATGGTATATTTTTCTTCCAAATTTGTGAATAGTTATTTATCTTTAGATTGTTATTATCCAAAACTAAAAAAATATAGTTATATAATTGGTGCTCTTATCGTTGTAATGGGAACTCTATATTTAACTCTAAAAAATTATTATTTTTTACTGACCTTAAGTATATTGGTTTTTTCATTAATTTTCACATATTGGATTGCTTCCATTTTATTGTTTAATAAAAATATTTATACAAAAATTTTGGTTTTTGCAGAGTCTCTTCTTTTATTCTCTGCAATTGATTTTTTTATTTTAAAATTTATTGGAATAACGGTGATAAATATTGATTCTATATCTATTAAAATTGGTGCTTTTTTTGAAATGATAATTCTTTCTTTTGGAGTGCTGTATAGAATGAAAATGTTAATTAAAGAAAATGATTTTATGAAAAATGAAATCATAAACTATTCTAGAGAAATTGAAGTTCTTTCTGTTAATATAAAAGGCGATTCTAATTCACATAGTATAGGTAATCTAAGCATTAGAGAAAAAGAAATATTTGATTTAATCGTTTTAGGGAAATCAAATAAAATAATTGCGGATGATTTAAATATCTCTATAAATACAGTTAAATTCCATGTTAAAAATATTTATGGAAAATTAAATATTAAAAGTAGAAAAGAAGTTTTAAAAATTTAAACTATTTTAGTAATAATTAATAAAAAGGAAAATTTACGTTAATATTAAAACAATTTATATAGTGTTTATTTAAAACGTAGTAGATATTTTTCTTATGTTATTGTTTGGTTTCTTATACGTCTATTTATATAAGGTCTTCTATGTGAAAAAAACTACTAATGAAAATTAAATTACTCTTAATCTTTCTTTTTATAGTTGGGTTTAAAACTTTTTCTCAGTCTGATGTTTATTATTTTAAAGATGCTAATAGCAGTTTAACTTATAAGAACATTGCTCAAGAAGAATTTAAACCTCTAAATAAAGAAGTTTTAGAAAAAAAATCTGAAGCTACTTTTTGGTTTAAAATCCCTGCTAATAAAACTGACTTAAATTATATATTTAGAATTAAAAGTATAAGAGCCACTAATGCAAAGGCGTATCAAAATTTAAGAGAAATTAAAAAGTTGAGAAACCAAAGGTATTCATCTTTTAAGTTTTCTAGAGAATCGCCTATGTATGTAAAAGTTAGTTCTAATTTTAGTTCTTATTTTCCTGTTGAATTAAATACAGTGGAAGATGCTGCTTTTGAAGAAAAAATACAATTACTGATTGATGGTTTCTATTATGGAGTCGCTTTTTTGGTAATTCTGTTCAGTATTAATTATTTCTATTTTTTTAAAGACAATTCATTTTTATATCATGCCTTTTTATTGGCAAGTTTAACCCTTAGTTTTATTTTATCAGATGGTATTTTGCATTTATTTAATGTAGATGAAAAAAATATTGAATTTTTAATTCTTTTAAATTATGTGATACTCGCTTATTGCTCTTCTAGATTTGCTAATGGTTTTCTGCTATTAGATGACTATTACCCTAAAGTAAAAAATTATACCTATATCATAGGTGCTGGTATTATTCTATTTGTAATTTTATTTTTAATTTTTAAAAAGAATGATTTATATATAATCTTAGGTATTTTAACAGCAATACTTTTATTTGTGTATTGGTTTTTAGGTGTATTACTTTTTAAGGAAAACACGCATACTAAATTATTTACGTTTTCTTATGTAATTATATTGTTTAGCGGAATAGATTTTTATATTTTAAAAAATTTCGGAATTTCTTTATTTGAAACCAATGCCACTAATTTAAAAATTGGTGGTTTTATACAGATTATAGTCCTTTCATTTGCTGTGATATATAGGGAAAAGGATTTGAGGAAGTATAACTCTTTAATGAAAAATGAGATTATAAAGTTTTCTGAAGAAATAGAACAACTTACATTACAAGAGGAACCTATAAAGGTAAAGTTAGATGTTTTAAGTTTTAGAGAAAGAGAAATTTTTAATTTAATTGTATCTAGTAAATCAAATAAAGAAATAGCAGCTGAAGTAAATATCTCTGTAAATACCGTTAAATTTCATGTCAAAAATATTTATGGCAAATTAAATATTAAAAGTAGAAAAGAAGTTTTAAAAATTTAAGCTATTTTTAAGTGCTAATTAATAAAAAGAAAACTTACGTTAATATTAAAAGAATTTATTTGAAAACTTATTAGTAGTTTTTTTATGTTATTGTTTTTTAGCTTGTTATATGTCTATTTATATAAGATATTCTGTTAAAAAAACAGCTAATGAAAATTAAACTATTATTAATCTTGCTTTTTATTATTGGGTTTAAAACTTATTCTCAATCTGATGTTTATTACTTTAAAGATTCTAATAGTAGTTTCAGTTATAAGAATATTAACCAATTAGAATTTAAGCCTTTACGTACGAAAATTTTAGACAGACATTCTAATGCTACTTTTTGGTTTAAGGTACCTTCAAAAGAAACACATTTAGATTATATTTTTAGAATAAATAATATAAGAGCAATTAATGTACATGCGTATCAAAACTTTAATGAGATATCTAAATTAAGTAATCAAAGATATGTTTCTTTTAAATTTTCTAGAGAAGATCCTGTATATATAAAAGTTAACTCTAATTTTAGTTCTTATTTTCCTGTAGAATTGAGTACAGTTGGTGAGGGGACTTTTAATGAAAAAGTACAGTTAACTATTAACGGTTTTTATTACGGAGTTGCTTTTCTAGTGATTCTTTTTAGTATTAATTATTATTACTTTTTTAAAGATTCTTCCTTTTTATATCATGCTTTTTTATTGATGAGTATTACTTTTAGTTTTGTAATTTTTGATGGGATCTTAAATTTTTTTAATGTTGACCAGAAAAAAATAGAATTCTTAATTTTATTAGATTATATCTTATTAAGTTATACATCTTTAAAATTTGGAAATAGTTTTCTCTTGTTAGAGAAGTATTTCCCTAGGGTTAAGAAGTTTACTTTTGTTTTGTTTTTAACAATTATTTTATTCGTAATCTTATTTTTTATTTTAAGATTAAACGAGTTATATATAATTTTAAGCGTTTTAACACTTTTGCTTTTATTTGTTTTTAGGTGTTTTACTATTTAATAAAAACAACTATACGAAGCTCTTTGTACTTTCTTTTGCAATTTCATTATTTAGTGGGCTAGATTTTTTTGTTTTAAAGAATTTTGGAGTTTCCTTATTCGAAACAAATGCTACCAATTTAAAAATAGGAGGCTTTATGCAAATTATAGTATTATCATTTGCTGTTTTATTTAGAGAAAAAGATTTAAGGAAATATAATTTCTTTATGAAAAATGAAATTAGAAAGTTTTCTAAAGAGATAAAACATCGTACAATACAAGAAGAAGCTTTAAAAGTAGATTTAAATAATTTGAGTTTAAGAGAAAGGGAGATTTTTGACTTAATAGTCTGCAGTAAATCAAATAAAGAAATAGCAGCTGAAATAAACATTTCTGTAAATACTGTAAAATTTCATGTGAAAAATATTTATTTAAAATTAGATATTAAAAACAGAAAAGAAGCTTTAACATTAAAAAAGTCATAAAACACTAGGGTTTTAAGGTAAACCACCCAAATACTACCCAAATACTACCCATAAAATAAATAGAATTAGTTATTATATATAGTACATTTGAAATATGAAATTAACCCCCCAATAATTTTAATTGTAAAGACCTTCAATATTTCTATTGAAGGTCTTTTTTTATTTCATTTTCTCAAAAAATGTCATTTTATAATCGGGTAATAAATCTGGATTTGTAATTTTAATAAAATCTTTTAAAACTAAATCAGGTCTCGTGGCAGCTAATTCATAATATATAATTCCGCCCGTTTTTCCTTTCTTAATTGTTGAAGTGTAAATTTCATCATTTTTAAAAGCATCAAATTCTGTATAAATTTTATTACTTTGTAATAATTGTTCTTTAGTAGAAAAGAACCCTGGAGAAATCCAATATTCAGCATTTTGACCTTTATCAAAAATACTTTCAAAACTTAAAGACAAACTCCCTTTTCCTTTTGTGTGTTTCCATAAGTAGTTAAGGTTTGCATCTTTTATAAATTGTGCTACAAAACTTTCACCTGCAGGTAAATTCCAAATATCTTTACTCATGATTGCACCAGACAAAATGGTTGGTTTTTTGGTTGATTTTAGTGCGATTTGTTTTGCTACTAAATAATTACCTTCAATTACTTTAAAAATACTATCAGCTTGTTTTTCTTTATCAAAAAGAACACCAAAAAACTTAATCCATTCTGCTCTTCCTAAAGGAGTTTCTTCTAACCAATCTCCATTATAAATTACGTTTATTCCCGCTTTCTGTATAGTCGTTAAGCTTTTGTCTGCAGAAGAAACACTATAACCAACTACTAGTTCTGGTTGTAAGTCTAATAGTATTTCAGTATTTAAAGAGGTTTCTTTACCTATTTCTTTTATTTTTCCTGCATCAATTAACTGTCTTGTTTTTTCTGATGATACATATCTAGCATAAGGAAAACCGATAATTGAGGTTTCTTCGTTTAACAACTCAACCATAGGAATATGAGTTGTAGAAGTAACTACAATTTTTTGAATAGGAGTATAGATGGTATTTTCTAAAGGTGTATTTTTTTCTGATTTACTTTTAATAATATATTCAGAAACTTCTTTAGAATTTTGATAAGCAGATTTTATAACCAACTTTTTAACGCCATTATCCTCTACAATGTCAAACCCCTTAGCGTATTTAATACTACTTTCTGTTTGTGTATGATTATCAACTTTAACAGTCTCTTTCTTACAAGAAACGGTTATCAATAAAAATAATAAAATAGGAATTAACTTTATGTTTTTCATTATGAATATACTTGATTTTCTTGTTCTTGAACTCTAATAAAAGTAGTTCTTTTAGTCAATTCTTTCAGCCTGCTTGCACCAACATATGTACATGTAGATCTAATTCCGCCTAAAATATCTATAACAGTATCATCTACATTTCCTCTGTAAGGAACTTCAACTGTTTTTCCTTCGGATGCTCTATAATTTGCAACACCACCAACATGTTTGTTCATGGCAGTTGTAGAACTCATTCCGTAAAAAGCTTTAAATTTTTCTCCATTTTTTTCAATCAGTTCACCACCGCTTTCTTCATGTCCAGCAAGCATGCCGCCTAGCATTACAAAATCTGCACTACCACCAAAAGCTTTAGAAAGGTCTCCAGGGATTTTACAACCTCCATCAGAAATAATTTGTCCGCCCATACCATGTGCTGCATCTGCACATTCTATAATAGCAGAAAGTTGCGGATAACCAACACCTGTTTTTACACGAGTTGTGCAAACAGAACCAGGACCAATACCTACTTTAATAATATCAGCGCCTGCCAATAATAATTCTTCTACCATTTCTCCAGTAACTACATTACCTGCAATAATTACTTTATTTGGGTGATCTTTACGCATTTTCTGAACAAAATTCACAAAATGTTCTGAGTAGCCGTTAGCAACGTCAACACAGATAAAGTTTATTTGAGGAAATTCAGATAAAATTTCTTTTACCTTTACAGAGTCTTCTTTTCCTGTTCCTGTGCTAACTGCAATATTATTTAAAGTTTTTTCATCAGCATTTGTAGCAAATACTCTCCATTCTTCTATAGAATAATGTTTATGGATTGCAGTAAAAAGGCCATGTTTTGCAAGTGCTTTTGCCATTTCAAAAGTACCAACAGTGTCCATATTTGCAGCCATTATAGGAATCCCTTTCCATACAACATCACTGTGTAAAAAAGTAAATTCTCTTTCTAAACTTACTTGTGACCTCGATTTTAATGTAGATCGTTTTGGGCGAATCATTACATCTTTAAAACCTAACTTTAATTCATTTTCTATTCTCATTTCTATCAAAATTATCAATCCTTAAAGGTATAAAATTTGGAAACGAATTAATTAGATTGTTCATAAGAATGCATATATATTTGCAACGATTTTGGTTTTGATGTAGAAATAATTTACATCGAATTAAAAGGGAATCTGGTTGAAATCCAGAACTGTTCCCGCAACTGTAAGTTTATACTAAGCTTGTGCTGAGTTTATTTCAGCATCATTTAGTACCTCTTTAGAGGATGTTATTAATTCTTTTACCACTGACATTTTTTTGTTGGGAAGGTATAATAACATAAAACGAGTCAGGAAACCTGCCATAAATCACGAGTTTAAAACTTTCGGGATAAAGGTTTATGTACTAATTCTATTTTGTACACAAATTTACCTGATTTATTTAGATTCCTTGTTTAACAAGGAGTAATCTTTATTGTTTTCTTGTAAAAGAAGAAGACTTAAATTAAATCATTAAAAATGAAAAAACAATTATTAATTGTTGGTGTTTTGGCATGTAGTTTTGCTAGCACAAATCTTTTTGCACAGCAAAAAGAAAAAGTAGAGGCTTTAGATGAAGTTGTTGTTACAGCAACAAAATTCAATCTAAAAAAAGAGAATACTGGTAAGGTAATTCAGAAAATTACTCAAAAAGAATTGCAACAAAATGCTGGTAAAAATGTTATTGAAATCCTAAATAATGTTGTTGGTATTGATGTTAGAGGTGTAAATTCTAATGCATCAGAACCAAGAAGTATTAATATTAGAGGAGGAAGAAATAGGCAAGTTTTAGTTTTAATTGATGGTGTGCCAGTTACAGATCAATCTGCAATTAATCAACAATTCGATTTACGTTTATTAGCCGTTAGTCAAATAGAGTCTATTGAAATTTTAAAAGGAGCATCATCTACATTATATGGTTCTGGAGCAGCTACTGCAGTTATTAATGTTGTTTTAAAGAAAGCATCAGAAGATAAAATTTCTGGTTCTTTTGAAACAAGTGTTGGTACAAATAATACCGCAAATGTTAAAGGAAGCGGATTATCTGATAACAACCAAAACGTAAGTTTAAACGGTACTTTAGGGAAACTTAATTTCTTAGGTTCTTTTAGTATTACTGGAACAGACGGAATGTCTGCTGCAAAAAGTAAAACAAATGCTGTTTATGAAAATGATAGTTTTTACAGTAAAAATGCATTGTTAAAATTAGGTTATGCAGTAAATGATCAATTTTCTATAGAGACTTTCTTAAATTATGATAATTTTGATTATGATTTTGACGCAGGGGCTTTTTCTGATAGCGATGTAAATACAGGAGATCAAGAGCAGTTTAGAGTTGGTGTAAAACCAAAATACACTTATAATAAAGGAGAAGTTTACTTATTAGCTTCTGCAAATGTGGTAGAAAGAAATTTAGAGCAATTCAATTCTTTTGCGGGTACTTTAGACAACTACGAATTTGTTGGTAGAAGTGTAAATTTAGATTTAGTAAATAGATATGATTTTAAGGATGGTAAAATTCAATTAATTACAGGTTTAAATTATCAAATTCACAGTAATAATACAGTTACTCCTTTTGCAGAAATTGAAAAAGGAATTGCAAATTTTAATACTGTAGATCCTTATGCAAGTGTAGTGTATATAACAGATTTTGGTTTAAGTGCCAATGTAGGTGGACGATTAAATATTCATAATGTATATGGTAATCATGCAGTTTATGACGGGAATCTTGCGTACTCAGTTTTAAAGAATGAAAATGCTTCTATTAAATTATTAACTTCTTATAGTACAGCTTTTATTACACCAAGTTTGTATCAATTATATGATGGTTTTTCTGGTAATTTAGATTTAAAACCAGAATCTAATGAAACTTTTGAAGCAGGTTTTGATGTAAATTATAAAGATTGGCTTCAGTTTGATGTGGTTTATTTTAATAGAAAAGAAGAAGATGCAATTATTTATGATAATGCTACCTACAAATATGGTAATGGTTCTTCTGATGCAAATGGTTTGGAAATAAATACCAATATTACGCCTCTTAAATTTTTAACTGTTAACGCTTCTTATACATATGTAGATAAAGATAATACAGAAGATTTTAACGATTATATTCCTGCAAATAAATTTGTAGCTGGTTTAGATGTAAATGCTTTTACAAATACATTCTTTAATATTACTTATAAAAATGTAGGTGATAGAAGTATTTTTGATAGGTATGGTTCTTTTGGAACTGCTGGAGAAGATGTTACTTTAGAAAGTTACCAAGTATTAGATTTTGCTGCTAATTATAAATTATTAGAAGATACTGTAACTTTATTTGGTGGAGTTACAAATATTTTAAACGAAGATTACGATGATATTTTAGGGTTTTCTACACGTGGTAGAAACTTTAAATTAGGAGTAAGACTTCAGTTTTAATAAAGGGAAATTTGCTATTTTCGAAAAGAGGAAGAAGACCATCTATTTTAGATGGTCTTTTTTTTTACAATATTTTTTTTACTTCATTTTTAATAAAACTAATAGCGGTATCTGTTGGTGGTAATGTTTTAGAGTAGTCTATAATTACCTTTTCGCGCAATTCATTAGCTGTTTTTGCCGTTTCTGCAACTTGTCTTAATTTATTAATAATAGTATTTTTTGTAGCTACAACTGCTGTCCAGGTATCATCTGTAATATACATTTGCTGCACTAAATTGTGTTCAAATTCTTGATCTATATTTGCAATCAACAATTGTAAATAATCTTGAGTGCCTTCTGTAATTGGTTTAATTCTCACCAACATTTTAACAGGGTTAATACGCTCACAAAACAACAACATCCTTTCGTAAGCTTGTAGTTTTATAGGTAAAGCTTCTTTTTTTCTTTGAGATAGTAGCGCTATTTTTTCATCAGAACTTAGCTTTATGATCAATCTGTTAAAAATATAATAGGCAACTAAACCAGTTACCAAAGCGGGTAGAATATAAGCAATACTTTCTATTAGTTTGTCTTCCATAAATTAGATAAATTTTAAAGTGTACAAATATAATACTCCTAAAAAGATAGCAATACCAAAACTTAATAAAGTACCAATTAAAATATATTCCGTCAATTTTCTGTCTTTAGATGACGTTAAATCTCCAAACCTAAAAACAGATTTTGCTGCTAGTAGAAAGCCGATAGCTTCCCAATGATTGGTAATTACAAACGTAAAAACAAATAAACGTTCTAGAATTCCAATATAATGACCTGCTTTTGCAAGAGAGTCGTCGTTTTCTTTTTTACTTTCAGGATTCCACTGTGTAATTATTATTTTGATGATAATTGCAGAAACAAAAATAACCAACAGTAAAAAGATAATCAATAATAAGAGTTGATCTGTTATGAGGTTTTCTGTTGATAAAGAAAAATCTACATAAAAGGAAGTAGCAAATACTAATATGGTAAGATGTAAAACTTGATCTATAAAAAACCAAATTCGTTTTGTTTTCTTTTTCTGTAGATAGAGTTTTAAAAGATCTATACTATAATGAGATATTATAATTAATAGAAAAGCAAGCCAGTATTCTTTAAGGTTAAATTGAAGTATCAATACTAAAAATAATGCATGAAGCGCAATGTGATAATATAACTTTACCGACTTTACCTTCTTTTCTTCTTTGTTTTTAACCCATTTTTCTGGTTGAAAAACAAAATCGCCTAAAATGTGAGCTAATAAAAGTTTTAGAAATAAAATCATTTTGATTTTTCTTTTTTAATTATATTTTCAATTTTTACATTATTTTCATCATTTAGAGTATATTTAAAGTTATCCATTTCTTTTTTTCTATTTTCAGTACGAACCTTTAATTTTTTTATTGTATCAGATAAAATATCATTTTCTTCATATACTTGGAATTCCATTTCTTTTTTTATTTTTTGATTGATAATTTTTCTAAAACGTTTTTCTAGTTTCATAATAGGTTCAAATCCAGCACGTTTTTGGCGTTCACTAACACGTCCTTGTGTAATTCCTAAAAGAGCTGCAATTTCATTTTGTGTGCTATTTTCCTTTTCTAAAGATATTTTAAATACTTCTGCAGAGTTTTTTGTCCAAGAATCCATGGTTAATAATGCCAAATCAAAAGCGATGTTTAGTTCTGCATCAACTTCTTGCCAGGGAGTTTTTATAGCAATGGTTTGCTTCTTTAGATAGGTGTCAAATGCATAACCAGAATTTATAAAAGCTTCTCCGTTAGATGCTGTAACTTCTGGAGTATTAAATTCTTTTTCTCCAATTCCAATCCCAATTCTAACGTCTATATCTACTGTAGATTTTAAGTGAGATTTTAATTTTAAAGCTGCGTAAAATGCATTTTCACAGTTTTCTATTTCTAATTGAAAACTATCTCCTCTGTAAATCTGCCAATATTTTGGAGAGTCACCAAAAGTGCTCAACGCCTCTTTTAGCGTTTCTAACCAAAAATTATCATCCTTCTTTCTAGAATTGATGATGTCGCCTGTTAAAATACTTGTCATTTGTAAATCTTAATTTTTAGCTAATATATCAATTATTAAGCTAAATAACAATATTATCTGCCTGTAAGCAGATATTTTAAATTATCTGTCTGTAGGCAGATAATTGTATTTATCTGTTCTTAGGCAGATATGTTTGGATTTTCTTATGTGAAAATTGTGAATAAATAGTATTCATCTTCTTTTATAGAAACGAATAGTTTGGTTAATTTCACGCTTTCAAATTCCTTTAAAATAAACCATTGAGCACATATTTAGATTCTTTAAACGAACCACAGAGACAGGCTGTCTTACAGAAAGACGGACCCATGATTATTATTGCTGGTGCGGGTTCTGGTAAAACACGTGTATTAACCTATAGAATAGCGCATTTAATGAAGCAAGGCGTAGATTCTTTTAATATTTTATCACTTACATTTACCAACAAGGCAGCCAAAGAAATGAAGGCAAGAATTGCTAGTGTTGTAGGTAACAGTGAATCTAGAAATCTGTGGATGGGAACTTTTCACTCCGTTTTTGCTAGAATTTTACGTACCGAAGCAGATAAATTAGGGTTTCCAACTAATTTTACAATTTACGATTCTCAAGATTCTGTTCGGTTGATATCAGCAATTATAAAAGAAAAGAATTTAAATAGAGAGCAATACAAGCCTAAACAGATTCTAGGTAGAATTTCTTCCTTTAAGAATAGTTTAATTACGGTTAAAGCCTATTTTAATAACCCAGAATTACAAGAAGCAGATTTACATGCAAGTAGGCCAGAAGTTGGTAATATTTATAGAACCTATGTAGACCGATGTTTTAAGGCTGGTGCAATGGATTTTGATGATTTATTGTTAAGAACCAATGAGTTATTGGCGCGTTTTCCAGAAACGTTGGCAAAATACCAAGACCGTTTTAGATATATAATGGTAGATGAGTATCAAGATACAAACCATTCTCAATATATTATTGTGAGAGCTTTGGCAGATAAATTCGGGAATATTTGTGTGGTTGGAGATGATTCTCAGAGTATCTATAGTTTTAGGGGCGCAAATATTCAGAATATATTAAATTTCCAGAAAGATTATCCGGATGTAAAAACCTTTAAACTTGAGCAAAATTATCGTTCTACAAGTAATATTGTAAACGCCGCAAACTCTGTAATCGAAAAAAATAAAACAAAATTAGATAAAGAAGTTTGGACCTCTAATGATCCTGGAGAAGCTATAAATGTAATGCGTACTATTTCCGACGGAGAAGAAGGACGTTTTGTAGCACAATCCATTTGGGAGAATCAAATGAACCATCAATTAACTCCAGATGATTTTTGTGTTTTGTATAGAACAAACTCACAGTCTAGAGCAATTGAAGATGCGTTGCGTAAAAAAGGAATTGATTATAAAATTTACGGAGGAATCTCTTTTTATCAAAGGAAAGAAATAAAAGATATCTTATCTTACTTACGTATTTTAATCAACCCAAATGATGAAGAAGCGTTAAAAAGAATAATCAATTACCCTGCTCGTGGTATTGGAGCGACTACTATAGATAGACTTACTATTGCTGCAAATCATTATAAAAAATCAATTTTCGATATCATTAAATATATCGATAAAATAGATTTAAAAATAAATACGGGGACTAAAAATAAGCTTCGTAATTTTATGACAATGATGCAAAGTTTGCAAGTAGAATCGCAAACAAAAAATGCATTCGAAATTGCTGAAACAGTTGTAAAAAAGGCACAATTAATAAAAGATTTAGAAAAAGACGGAACGCCAGAAGCAGTTAGTAAGGTAGAAAACGTTCAAGAACTTTTAAACGGAATTAAAGATTTTATTACGGATAAAATTGAAGAAGGAGGCGATACTTCTTTAACTACTTTCTTAGAAGATGTGGCGTTGGCAACAGATTTTGATGCTAAAAAAGAAGATGACAAACCATCTGTTTCTTTAATGACGATTCACCAGTCTAAAGGATTGGAGTATATGTATGTGTATGTTGTTGGATTAGAGGAATCTTTATTTCCTTCTGCAATGAGCATGAATACGCGAAGTGAATTAGAGGAGGAGCGAAGGTTGTTTTACGTAGCCATAACAAGGGCAGAAAAAGTAGCTTATTTAAGTTATGCGCAAACCCGTTATAGATGGGGGAAATTGGTAGATGCAGAACCTAGTAGATTTTTAGAGGAAATAGATGATCAGTATCTAAATTACATCACTCCAAAAAGTACCAACCCAGCAATCAATAACTTTGTAGATAAAAGTATTTTTGATGATGCTCCAAAAGGAATTCGTTTTCAAAAACCGATTCAACGTAAAAAAATGGAACGTGATTTGGTGAAGAAAAAAGAAATTATTATTCCTAAAAATCTAAAAAAGGTATCTCAAGCAACCTCAAAACCTAATTTATTTGATGGTAATATTGTTGTGGGTAATTTTGTAGAGCACAATAGATTTGGTACAGGAGAGGTAATTGGATTAGAAGGAAATGGACCAAATAAAAAAGCAGAAATTAAATTTGGTACTGTTGGTAAAAAGAAATTATTACTTCAATTTGCCAAATTAAAAGTAATTGGATAGCAAAAGGCTATCTTAAACGGTGTTTTTAATTGTCATTTAAACTGTCTTTCCCTTGAAAAAGGGAATCTAATTAAAAATGAATCCTAAAAACTAAAAATAAATTGTTATTTTGCAACGTTAAATAACTACAAACTATAATTTTTCAGTTCTAGTGTTTTCTTTTGGTTAAAATGATAAAGGAAAATGTATCGAGAACACTTCTCAAAAATATAAAAATGACATTCGATTTAGAATACAATTCAGAAAGACCGTTAATGATAATACCAGAATACGGCAGACATATACAAAAATTAGTAGACCATTGTTTGGCTTTAGAAACTAAAGATGAACGCGATAAAATGGCAAAAGCTATTGTAGATGTTATGGGAAATTTACAACCACATTTACGTGATGTACCAGATTTTAAACACAAACTTTGGGATCAGTTATATATCATGGCAGATTTTAAATTAGATGTAGAGTCACCATATCCTCAGCCATCAAAAGAAGAATTACAAGAGAAGCCAGAAGGATTAGCGTACCCAAAATCAGCATCTAGATATCGTTATTATGGTAACAATATTCAAACAATGATAGATATTGCTTTAAGTTGGGAAGAAGGCGAGAAAAAAGAAGCTTTGGTATTTACAATTGCAAATCACATGAAAAAGTGTTATTTAAATTGGAATAAAGATACTGTAGATGATGCTGTAATTTTTAAGCATTTATTCGATTTATCTGATGGTAAATTAGATTTAAGAAATACAGAAGAAGAACTTTCTGAAAGTAAAAACTTGTTAAGAAAGCCACGTACACAAGGACAGGGGACTACCGCTACTAAAGGCACTTATAAGAAACCACAACATAGCAATCAAAATAAAAATAGAAAAAGATATTAGTATATGGCATCATTTAAAATTGAAGGCGGTCATAAATTAAACGGAACCATTACTCCACAAGGAGCAAAAAACGAAGTTTTACAAATACTTTGTGCGGTTTTATTAACCCCAGAAAGAGTTGTTGTAAATAACGTTCCAGATATTATTGATGTTAACAAACTAATTTTTATTCTTGGTGAATTAGGAGTAAAAGTAGAAAAATTAAGTAGAAATTCTTACGCTTTTCAAGCGGATGAAATCAATTTAGAATATTTAGAATCTGCAGATTTTAAAAGAGACGGAAGTTCTTTGCGTGGTTCTATTATGATAGTTGGTCCACTTTTAGCTCGTTTTGGTAGAGGATATATTCCAAGACCTGGAGGAGATAAAATTGGTCGTAGACGTTTAGATACCCATTTTGAAGGGTTTATACGATTAGGTGCAAAATTTCGTTACAATAAAGAAGAACATTTTTACGGAGTAGAAGCAGAAGAATTATTTGGCGTAGATATGTTATTAGATGAAGCTTCTGTAACAGGAACCGCTAATATTTTAATGGCGTCTGTTTTAGCTACAGGAACTACAAAAATTTACAATGCCGCTTGTGAACCTTATATTCAACAGTTATGTAAAATGTTGAATTCTATGGGCGCTAATATCTCTGGCGTTGGCTCTAACTTATTAATCATAGAAGGAGTAGATGCTCTTGGTGGTTGTGAGCACAGAGTTTTACCAGACATGATTGAAATTGGTTCTTGGATTGGTGTTGCAGTAATGACTAGATCTGAATTAACAATTAAAGACGTAAGTTGGGATAACTTAGGACAAATACCTAATGTATTTAGAAAACTAGGAATTAAATTAGAAAGAAAAGGAGATGATATTTATATTCCTGCACAAGAATCGTATGAAATACAGAATTTTATAGATGGTTCTGTTTTAACCGTTGCAGATGCTCCTTGGCCTGGATTTACGCCAGATTTATTGAGTATTGTTTTGGTAATTGCAACACAAGCAAAGGGAACTGTTTTAATACATCAAAAAATGTTTGAAAGCCGTTTGTTTTTTGTTGATAAATTGATAGATATGGGGGCAAAAGTAATTTTGTGCGACCCACATAGAGCTACTGTAATTGGTATGAATTTTGAAAGCTCATTAAAAGCTACCAAAATGACATCGCCAGATATTAGAGCAGGTATCTCATTATTAATTGCTGCTTTATCTGCTAAAGGAACATCAATAATAAATAATATAGAACAAATAGATAGAGGTTACGAGAATATAGAAGCTCGTTTAAAATCTATTGGAGCTAAAATTGAAAGAATTGCTGAATAAGGAAAAGTTTTTTATTAATTTAAAAATACTTTTAAGTCATGATAAGAAGTTTGTGGAAAGAAGAATGGAAGCATATTAAATTTGATGAGAAAATTTCTGATGTAAAAAAATTTAAGATTTCTAATTTTGGAAGAGTGCTTTATTTTAAAGAAGATAAAGAGTTTTTAAGAAATAAGAGTTTTATAAATGGATATGAAACTATTTATGTAAAGCAAATTGCTAATAACAAATCTACAAGTAGGTATGTGCATAAATTAGTGGCAGAGCATTTTATAGAAAAAGAAAACGAAGATCAAATTTATGTTTTACATAAAAATTACGACAAAACAGATAATACTGTAGAGAATTTAAAGTGGGCAACTAAAAGAGAGAAAGAGTTGCATCAGTTTAAAAACCCTGTGTTTATAGAAGCTATAAAAAACAAAAAAACTAGTTATAAGCTTACAGAAGGAAAAGTGAAAATTATAAAAAGGCAACTCAAAAATAAAAGAACAAGAATTACTATGATTGCCAAACGATTTGGAGTTTCAGATATGCAAATTCATAGAATTAAATCTGGAGAAAATTGGAGCCATGTTAAAATATAAAGAAGTTAAAAATAGTGTCAATCTGACACTATTTTTTTGTTGGCAACGTTTTTGCCTTTTAATAGTAGACATTTTAACGATTACAAAGATAATGAGTAAGAAAGATAACACCCAAGAAGAAGAAATAAAGAACGAACAAGAAACTGTTCAAGTTGAAGAAAATCAAGAAGTTGAAGCTGAAGTTGTAAAAGCAGAACCTACAACAGAAGAGTTACTTCAAACTGAAAAAGATAAGTTTTTACGTTTGTTTGCTGAGTTCGAAAACTATAAAAAGAGAACTTCTAGAGAAAGAATAGAATTATTTAAAACTGCTGGACAAGATTTAATGACATCTTTACTGCCAATTATTGATGATTTTGAACGTGCTCTGTCACATATTGAAGATGATAAAGAGGCAGAAGAATTAAGAAAAGGAGTGTTGTTAATTTATCAAAAATTATTTAACACTTTAGAATTAAAAGGATTGTCTATAGTGGAAACTAAAGCTGGTGATGTTTTTGATGCTGAAATTCATGAAGCAATTACACAAATTCCTGCTCCATCAGAAGATTTAAAAGGAAAAGTAATTGACTGTGTAGAAAAAGGATACAAATTAGGCGACAAAATTATTCGTTACCCTAAAGTAGTTATCGGACAGTAAAAAAGTATTCAGTTTACAATGACAGTGAGCAACATATGCAAAACTAATGTTGTAAACTAAAGAAGTATTAATGACAGTGAGCAGTGAGAGCTGAAAAACTGTGATGAAATACTGAAAATTAAAAATAAAAAATGGCAAAACAAGATTTTTACGAAATATTAGGTCTCTCAAAATCTGCAACTCAAGCAGAAATAAAGAAAGGTTATAGAAAAATGGCGATCAAATATCACCCAGATAAGAATCCGGATGATACCACTGCAGAAGAGAATTTTAAAAAGGCTGCAGAAGCGTACGAAGTTTTAAGTGACGAAAATAAAAGAGCACGTTATGATCAATATGGTCATGCTGGTTTTGAAGGTCCACAAGGTGGCGGCGGTTTCGGTGGAGGCGGCGGCATGAATATGGATGACATATTTAGTCAGTTTGGTGATATTTTTGGCGGCGGAGGCGGTGGCTTCGGAGGCGGTTTTGGTGGTTTTGGAGGTGGCGGAGGCCAACGACAAGCTAGAGTTAAAGGAAGTAATATGCGAATTCGTGTAAGACTTACTTTAGAAGAAATAGCCAAAGGAGTAGAAAAGAAAGTAAAAGTTAGACGTAAAGTACAAGCAGAAGGAGTTACTTATAAAACGTGTACTACGTGTAATGGTTCTGGGCAACAAATGCGTGTTACCAATACTATTTTAGGTAGAATGCAAACTGCAACTACTTGTGGTACTTGTTCTGGTGCAGGAGAAATTATTAGTACAAAACCAAGTGAAGCAGATGCACAAGGTTTAATTATAAAAGAAGAAACTGTTCCAATTAATATTCCAGCTGGTGTTACAGAAGGTGTTCAGTTAAAAGTAGGAGGAAAGGGTAATGAAGCTCCTGGTAAAAACTCTGTTGCTGGAGATTTATTAGTATTAATTGAAGAAGTTCCTCATGATTTTTTAAAGAGAGAAGGAACCAATATTCATTATGATTTATATGTAAATTTCTCTGAAGCTGTTTTAGGAACAAGTAAAGAAGTGGATACAGTTACAGGTAAAGTAAAAATTAAAATTGATGCTGGTACACAATCTGGTAAAATTTTAAGATTAAAAGGGAAAGGTTTACCAAGTATAGAAAGATATGGTACTGGAGATTTCTTAATACATATTAATGTTTGGACACCACAAGAATTGAATAAAGAACAAAAACAATTCTTTGATAAAATGTCTGACAACGAGAATTTTAGACCAAATCCAAATAAATCTGACAAGTCATTTTTTGAAAAAGTAAAAGACATGTTCTCTTAATAAAATGTTAATTTTAAATAAATAGGTGACTTTTTAAAATAAGTTGTATTTTATTTAAATATTTAATGTACATTTGTAGTGTTGCTGATTTTATCGGCAACACTTTTTCTTTTTCATAGCAATTTTTCCCACTCATTTATGAGTGGGTTTTTTTTATGACTAAAGATAAATTTATACTATAATATAGAAATTGCAGACTTATCTTATCGTCTTGTTTTTACAAGTAGGAAAGTCCGGACACCAAAGAGTATCATAGCGGATAACATCCGTCCAGCGAGAGCTGAGGACCAGTGCAACAGAAAGAATGTACAGTTAGGCTGTAGTGAAACCAGGTAAACTCTATGAGGTGCAATGCCATGTAAATTAGAGCTTGAGAGCTACTCGCTCGATTCTAAAGGGTAGGCAGATAGAAGTTACGAGTAATTGTAACTCTAGATAAATGATAAGAACCTTTTTAAGGTACAGGATTCGGCTTATTAGTCTGCATTTTCTATATAATTATTAAAACTTCAAAATAAATCAACAAACAATCCTTTTTGTTGATTTAAAATCAGTGTTTTACCGAATAACTTTTTTTTATTCATTAATTTACGCAATCTATTATTTATCTTTTAATTTTAATATAAAAAATGTAAGTTTGTCATACTAAAATAAATAAATAATTTTACAGTTTGTCTTTTCGTTTATAAGAATTAAAAAGGCCTACAGTAACTAAAGATTTCTTTCATGAGTATTTATAAAGACTACCTTAAGCAGATAGAAGAACGTAAAGAACAGGGTCTTCATCCACAACCAATTGATGGTGCAGAATTACTAAGCAAAATCATTGAACAAATTAAAGATTTAGAAAACGAGTACAGAGAAGAATCTTTGAACTTTTTTATATATAATGTTTTACCAGGAACTACAAGTGCTGCTGGTGTGAAAGCTAAATTTTTAAAAGAGATTATTTTAGGTGAATCAATCGTAAAAGAAATTACAACTTCTTCTGCTTTTGAGCAATTATCACATATGAAAGGTGGACCATCTGTAAAAGTGCTATTAGATTTAGCCTTAGGATCAGATGCTGACATTGCAAAACAAGCAGCAGATGTATTAAAAACACAAGTTTTTCTTTACGAAGCAGATACGACTCGTTTAGAAGAGGCATTTAATAACGGTAATAAAATTGCCATAGATATTATTAAAAGTTACGCTAAAGCGGAATTTTTCACAAAATTACCAGAAATAGATGAAAAAATTGATGTAGTAACATTTATCGCTGGAGTAGGTGATATTTCTACAGATTTATTATCTCCAGGTGGTGATGCTCACTCTCGTTCAGATAGAGAATTACACGGTCAGTGTTTATTTGAGCACAATAAAGAACAACAAGCAGAATTAAAAGCAGTACAAGCACAGCACCCAGATAAAAGAGTGATGTTAATTGCAGAAAAAGGAACAATGGGAGTTGGTTCTTCTAGAATGTCTGGTGTAAATAACGTGGCTTTATGGACAGGAATTAAATCGAGTCCTTATGTACCATTTATTAATATTGCGCCGGTAATTGCTGGTACAAACGGAATTTCACCTATTTTCTTAACAACTGTTGGTGTAACTGGTGGTATTGGTTTAGACCTTAAAAACTGGGTACAACAAAAAGATGCGGAAGGAAACACAATTCGTGATGAAAACGGAGATCCAGTATTAAAAGAAGAGTATTCTGTTGCAACAGGTACTGTACTTACTATTAATACAAAAGAGAAAAAATTATATAACGGAGATAAAGAGTTAAAAGATATTTCTGCAGCATTTACACCACAAAAAATGGAGTTTATGAAAGCAGGTGGTTCTTACGCTGTTGTTTTCGGTAAAAAATTACAAACATTTGCTTCTAAGGTTTTAAATATTGATGTTGTGCCAGTATATGCGCCATCAAAAGAAGTTACTATTGAAGGACAAGGATTAACTGCTGTTGAAAAAATATTCAATAAAAATGCTGTTGGTACAACTCCAGGGGCTGTTTTACATGCAGGTTCAGATGTTCGTGTAGAAGTTAATATTGTAGGATCTCAAGATACTACAGGTTTAATGACTTCTCAAGAATTAGAGATGATGGCTGCTACAGTGATTTCTCCAATTGTAGATGGAGCTTACCAATCTGGTTGTCATACAGCTTCAGTTTGGGATGATAAATCTAAAGCGAATATTCCAAGATTAATGAGCTTTATGAACGACTTTGGTTTAATTACTGGTCGTGATCCTAAAGGGAAATATTTCCCAATGACGGATGTGATTCATAAAGTATTAAACGATCTTACAGTAGGAGATTGGGACATTATTATTGGTGGAGATTCTCACACACGTATGTCTAAAGGTGTTGCTTTTGGAGCAGATTCTGGAACCGTAGCCTTAGCATTAGCTACAGGTGAGGCTTCTATGCCAATTCCAGAATCAGTAAAAGTTACTTTTAAAGGACAAATGAAATCTTATATGGATTTCCGTGATGTAGTACACGCTACACAATCTCAAATGTTAAAGCAATTTGGTGGAGAAAACGTTTTCCAAGGTAGAATCATTGAGGTTCATATTGGTACATTGACTTCAGATGAAGCATTTACATTTACAGATTGGACTGCAGAGATGAAAGCAAAAGCGTCTATCTGTATTTCAGAAGATGATACTTTAATTGAATCTTTAGAGATTGCAAAAGGTCGTATCCAAATCATGATTGATAAAGGAATGGACAATGCAGGTCAAGTTCTTAAAGGTTTAGTGGAAAAAGCAGAAAATAGAATTGTAGAACTTAAAACAGGAATTAAACCTTCTTTAAGACCAGATGCAAATGCGAAGTATCATGCAGAAGTTGTGATCGATTTAGATGAAATCGCAGAACCAATGATTGCTGATCCAGATGTAAATAATGATGACGTTTCTAAACGTTATACGCACGATAATATTAGACCATTATCTTACTACGGAGGAACTAAAAAAGTAGATTTAGGTTTCGTAGGATCTTGTATGGTTCACAAGGGTGATATGAAAATATTAGCTCAAATGTTAAAGAATGTTGAGGCTCAATATGGTAAAGTAGAATTTAAAGCACCTTTAGTTGTTGCACCTCCAACATACAATATTGTAGATGAGTTAAAAGCAGAAGGAGATTGGGATGTTTTAGTAAAATACTCTGGTTTCGAATTTGATGATAATGCACCAAAAGGAGTAGCACGTACAGGATATGAAAATATGTTGTATTTAGAGCGTCCAGGTTGTAACTTATGTATGGGGAACCAAGAAAAAGCGGCTCCAGGAGATACAGTAATGGCAACATCTACACGTTTATTCCAAGGAAGAGTTGTTAAAGATTCTGGTGAGAAAAAAGGAGAATCTTTATTATCTTCTACACCAGTAGTTGTATTGTCTACAATTTTAGGTAGAACACCAACTATGGCAGAATATGAAGCAGCTGTAGACGGTATTGTATTAACTAAATTTAAACCATCTCAAAAACAATTAGTGAGATAATCTTAAGGTTAAAAATTATATATAAAAGTCTGAGTTTTAAACTCAGACTTTTTTTTGCTCTTAATTATCTAACATATTAATGTTTATAGACCTCACAGGTTTTAAAAACTTATGAGCTTTTAATGGTTTAATATTCGCCTTTAATAATGATAACCTATGCACGTTTTTTTGGAGGTTACCACGCCAAAAAAGGCGTCGTCGGGCTTTTCGCTACAATCTTTTTGTTCATCCTTCTCAAAAAGGATTTCCACTTCTATCCCTAACCCAAGCTATTAGCATTTTTAACAGTAATTGATAATTCTTAATAGCTATTTTGTATCAAAATTATCTATTTCACTATCAGTATTAAATCTTTTCTAAGCAAAATTGAGTTATAAAACTAGTAGATATTTTTGTACCTTAGTGTACTTATAAATTATTAACCATTAAATTATATAAAATCTTATGGCTTTTGATATTAACATGATTAAAAAAGTGTATGCTAACGTTGTAGAACGTGTAGATGCTGCTCGTAAACTTACTGGAAAACCTTTAACATTATCAGAAAAAATCTTGTATTCTCATTTATGGGATAAAACAACTGATAAAGCGTTTGTTAGAGGTAAAGATTATGTAGATTTTGCACCAGATAGAATTGCTTTACAAGATGCAACTGCACAAATGGCATTGTTGCAATTTATGCAAGCTGGTAAAAGTAAAGTTGCAGTACCTACAACAACGCATTGCGATCATTTAATACAAGCTAAGAACGGAGCAAGTATGGATTTACAATCTGCTCTAAATACAAGTAACGAAGTTTTTAACTTCTTAGAATCTGTTTCTAATAAATACGGATTAGGTTTTTGGAAACCAGGTGCAGGAATTATTCACCAAGTAGTTTTAGAAAATTATGCATTTCCTGGAGGAATGATGATTGGTACAGATTCTCACACAGTTAATGCTGGTGGACTAGGAATGGTTGCTATTGGTGTTGGTGGTGCAGATGCTGTAGATGTGATGGCGGGTATGGCTTGGGAATTAAAATTTCCTAAATTAATAGGAGTGAAGTTAACTGGTAAATTATCTGGTTGGACTGCACCAAAAGATGTTATTTTAAAAGTAGCAGGTATTGTTTCTGCAAAAGGAGGAACAGGAGCTATTGTAGAATATTTTGGTGAAGGAGCTACCTCTATGTCTTGTACAGGTAAAGGTACTATTTGTAACATGGGTGCAGAAATAGGAGCAACTACTTCTACTTTTGGATACGACGAATCTATGGAACGTTATTTACGTGCTACAGACAGAAGTGATGTTGCTGATGCAGCTAATGAAGTAAAAGACTATTTAACAGGTGATGCAGAAGTGTATGCAAACCCAGAAGAATATTTTGACCAAGTTATAGAAATTAATTTGTCTGAATTAGGACCATTATTAAACGGACCTTTTACGCCAGATTTATCTACAAAAGTAGGAACTGATATGGCAAAGGCTGCTAATGACAATGATTGGCCATTAAAAGTAGAATGGGGATTAATTGGTTCTTGTACAAACTCTTCGTACGAAGATTTATCTAGAGCTTCTTCAATTGCACAACAAGCAATTGATAAAGGCATAAAAATGAAATCTGAATTAGGGATAAACCCAGGTTCTGAGCAAGTTCGTTTTACGGCTGCTCGTGATGGAATTATTCAAATTTTTGAAAAATTAGATGCTAAAATTTTCACCAATGCATGTGGACCATGTATCGGACAATGGGCTCGTTATGATGATCCAAAAAATGCTCCAAAAAACAGTATAGTACACTCTTTTAACAGAAACTTTGCAAAGCGTGCAGATGGGAATCCAAATACACATGCTTTTGTAGCTTCACCAGAATTAACAGCTGCAATTGCTATTGCTGGTCGTTTAGACTTTAACCCAATGACAGATTCGTTAATCAACGAAAATGGAGAACAGGTAATGTTAGATGAACCAACAGGTTGGGAGTTGCCACCTAAAGGATTTGCTGTAGATGATAACGGGTATTTAGCTCCAGAAAAAGATGGAAGTCATGTTCAAATTGCTGTAAAAGATGATTCTGACAGATTACAGTTATTAGAGCCTTTTACACCTTTAGGAAATAATTTAACAGGTGTAAAATTATTAATAAAAGCATTTGGTAAATGTACTACAGATCACATTTCTATGGCGGGACCTTGGTTGCGTTATAGAGGACATTTAGATAATATTTCTAACAACTGTTTAATAGGAGCTGTAAATGCTTTTGGTATGAAAACCAATTTTGTTAAAAACCAATTAACAGGTGAGTTTGGTGGTGTACCAGATACTGCAAGAGCTTATAAAGCTGCAGGTATAAAATCTATTGTGGTTGGAGATCATAATTATGGTGAAGGTTCTTCTAGAGAGCACGCTGCAATGGAACCTAGACATTTAGGTGTTGCTGCTGTTTTAGTAAAATCTTTTGCTAGAATTCATGAAACCAACTTAAAGAAACAAGGAATGTTAGGTTTAACATTTAATGATGAAGCAGATTACGATTTAATTCAGGAAGATGATACGTTCAACTTTGTAGATTTAAATGAATTTGCACCAGATAAACCTTTAACTATAGAAGTTGTTCATGCAGATGGATCTAAAGATATGGTTGTTACAAACCATACTTATAATCAAGGTCAGATTGAATGGTATAATGAAGGTTCTGCCTTAAACTTAATTAAAAAAGAAAATGCTTAAAATTTAAGCGTTTTAAATATAAAACTCTCGGAGAAATTCGAGAGTTTTTTTGTTACCTGCAATTATGAATACAGAAAAATTTAATCATTTTCTAAACGAAATATCAAAAGAGCCTTTACAAGTAATTGATTCTAATATTTCTTTAGAAGATTATTTTCCAATAGTAATTTCATCAAAAAATAAAGAATTATTAAAATTTGATATCTCTTCTTCCAAAGCATGGGAAAAACATATCAACTTATTCTTAGAAAAGAATAAAGCTAAAATAGGTTTTGGAGGTTATTTAGAAAAAAGAAATATTTACGACAGAAGTGATTATTTTAAAAATCAATCAGAAAATAATAAAAGAAACATTCATTTAGGAATTGATTTATGGTGTAAAGAAAATACCAAAGTATTAGCGGTCTTGGATGGGGAAATCCATAGTTTTAAAAATAATAAGAATTATGGAGATTATGGTCCGACTATTATATTAAAACATCAAATTAAAAAAGAAGTATTCTATACTTTATATGGGCATTTATCCTTAAAATCCATAGAAAATATAAAAATTGGCGACACTGTTTTACAAGGGAATACTATTGGGTATTTAGGAGATTCATCTGTAAACGGAGAGTATGCACCACATTTACACTTTCAAATTATTAGAGATTTAGAAGATAATTTTGGAGATTATCCTGGAGTGTCATCCAAAGAAAATATAGCATTTTATAAAAATAATTGCCCTAATCCGAATTTATTGTTAAAAATATTGAATTAATTTAGAGAATTTTGTAAACTATTGCTGAGTTTATAGACTTATCAATAACCAAAACTAAAATTATTTAATATGAAGAACTTATGGTTTTTTGATAACGTAAATTTATTTAATCTTCTTTGTCCGCATAAATTTAAAGAATATAAAAAGTGTCACTCTTTTGATGCTTATAAGAAAAGTGATTACATCTACTTTGAAGAAGACTCTGCCAGTAAAGTTTATCTCATAGAAAAAGGAAAAGTGAAGTTAGGATATTATACAGAAGATGGAAATGAAGTTGTAAAAGCCATTTTAACCAAAGGGGAATTGTTTGGAGAAAAAGCCATATTAGGAGAGGAAGTAAGAAATGAATTTGCGCAATCTGTAGATGCATCAACATCAATTTGTCCCATAGGAGTAGAAACCATGCACGATTTAATGCGTGATAATAAAACCTTTAGTTTAAAAATTTATAAGTTTTTAGGACTTCGTTTTAAGAAATTAGAAAGACGATTACAATTAATATTATTTAAGGATTCTAAAACAAGGTTTTTAGAATTTATGAAAGAGCTGTGTGAGGAATTTGGTCATGATTGTGAAAAAACAGGGGATAAAGTAATAGTACATCCATATACACAAAAAGATATTGCCTCTTTAATAGGTACTTCTAGATCTAATTTAAATGTACTAATGAATGAGTTAAAAGAAGCAAACATCATCAGTTTCAATAGAAAAGAGATAAGATTACTTCAAAAAATAGCATAAGTGTTAGCTAGCTAACATTTCAAGACTTGTTAAACTTATAATTTTGTCATCAACATTAACATAAATATTAATAAGATGAAAAAAATTTTAAATTTAGCATTCGCATTTGCAATTGCAACTACTTTTGTAGCTTGTAGCGACGATGACAACAACAACATTGCACCAACAACAGGAGATTTAACAGTAGACTTTACAGGTTTAGAAGTATTAGGAGCTGATTTTGTTTACGAAGGATGGTTAATAGTAAACGGAAGTCCAGTAAGTACAGGTACATTTACAAGCGTAACTTTTCCACAAACGTATACTGTTGGTATTGATGATTTACAAGCAGCAACAACATTTGTTTTATCTATTGAACCAGCAGGAGAAACAGGAGCAGAGGCTTTAGCACCAGCAGCAACGAAACTCTTAGCAGGTAACTTTTCTGGAAATACAGCAAGTGTAAATTCAGACAACATCGTGGTTGATGCTAGTGGAGAAATTAAAGATTTAGGATCTTCATGGGGAAAATACATTTTAGCAACACCTACAGATAATGATGATACTAATGAAGCAAGTGGAATTTGGTTTTTAGATAATGCTAACACTCCAGCGATTGCAGGTTTAGGTTTACCAACTTTAACTGACGGATGGAAATATGAAGGATGGGTTGTTATAGACGGAACACCAGTAAGTACAGGTACTTTTACATATGTAGATGGAGCAGATGAAAACGCGGCAACTTCACCTTATAAAGGATCAGTTGGAAACGGACCAGCTTTTCCAGGAGAAGATTATGTAACAGGATCTGCGGCAGGTGTAGATTTTCCTACAGATTTAAAAGGAAAAACAGTGGTAATTTCAGTAGAGCCTAGTCCAGATAATAGTTCTGCACCTTTTGCTTTAAAGCCTTTAGCACATGTTGTACCAGCAGATGCAATGACTTTTACAGTAATAAATATGGTAACAGGACCACTACCAATTTTATCTGGAAGTGTAACAAGATAACAGAAAAAGAATATATCTACTATTGTGTTAATGGTTGATTTATTTGAAGGGTAATTATATGTTATATAATTGCCCTTTTCTGTTTATAAAAAGTTTAGATAAATTTAAGAAAAACACCTATTCGGTTACTTCATCAATTGTTTTTAAAATGATGTTGCAACCTTTTATTATTTCTTCATCAGAAATGGTCAATGGAGGCGTAATTCTCATTGCTTTTTCTTCAAACAGTAAAAAGAAGAGAATTAATCCGTTTTCTAAACATTTCAAAATTACTTTAGCGTTTAGTTCTGCTGTTTCTAAAATGGCAGCTAACATTAATCCTTTTCCTCTAATTTCTACAATTGAAGGATGTACCAAATGTTTTCTAATCAATGCTTCTTTTCGTAAAGCTTCTTTAATAAAGTTATTCTGAGTAATTTCTGTTACAGTTGCTACAGCTGCTGCAGAAATAACAGGATGACCAGCAAAAGTAGAAATATGTCCTAATTTAGGATTGTCTTTTAATAAACTCATGTTTTCAAATGAGGAAATAAATGCACCAATTGGCATTCCACCACCTAAACCTTTCCCAGTAATTATGATATCCGGAATTACATTATAGTTTTCGAATCCCCAAAAAGTACCTGTTCTTCCAATTCCTGTTTGTATTTCATCTAAAATTAATAAAGCACCAACTTCTAAACAACGTTGTTTTACTTTCCATAAAAAATCATCTTTAGATTCAATAAAACCAGCACCACCTTGTATGGTTTCTATTATTACAGCAGCAGTTTTATTCGTAATTTTATCTATTTCACTTTCATTATTGAATTCAATAAATCTTGTTCCCGGAATTAATGGTCTAAAAGCTTGGTTCTGTTTTTCTACGCCAGAAACACTCATTGACCCCATTGTATTACCGTGATAGGAGTTTTTTGCTGCAATTATTTCAGCTCTATTAGTCGCTCTTTTGGCTAATTTTAAAGCACCTTCCGTAGCTTCTGTTCCGGAGTTTGTAATATAAACGGCGTTTAGATTCTCTGGAGAATTTTGTGCTAATAATTTACACAATGCTACTTGCGGTTGTTGTATAAACTCACCATAAACCATAACATGCGCATACGCATCTAGTTGATTTTTTATGGCGTCTGTAACTTTAGGATGATTATGGCCTAAACTGTTTGCAGAAACCCCTGCTACAAAGTCTAAATAAGCTTTACCAGAAGTATCATAAATATAACTTCCTTTTGCCTTAGAAATTTCTATTGCAAGTGGGTGAGGAGTTGTTTGTGCTTGGTATTTAAAAAAATCTTTTTTCAAGCTTATTGTTTTTTAGGAGAAATATCTGACTTTAGTAATTTAATTTCTTCTTTCTCTTTCGTAATCTTTTTAGGATTAAGAAGGTCAGAAATATTATCGACTTTATCTTCTGTTTTAGAGGGGATTGTATCTTTATTGTCTTTTATAAAAATGTCTTCCATCTTTTTAGGTTGTTCATCTTCACGCCAAATAAAACCTTTTAACTGTCTAACATCATCTGGCAATTTAGAAGGAGGGTAGGTATTACCATCAGATTTTTTTAAATACTTTATAGTTTCAATCTGTCCACTGTCTAAGGTGAATTCTATATTACTAGATATTTCTTTTGTAATGGTTTCTAACACATTTGTCTCTTCATTTCTATTGAAATAAACAGATTCAGCATTTCCTTTTACTAAAAGTAAGTGCAATTTATTTTCCCTAAACTTCCCAAACATATTTCTACCTTTTATTTGGTTAAAGTCTTTGTTAGAAACGGAATCTTTAGAAACTATAAACGAGTTGTTTAAAACTTTTAGCGAGTCTAATTTTTCTGTTTCTACATTAGAAATTAAGTGAATGGTATCTCCAGTAATCTGATTTTGATCTGACCAAATTACAGGGTTTTTAAACATTTTTGTCAAACCTGTTTCTTGGTTTGTATGTATGGAGTCACATTTTCCTTGTAAATCCGATTTAAAAATTTTTACATTATGATACGTTCTTACAACCCTTTTATCCGGTTTACCGGTAACTAAAAGAGTATCTCCATGAATAAACATAGAATCTTTATCAATAATAGAAATGGCAACAGCTTTTTTAATAATGTATAGCGAATCTTTTAATTCAAATATTTCTGCGTAATTTCCTTTGGTTATAAAGTTTTGAACGGTATCTATTACCTGAATATTATTCGTTGCAGAAGCAAACCCTTTTCTCTTATCATAATACAAACTATCTCCTTCTACAGTTCTTTCTTTTAAATATAGTTTGGCATTTTTAACAAAATGAGAAATATCTGTTTTGGTATTATAGAATCCTTTTTCACAATAAATTCTATTATCATTTTCTGTATTTGTAATGGTAGTTGGCCCGTATAAATAGGTTAGTCCAGAATTCGTATAATAATCTAAATGATCAGATTCTAGATGATGTTCTGGGTTTACAACGGTAACTCTTGTAGTTGCAGTAAACTTTTTATCCTCTAAATAAAAGTTTCCATTTTTACTTTTTAAGGTATTTGTTTCGTCTTTTATAGTTGCGTAACTTTTATAATACAGTTTTTGATTTAGTCTGTCAAAATGCAATGTATCTGTAGTTAAGGTCATTGTTGGGTCTTTTAAAACCACATCTCCCCAAGAAAGCGCTTGCTTAGAATTGGCATCGTAATCTACGTAACTACTGGTTTGTGTAATGGTGTCTCCTTGTTTAATTAGCACATTTCCAATAGCTTTAAAGAAGTTTTTGTCTTTATAGTACAATGCTTGTTGACTTGTTAAAATAATTCCGTCGTGAATCATTTTAACATTACCAATTAATAATGTTGCTCCAGGATATTTTTCCTCATCAGCTTCTTGCTGTTCTGCATAATATTCAATTTTTCTGTTTTCTTGCGAAAAAGAAATGGCCGATGAAATAACAAAAAGTAAAAAAAGTATTCTTTTCAAGATGATGAATTTTACGCAAAAATAATGAAAAGATAATGGCTAAGTATTAAAGAAAAGTAAAAATTAGTTGAAATAAATCTATGAAAGTATCGTTAAAGATTGTTCTAACTTTTTAGCTTTTGGAAACAATATATTATTCTCTATATGAATATGATTGTTTAATAATTCTTCAAACTGCTGCAGTTTTAAGTATAAAACTTTAAAAGAGATACATGCATTTTCTGGAATTTTATAATTATTAGTTAATTCGGCTATTTTCTTAAAGGTTTTACTCACCTTTTCATGATCATCTTCTATGATATCAATTGGTCTGTTTAAGGGAGAATTACTTGTATCAGTCACTATTTTTTTAGTATTCGCTTCAATAAGTTTCTTTATATAAGGAAAAATAATGCGTTCTTCATTTTTCATATGTTCAAGAATATTATCTGCAACTTTTAATATTAACAGATTAATTTCTATGAGTTCTTCATATTCTTCATCATAAATTGCTGCTACTTTTTCTCCATATTCTTTTAGTAACAATATATTTTCTTCTTTATATTCATGTTGAATATTCACTAAAAAGTCAATTAAAAAATCTAATTTCCAAGAATTATAATCTTTTAAATAGTAAACCTTATCATTTACCGCCTTTAAATCTTTTAGAATGTGTTTTAAATTGGTGTTTTTTTCTTCACAAGCCTGACTAAGTAACATGTTTCCATGAATACTAAAGTCTATTTTATATTTTTTAAAAACGGAGGCAGTATTTATGTTCTCAATAACTATTGTTGCAACACTTTTATTCATTAGATCCTTCACAATAATAGGCTTTGAATTCTTAACAAATATGATCTTATTATTAGGGATAAAAAATGACTTTTGTCACTTTTTTACATAATTATAGATATTTGTATTAAAACGATATCATTTTCGGATAAGTACATGTTAAATGATGAATAAAAATCATTTATTCATAACGTTAAAATGAAGTTTTTTGAACATACTATTGAGATAAAACAACTTTTACCTTCAATAAAAGTTTAAGATGATGTAATTTGCGCTAAAATTATTTTAGAATGAAATCACCTTTTTATTTAACAAAAGAAGAAATGAAATCTTATGGTTATAAGATTGTAGATATTATAGTAGACCATTACAAAGAAGAAGAGAAGAAAAAGCCCGTAATTAAGGCTTCTAGAGAAGAAATGGACTCATTATTTTTAAGTGAAGCTCCAGATGATGCTACTGATGCAAATGAGGTATTAGATTTTGTGGTGAACAATGTGCTGCCAAATAGTAATATATCTACGCATCCGAAATCTTTTTCTTTTGTACCTGGGCCAAGTAACTTTATTAGTACTATGGCAGATTCTTTAGCAACAGGTTTTAATATTTTTTCTGGTGGATGGATTGTTTCTCCTGCAGCTGCAGAGCTAGAAATTGTTACATTAAATTGGTTGCTAAAAATGTTTCACTTCCCTGTTACTAAAGGAGGTGGGATTTTTACAAGTGGTGGTTCTATGGCTAATTTAACAGCTTTAACTACTGCAAGAAGAGTAAAATGTGGTGATGATTTCTCTAAAGGTATTATCTATTTATCAGACCAAGCACATTCTTCTAATATTAAGGCAATTCAGGTTTTAGGTTTTAAAAAGGAGCAAATTAAAATAATCCCGACAGATTCTGAATTTAAGTTTAGCATGAACAAACTTAAAAATGAAATAGCAAGAGATCAGTTAGAAGGTAAAAAACCATTTTGCATTATTGCATCCGCAGGTACTACCAATACTGGTACTGTAGATCCTTTAGACGATTTAGCAGACATCTGTGAAAAAGAAAATCTTTGGTTTCATATAGATGGTGCTTATGGTGCCGCTGCAATTTTATCTAAAAAAGGAAGTAGAATTTTACGCGGAATAGAACGTGCAGATTCTTTAACTGTGGATCCTCATAAATGGTTTTTTCAACCCTATGAGATTGGTTGTTTACTAGTAAAAGATGCCTCTTGGCTAAGTAATACATTTAGTGAAAAACCTGAGTATTTAAGGGATATTGAAGGAAATGAATCTGAAATTAATTTTTATGATTACGGAATTCAATTAACAAGAAGGTTTAGAGCTTTAAAGTTTTACATGTCTATAAAAACGTATGGTTTAAATGCATTTAAGAAAGCCATTACTTATAATATAGATTTAGCTGATAAAACTGAAGATATTCTAAGAAAAAGTAAAAACTGGGAAATTGTTTCTCCGGCTACTTTGGCAATTATTAATTTTAGATACAATCCGTTAAATAAAGATTTAACAGAAGAAGAAGTAGATACATTAAACCAAGAAATTTCTACGAGAGTTGTAGATTCTAGAGAAGCCTTTTTAGTAACCACTGTTTTACAAAACCAAGTAGTTATTAGAATGTGTTTAATAAACCCAAAAACAACTTTAAAGCATGTTACAGACACTTTAGACCAGTGTGAAGGATTTGCTAAACAGATTCTTTTAGATTGGAAAAAGTAGGTTTTATATTGGTAATAAATATTCCCAAAACACCAATTGGCATCAATACAGAAACTAGTACTAATATTGTATAATAATTATTGATAATAGATAATTGCTGCCAATTGCAAAACCCCTTATAAAATATTAAAATTTCAGAAAAAAGAAAACCTATTAAGTAAATGCTTATCCAAACTTTGGGTAATTTTAATAGTTTGTTTTGATGTAAAAAAAACAAGATACTCAAACTTGTAACCCCTAAAAAAACGAGGTGTAAATACCCTATTACAAAGTCTTTAATTTGATAAGATAAATCTACAAAATAAGGGATTACTGTTATAGATTGCATTAAAGTTTTTAGAGTAAAAAACACCAAAACAAAGCTGATTAGATTAAAGAAAAAACGAGGTGTTTTCTGTTTTAAAACAAACTTATGACTCTTTATTATTTGATATAAATACCTTAAAGCAAAGAGTTGGGTAACTACGCCTAATAATGCTGGTATATAAATAGTTATATGTGGTTTAATCCATAAAAAAGATAGCGGTAAAGTTAGTACACATCCCCATAACATCAATTTATAAAAGGAAGCAACTCTTTTCTTAGAAATAACACAACGATGCTTTTCTAAAAGTGAAAAAAACAATCCTAATAAACAGCATATAAACCATCCATTATATTGAAAATGTAAATAGAAATAAATTGCATTTTTATACCAATGAGATGTACTACCTAAAGTGTTCATAATAATCCCTAAAGACCAAGGGCCAATACTAGAAATGATCATAAAAATTAGAGAGGTATTTATAAATTTTAAGGCATAACTGTCTTTCTCTAAATGGTTATTTTTTCTAAAAAAAGCATAAAACCAATAGGAACAAATTATAAATAAGGTAGAAAAAATAATAGAAAATAAAGCATACCCAGTTATTGGAAAACTAATAAGCATTCCTACAATTGTAACCTGAGTGCACAAAAATAGTGTTGTATATTTTCTTTTAGCTTCCTCATTTATATACAAGTAAAATAGTAAGCTAGTTAATCCTATATATACCCAACCTAAAAGTGCTACATGAGAGTGGGTGTGTACAAAAAATTTATAATCAATATTTATATCAATAATAGGAAAAAGACGTAATAGAATACCTAAAGAAGAAGCTATTAAAAAATACAAAAGTGCCACAAAACTTTGTGTTTTGGCTTTTATCATTATTATAACGTATTTATAATATTATTATTTTTCACATATTCCATAGACATTTCTAAGATGGTTTTCTTTTTTAATTTAGAAATTAATTTGTCTTTAAATGGTGCATATAAATGATGAACAACACAAGGATTCTCCGAACTACATTCTGCTTGTCCTAAATAACATTCATTAAATTTTTCTACTCCATCAATACAATCGATAATATCAAATAAGGAGTTTTTTTCATTAGCTTCTGTTAAATAAAACCCTCCATGAGGACCTTTTACAGAGCTTATGATATTTTTTTTAGTTAATTCTTGTAAAGTTTTAGCTAAAAAAGGAGCTGGCATCATTAAATCATTCGCAACCTTTTTAGAGCCAATTTTATTGTCTACACTCGCTTTTTCTGTAAGATATAGTACTGCTCTAATGGCATATTTACTTGAATTTGATAACATTTTATTTTTTTTGTAAAAATATAAAGATAAAACTATCTTTTAGTATGATAAATATCATTTATTTTTTTAATCAAGATTAATAATTTTGCTTTATAATAAAAGATTAAAGAGTCTTTTATTACAACTAAACCTAAAAATCAAAAAAATGAAATTATTAAAAGCAGTGTGCATACTATTTGCAGGAAGTTTACTATTAGTTAACTGTAAGAGTGAACCAAAACAAGAACTAGCTAAAGCAGATAGTTCTACCATTTATATAAAAGGTACTATGGAAGCAGAATTGACTTCTCCACCTTTTGTGCCAGCTCCAATAGGAAATAGAACGGCAAAAAAATTATTGGTGAATATGGAAATTCTAGAAAAAGAAGGAACCATGACAGATGGAGTACAATATGTTTATTGGACTTTTGGAGGTACAGTACCTGGTAGTTTTATAAGAACTAGAGTAGGAGATGAAATAGAGTTTACTTTATCTAATCACCCAGACAATAAACTCCCTCATAATATAGACATGCATGCAGTAACGGGCCCTGGTGGTGGAGCAGAATCTTCATTTGTAGCACCAGGACATGAAAAAACGTTTTCATTTAAAGCTCTAAATCCTGGTTTATTTGTGTATCACTGTGCTACAGCACCAGTTGGAATGCACATTGCAAACGGAATGTATGGTTTAATTTTAGTAGAACCAGAAGGAGGATTGCCTAAAGTAGATAAAGAATATTACATTATGCAAGGAGATTTTTATACAAAAGGAGCTACTGATGAAAAAGGGTTACAACCTTTTGATATGACAAAAGCAATTAAAGAAGATGCAGATTATGTTGTTTTTAACGGTAAGGTTGGAGCATTAACTGGTGATAATGCTATTACTGCAAATGTTGGTGAAACGGTTCGTCTGTTTGTTGGTAACGGTGGTCCAAACTTAACTTCATCTTTTCATGTTATTGGAGAAATTTTTGATAATGTGCATGTAGAAGGAGGAGATTTAATTAATACCAACGTACAAACAACATCTATTCCTGCGGGTGGTGCAGCAATTGTAGATTTTAAAGTAGAAGTTCCTGGAACGTTTATTTTGGTTGATCATGCAATTTTTAGAGCTTTTAATAAGGGAGCATTAGGAATGTTGAAAGTATCTGGTGAAGAAAATAAAAAATTATATTCTGGAGTAAAACAAGAAGGAATTTATCACCCAGAAGGGGGGACAATTCAAACCATGCCAGTAGATAAAAATAAAAAAGAAGTTGCTGTTACTACAGAAAAACCTTTAGCTAAAAAAATAGTAGATGGTAAGCAAATTTATATGACCACTTGTTTTGCATGTCACCAAGCAGAAGGACAAGGAATACCAAATGCATTTCCTCCTTTGGCAAAATCAGATTATTTAAATGCAGATGTTAATAGAGCAATTGGTATTGTTTTGCATGGTAAAACAGGAGAAATTACTGTTAATGGAAATAAATATAATAGTGTAATGACAAGACAAACACTAACGGAAGGAGAAGTTGCAGATGTTATGACTTATGTATATAATTCTTGGGGGAATAACAAAACCAATGTTACCATTAAGAATGTACAAGATGTAAAAAATAATTAATAATAATTTCAATTCAAATTCTATGAAAACTGTTTTAAGATTGACAATTTGTTTAATCCTCCTAAATATAGCTAATGCAAGCTGTCAATCTAAAATGGTAGCAATTAAAGGAGGAGCATATATCCCTTTATATGGTAGAGATTCTATGAAAGTTGAAATAGATAACTTTTTAATGGATGTATATCCGGTTACAAATAAAGACTATGTGGCTTTTGTAAAAAAGTATCCAAAATGGCAGAAAAGTAAAGTGATAAAATTATTTGCAGATGCAAGCTATTTACGTGATTGGAAATCGGATACTCTTTTAGGAGAAAATAAAAAAGAAAATTCTCCAATTACCCAAGTGTCTTGGTTTGCAGCAAAAGAGTATTGTGAATGTCAGGGAAAAAGATTGCCGACTGTAGATGAATGGGAATATGTAGCCATGGCAAATAAAAAAATGCCAGATGCTAGAAAACAAAAAGAGTACAATGCTTTTATTTTAAGCTGGTACGAAAAACCAAAGACCTTCAATCAAACTATTGGGTCTACCTTTAAAAATTATTGGGAGGTATATGACTTGCATGGCTTAGTTTGGGAATGGACTTCAGATTTTAATTCGGTATTAATTACGGGTGAATCTAGAAAAGATGTAGATACAGATAGCAATTTGTTTTGTGGAAGTGCAGCAATAAATGCGACAGATTTAATGAATTATGCAGCTTTTATGAGATATGCCATTAGAGGAAGTTTAAAAGCAAAATATACCATGAAAAACCTAGGTTTTAGATGTGTAAAAGATGATAAAAAATAGCAATATGAAAACACTTAAATATCTTATAGTATTAATTATTACAGTTACTTCATTAAGTTCTTGTAATACGTCTACTTCTAAAGAAAATAGTAAGGTAGCGTACCAATGTCCTATGAAATGTGAAGGAGATAAAGTTTATTTAGAACAAGGCGCTTGTCCTGTTTGCAAAATGGATTTAAAACCAACCTCTAAAATGGTGAAAAAAGTTTTGTCCACTATGATTTCTGATGAATCTATTTTTAACTTAACTTCTAAATGGAATAACCAAGATAATAAGGAAATTGAGTTAAAAGAGTTAAAAGGTAAAACTTTGGTAATGGTAATGATTTATACAACGTGTAAAGCTGCTTGCCCAAGGTTAACAGCAGATATGAGAAATATAAATGCTAAAATTCCAAACGAATTAAAAGAAGATGTTCAGTTTGTTTTGGTAAGCATAGATCCAGAAAATGACACACCAGAAAAGCTAAAAGCGTTTGCCGAAGAAAATTTTCTTACAGAAGACCAATGGACTTTATTACAAGGTACAGAAAGTGGTGTAAGAGAGTTTGCAAATGTCCTAGCCGTAAAATACAAACAAATTTCTCCGTTAGATTTTTCTCACTCTAATATTATAAGTGTTTTTAATCCGGGTGGAGAATTGGTACATCAACAAGAAGGTTTAGGTGTAGATAATAAAGAAACAATTACAAAGATTATAGAAACTATTAAAACATATTAAAATGAATATAACAAAAGATAATACAGTAGCAGAAGTAGTAACTTACAATATTAAGACAGCAGATGTGTTTAAAAAACACGGAATAGATTTCTGTTGTGGAGGAGGAATTTCTATAGAAAAAGCATGTAAAAAGCACAATGTTTCCTTTGAAGAAATGGAGCAAGAACTATTAAATATTAACAACCCAATCTCTAATGCTTATAATTATGATAGCTGGAAGCTAGATTTTCTGGTAGATCATATTATAAACATTCACCATGCTTATGTAGAAGAAAATACACCTATAGTATTGCAATATGCAGCTAAAGTTGCAAAAGTTCATGGGCATCACTATACAGAGGTTGTAGAAATTAACAGACTTTTTAATATGGTTGCACAAGAATTAGCGGCTCATTTAAAAAAGGAGGAACTTATTTTATTCCCTTTTATTAAAAAGTTAGTAAATGCAGATAAAGAAGGTGTAAAAGTAAATCAACCTCATTTTGGAACCGTAAACAATCCAATAGCAATGATGGAAGATGAACATGAAAGTGCAGGTGATATCTTAAAAGAAATTAAACAACTTTCTAATAATTACACACCACCAGAAGGAGCTTGTAATACGTTTAAAGCGTTGTATGCTAAGTTAGATGAGTTTGAGCAGGACTTACATCAACATATACATTTAGAAAATAATATTTTGTTTCCTAAAGCCATTCTTTTAGAGAAAAAAAATAAACAATAAGAATATTTCATTTTTAAGAGACAGTGTAAAAAACTGAGTGTTATTTATTTAATGCTTAGTTTTTTTTATTTCTGATGATATTAATCATGTTTTCTAAAGACAGATAAATATAAATTGCAAGCTTAATTAAATTTAGTTAAACATTTAAATTAAACAATGAAAAACTCACATTCATTTCACATTCCTGTTATGGGAATTGGTTTTACTATAGACTCTCCTTTAAAAGTAGCACAATTTGGTATTGATTCTGTTATTTCTTTAGTGGATGATATTTTAGTAGAAAAAATGCGAAAAATTTACAGCGAAAAATTTGAAATACCATATAAAGAAATTTCAGATAAAGTTGATGATTTTAGAGCAAAGAGAATTACCTCTTATTTAGACTTATTACACGACCAAACAGAAGAAAAGTTCAATCAATTAAAAAATATTACTTCAGAAAAAAGTAAAGCATTAATGGATTATATTCACATGTTACCAGAATATTCTTCATTAAGAAAAGAGTTTTTAAAATTGACTGAGGAAGGAGTCGATTTTTCTAAAATGAAAGATTGGGCAAATAAGAATTTATCAATGGGTAGTATTGATGTTAATATTATGACCAAAATTGATAAAGGAAACTATCTAGATAAAGAGTTGTTACCAATAGAATACAACGATGCACATGCTGCGTTAAGAGGGTATTCTAATAGTAAATTATCTTCTTCTTTAATTCTTTCTGCAGGTATGAATCCTAGATTGTATACTTACATGAGTAATTTTGATGATTTTTTTCCAGATGTAAACGGAAACATTAAAAAGAAAATTATTTTAAAAGTAAGCGATTATAGATCTGCTTTTATTCAAGGAAAGTTCCTAGCTAAAAAAGGATTATGGGTTTCTGAATATAGAGTAGAATCTGGATTAAATTGTGGTGGACATGCTTTTGCAACTGATGGTTTTTTAATGGGACCAGTTCTAAAGGAATTTAAAGAAAATAAGGAGACTTTAATAAGTCAAACGCAAGAATTAATGCAGCAAGCCTTAAAAGATGCAGACCGTATAATTCCTGCCAAAGATTTAGAACTTAAAATAACAACGCAAGGTGGTGTTGGTACTGGTGAAGAGCATTCTTTTTTATTAGAAGAATATCAATTAGATTCTGTAGGGTGGGGAAGTCCATTTTTATTGGTTCCGGAAGCAACAAGTGTCGATGAGAAAACGGTAGCACAATTAGCAGAAGCCAAAGAACAAGATTTATATTTAAGTAACAGTTCTCCTTTAGGAGTTCCTTTTAACACTTTAAAAGGAAATACAAAAGATGTGCAAAGACAAATACTTATCGATAAAGGAAGACCTGGTACTTCTTGTCCGAATAAATTTATCGCTTTAAATCATGAATTTAAAGATACAGGTTTGTGTACCGCATCTAGAGAGTATCAGCATTTAAAACTGAAAGAAATAGATGCTTTAGAAATTTCATCAGAAGAAAAAGAAGAAAGAGTAAATAAAGTCACCGAAAAATCTTGTATTTGTGTTGGTTTAGGTACATCAACTTTACTTTTAAATAATATAAGTACAAAGAAAGTAGGAGACGGAGTTTCTGTTTGTCCTGGACCTAATATGGCATATTATGATAAAATAATGAGTTTGTGTGATATTACAGACCATATTTATGGTAGAAAAAATATGCTGACTAGAACAGATAGACCAAATGTTTTTGTAAAAGAATTATCTCTTTATATTACTCATTTACAGGATAAAGTAAATGAAGCAAAAGCTACAATTGATAAAAAACAATTGAGAACTTTAACTAAGTTTAAAAAGAATTTAGAAGCTGGAATTGAGTATTATAATGAATTATTTTTAGCGAAAAAGGATGCTTTTAAAAATAGTAAAGAAGCACTTTTAAATTCCCTTAAAATAGAACAAGAAAAACTTGTTTTAATAGGTCTAGAAATAGAGAATCTATAAGGAATAATATACAGTATGAAAAGCCTCTTTTTAATATTAAAAGAGGCTTTTTTTATGTTTATAAACAAAGGTGTTATCATTATTTGTAATTGAAATACTTACATATATAGCTTATTATTAAAGGATTATGCAGTACTTGTTTTAAGGTAATTACTGTTTTTATAAAAGAGAAAAAAGTCTTTTAAATGTGATAATAGTCATGTTTTTTAGCTGTTTACTTTTTTAAATTTGTTAGGAATAATACAAGTCAACTAGCAGTAAAAAGTATTATAAAAACTAGTATCGATAGAAAAAATAACAATTAACCTTTAAATAAAACAAAAATGAAATTAAGAAATTTAATCGCCTTATTTGCTGTACTATTATTAATTAGTTGTGGAAAAGAAGAAAAAAAGAAATCTACAAATGACATGCCTACTAAAAAAGCAGCTGTTAAAAAAGCTCCTGAAAAAGAGAAAAAAACGAAAGTTGTAAAAAAAGAAGAGATAGCTATAGATTTAAATAACAAAGGAATTGGTCCTGTAAAGTCTGTAACCTTAGATAAGAACATTAATAAAAATATGGTTGCAGATGGTAAATTATTATTTAAAAACAAATGTTCATCTTGTCATAAAGTAAATAGAAAATTTATAGGCCCAAGTATGGAAGGAGTTACAGCCAGACGTTCTCCTGAATGGATAATGAATATGATTTTAAATCCTGAAGAAATGGTTAAAAAGGATCCAATTGCAATGGCTTTATTAGTTCAATTTAAAGGATCTCCAATGGCTAATCAACATTTAACAGAAGAAGAAAGTAGAGCTGTTTTAGAGTATTTTAGAACTTTATAACCTTTGTTAATCTTACTCAAGATAAATTATTATAACACCATAAATAATAAAAGCATCTTTCAAATAAATGAAAGATGCTTTTTAAGTTTATAGAATAAAAATTTTCTCTTAAGAAATTTCTCTAGTAATTGTTTGTTTTCTATCTGGTCCAACAGAAACGATAGATACAGGAACTCCAGTTTCTTTTTCAATAAAAGCAACATAGTCCATTAAATTCTTTGGTAATTGATCTGCAGAAGTCATTTTAGTTAAATCTTCATCCCAACCTTTAAACTCAGAATAGTTTACAGAAACATTTTCTGGTTCTATGTTGTATGGTAAATGACTAATTTCTTCTCCTTTATAGTTATAAGAAGTACACACTTTTAAAGTATCAAATCCAGATAAAACATCACCTTTCATCATCATTAATTGTGTAACACCATTAACGTCTACAGCATATTTTAAGGCTACTAAATCTAACCAACCACAACGTCTTGCTCTACCTGTTGTTGCTCCAAATTCATGACCAATTCTTGCCATGTCTTCACCATCTTTATCAAATAATTCAGTTGGAAAAGGTCCAGAACCAACACGAGTAGTATATGCTTTAAAGATTCCAAAAACTTCACCAATTCTATTTGGCGCAACTCCTAAACCAGTACAAGCACCTGCTGCAGTAGTGTTAGAAGAAGTAACAAAAGGATATGTACCAAAGTCAATATCTAATAAAGAACCTTGCGCTCCTTCTGCTAAAATTGTTTTTTTGTCTTTTATAGCTTGGTTTAAAAACTCTTCACTATCAATAAAAGCTAAAGTTCTTAATTTATCTATTCCTTTAATAAATTCTGCTTCTAATTCTTTTAAATCGTATTCTACCTGAACATCAAAGAATTCTAGCATTTTAATGTGCTTTTCTGTTAAAGCATCATACTTTTCTTTCCAGTTGTCTAACTCTAAGTCTCCAACTCTCATTCCGTTTCTACCGGTTTTGTCCATATACGTTGGACCAATACCTTTTAATGTAGAACCAATTTTAGCTTTTCCTTTAGAAGTTTCTGAAGCTGCATCTAATAATCTGTGTGTAGGTAAGATTAAGTGCGCTTTTCTAGAAATTAACAATTTAGAAGTATAATCTATATTGTGTTTGTCTAGATTTTCTAATTCTTTTTTAAAGATTACAGGGTCAATTACAACACCATTTCCAACAACGTTTAAAGCTGTTTTATGGAAAATTCCAGAAGGAATTGTGTGTAAAACATGTTTATGTCCATCAAAAATTAAAGTGTGTCCTGCATTTGGTCCACCTTGAAAACGTGCAATGATATCATAGTTTCTTGTAAGTACGTCTACAATTTTACCTTTTCCTTCATCTCCCCATTGTAATCCTAGTAATAAATCTACAGCCATTATAGTTGTGTTAATTGTTGTTTATTTTGTTATGTTGTTAATTAAGATTTGTTCTTTTTTGTTCCATAAAAATAAAGTGAATGATTATGAATATCAATATCAAAAACTTCTTCTATGGTTTTTTTTATAATCTGAATTCGTGGATCACAAAATTCTTTTACTTCTCCAGAATCTGTAAAAATAACGTGGTCATGATTTTTGTCGAAATAACTTTTTTCATAACGCGCCATCGATTGTCCATCAAACTGATGTTTTCTAACCAAACCGCAATCTAAAAGCAAGTCTATGGTATTATAAAGTGTAGCTCTACTAACTCTATAATTTTTATTTTTCATTTTTATATATAAAGATTCTATATCAAAATGCTCTTCAGCCGCATATATTTCTTGGAGAATAGCATAGCGTTCTGGAGTTTTTCTATGCTTATTTTCGCCTAAGTATGTGGTGAAAACTTTTTTTACTACTTCTTGATTTTCAAGAGAACTACTCATTTAGATTGATTTTTTACAAAAAGCAAATTTACAGTTATTTCTTAATTAAATACGACTTTTAATCAATTGATATTTATAAAGTATTAACACGATCTACTTTTTTAACTCCTTCTATTTTAAGAAGTTTTTTTATCAATTTATCTAGTTGTGAAATATTCTTTACACTTATAGATATTTTACCTTCAAATACACCTTCATCTCCTTTAATATTAATGCTATTAATAAATACGCCCATGTTACCAGAAATGGTACGGGTTACATCATTTGCCATACCTTGGTTGTCTACACCAGAAATGTGTAAAATCACCTTAAAGTCTTGTTTTGTAGAATCGATCCATTTTGCAGGCATAATTCTATAGGCATAATTAGATTGTAAAGAAATAGCATTTGGGCAGTTCATTTTATGAACTTTAAGACCATCATTAATAGTTAAAAAACCAAAAACTTTATCTCCGGGAATGGGATTACAACATTTAGAAAGTTTATAATCTAGTTTTTGCTCGTCTTTACCAAAAACTAAAGCATCAAATTTACTAGATACTTCTTCTGTTTCTACGTATTCTTTTTCTGGAGTATTTCTTCTTAATTTAGATTTAAAGAAATTAAATAATTTACTATTTCTCTGAGATACAAAAGCTTTTAACTGTGTATTGTCTATAGCACCATTACCAATTCTAAAAAATAAATCGAAACTTGTTTTTAATTTAAAATAATTAACCAGTTCATTGGTCGTTTTATCATTAAAAGTAATTTTTAAATGACGTAGTTTACGTATTAATATTGCTTTTCCTTCGTCTGCAATTAATTTTTCTTCTTCATTTAAAGCGGCTCTAATTCTTGCTTTTGCTCTTGCTGTAATTACAAAATCTAACCATCTAGCATTTGGCTTGTTAGATGAACTGGTAATTACTTCTATTTGGTCTCCACTTTTTAATTGGTGACTTAAAGGCAATAATTTTCCATTAACTTTTGCCCCTCTACATTTTAAACCAACATCTGTGTGTATCGAAAAAGCAAAGTCTAAAGCAGTTGCATTTTTTGGAAGCGATTTTAAATCACCTTTAGGTGTAAAAACATATATTTCTTTAGAATATAGATTCAGTTTAAAATTTTCTACAAAATCAACAGCATTTAGAGTCTGTGTTTCTAAGGTTTCCTTTAATTTATTTAACCAATCATCTAATCCGTTGTCTTTAGTTGCACCTTGTTTGTATTTAAAATGTGCAGCATATCCTTTCTCTGCAATTTCATTCATTCTATTAGAACGAATTTGTACTTCTACCCACTGAGAATCTGGTCCTACAACCGTAATATGTAGGGCTTCATACCCTGTAGATTTTGGTTGAGAAATCCAATCTCTTAAACGAGTTGGGTTGGGTTTAAAGTAATCGGTTACAATGGTGTATATTTTCCAAGCATCAAACTTATCATCATTAGAATTTGGATTGTAAATAATTCTAATGGCATATTTGTCATAAACCTCATCAAAAGTTACATTTTGATTGATCATTTTTCTACGAATAGAATAAATAGATTTAAAACGTCCTTTTATTTCGTAATCGAAGTTTTCTTTATCTAAGCCAGATTTTAAAGTCTCTTCAAATCGCTGTAAATATTTTTTCTGATCTTCTTTACTTTCTTTTATTTTTCCAAGAATACCAAAATAAGCTTCTGGTTCTGTATATTTTAAACCAAGATCTTCTAACTCTGTTTTTATATTATACAAACCTAATCTATGGGCTAAGGGCGCATAAATATATAAAGTTTCCGATGCAATTTTAACCTGTTTATGACCAGGCATTGCGTCCATAGTTTGCATGTTGTGTAATCTATCTGCAATTTTTATTAAAATTACTCTAACATCATCATTTAATGTTAAAAGCATTTTTCTAAAATTCTCAGCTTGTATAGAAGCATCTTGCTCTTTGTTTAAACGAGATATTTTAGTTAATCCGTTTACAATTTTAGCAATAGTTTCACCAAAAAGGTTTTCCATGTCTTCTAACGTGTATTCTGTATCCTCTACAACATCGTGTAGAAGAGCAGAAGCTATAGAAACTGCATCTAAACCTATTTCATAAGCAACAATTTTTGCAACTGCAATGGGATGATAAATATAAGGTTCACCAGTTTTTCTGCGTTGATCAGAATGAGCATCTACAGCAATGTCAAATGCTTTTCTTATGAGTTCCTTATCTTCTTTAGACATAATCTCATACGTACCCTTTAGCAAATCTTTATATCGTTTTGCTATTTCCTTATTTTCCTCTTCTATGGTTGCGGTGTATTCCAAATGCGTTATTTTATTACTAGGGGTTAACTCAAAGTGAAATTAAGAATAAGTATTTTAACATACAAGTATTTCGTTTTCTAAATGTATTTATTTCTTATTTTTGTAAAATGAAAAATATTTGTATCAGTTTTATCGTTTTATTTATCAGTTTTACTATTAATTCTCAAGAAAAAGCAGGGCCAAATCGTCTTTTTGAACTTCAAAAAAAGAAAGTAGAAATAGATATAAATAAAGATATTTTTACAAGTGTTACTACAAATATGTATGTATCTAAAAAACCACAAGCATTAATTGTAGGTTTGTTTTTACCTATTTCTTATGAAACTAAAAAGTCAAAAATAAATAATAATCCTGCTGCGGAAAGAATGGAATTTAAAGGGGAGCAGATGATAAATAGTGAAAATGTTTTATTGTTAACTGGTACGATAATTAAAAAAGGAATTGAATTTACAAAACAAAAATATTACATAAAGCAAGATGAAAACACTTGTATAGAACTTACAACTATGCTTGCTGTTAATGCAGATGCTAAAGATAAAATGATGTTAATGAAAATAGTGCATTCCGTAATTGAAAAAAATTAACTTTCTAAATTATTAATTCTTTCCAACAAAGTTGGATGTGAATAGTGCGCAAAAACATAAGCCGGATGCGGAGTTAAATTACTCAAACTATTTTTAGATAATTTTTTAAGTGATGTTATTAAGGCATTTCCTTCAAAAGTTTCTTTCGCATAATTATCTGCCTGATATTCAAATTTACGAGACATATAATTCATGAATAAACTTGTAATTTCTGATATCGGCGAATATAAAATTCCGAATGCAATTAATCCAATATGAAAACTTGGTATAGAAACACCTAATGCTTCGGATAAGACAGCTGAATTGATAAATAAGGATAGAATAAACAACGTTAATCCTGTTAATAAAATTGATGCTATTAAATTAAAAACGATATGTTTTCTTTTATAATGGCCAACTTCATGCGCTAAAACGGCTACAATTTCATCCGTTTCTAAGTCGTTTATTAAAGTATCATATAACGTAATTCTTTTTTGTGATCCAAAACCAGAAAAATAAGCATTTGCTTTTGTAGATCTTTTAGAACCATCTATCACAAAAATATTATTAATGGTAAAACCAACACTTTTCGCATATTTTTCTATGGCCGTTTTTAATTCGCCATCTTCTAACGGACTTTGTTTGTTGAATAAAGGAACAATCAATTTAGCGTAAAACATGTTCATAAACAAAGAGAAAATAGCGACAAAAGCCCAGGCATACATCCAAAAATTTTCTCCTGTAAGTTGATAAAACCAAAGAATTAAAGCTAGAATTCCGCCACCTAATAAGGCACTCATTACCAATCCTTTTATTTTATCTAACCAAAAGGTTTTTCTTGTAGATTTGTTAAAACCAAATTTTTCTTCAATTACAAACGTGCTGTAATAGGAGAGAGGCGTGGTCATTATTTCTGATGCCAACATAATAACTCCAAAGAAAAGTAAAGCTACCAAAATTGGATTATCTGTATAGCTTCTCGCAAATTCATCTACATATTTAAACCCATCTACAAAAAAGAAAACTAAGGTTAATAGTGTAGAAAAGAATGAAGTGATGTTCGAAAACTTAGCACTGGTCTTTTTATAAGCTTGCGATTTTTTATATTCATCTTCGTCATAAACATCCTTTAATTTTTTTGGAATTTCTGCATCAAAACGTTTTTCATTTAGCGTGTCTAAGATTTTATCAACCAGAAAACTGATGATTAATATGGCAATAATGATATAGAATAAAGTAGTTGGTTGCATAAAATAGTTGAAAGGATCTAAACAATGCGTTTAGTGTTGTTTTTATTAAAAGTGTAATTTCATTCCTTCGTGCGTCCCTTTAAACCCTAAATCTTCATAGAATTTAATTGCTCGAGGTCTTTTTTTATCAGAAGTTAATTGAACTAAATGCACCTTTTTTTCTTTCGCTCGGTTTATTGCCCATTCAAAAACACTTTTTCCTATTCCTAAACCTCTTTGATCGCTTCTAATAAACACATTTTCTATTTGTGCTCTCATACCGCCACAATAACTTAAATACTGAATATAAGTAATTTGTAAAGTTCCAATAATTTCTAAATCATTATTTTCTACAACAATAAGTTCTTGATTTTCATCAGCATCTATTTTTTTAAACGCTTCTAAATAAGAGTTTGGTAAAGGATTCTGAAAGTTTTCTCTTTTTTGACCAAGTTCATCTTCAGCCATCATTTTAATAATTTCCGAAACGTCGTTTATGGTAGCTTTTCTAAAGTTCATAGTCCATTAAATTTTATTGAAAGTAGTATTGTAAAAAGAAATTAACAAAGCGTGTTTTATTTTTTATGTTCTTTGCTCGCATAAATTGCAGCTCCAATAATTCCAGCATTGTTTTTATATTCAGCAACTTTTACTTTTACATCAGTTTTTAAATATTCTTTAAAACCGTCGTACCTTTTGCTAATTCCACCACCTAAAACAATTAAACTAGGTGTGTATACAATTCTAATATATTCTAATAAAGAATCGAATCTTATTGCCCATTCTTTTAATTTTAAATTCTCTTTTTTTCTTACGGAATCTGCAGTATAAAACTCAATTATTTCTCCATTGGTATGTAGCATTTTACCAATTTCTAAATTAGGAATTAGGTTTCCGTTAAAGAACAAACCAGAACCAATTCCGGTACCTATGGTAACCATTATTACAACACCTTTTTCTTTTTTAGCGGCACCTAAACTTACCTCAGCTAAACCAGCTAAATCGGCATCATTACTCACATAAAAGGGCAATTTACATTCTTTTCTAAATAATTTATCAACCTTAACATTCAACCATTTCTCACTTAAATTTCCTGGATGAATACATTTACCATTCACAATGGTGGTAGGAAAACTACAACCAATTGCTTTTTTCCAATTAAAATGATCTACCATTTCATTTACAACCTTTGCTACTGCTTCTGGTGTTGCTGGTTTTGGAGTGTCTATTCGGTGTCTTTCAGAAAGTAATTCTCCTGTTTTGGTGTTTACTATTGCGGCTTTAATTCCAGATCCACCGATATCAATTCCTAATACTTTCATTTTTACTTTTTAAATTTTCTTTGTCTTTTTGCTTCAAACAAAATAATTGCAGCAGAAACAGAAACATTCATAGAATCTATTTGCCCCTGCATAGGTATGTTAACGTTTTGTGTAGCAGCTTCTCTCCAAACATCTGTTAAACCAGTAGCTTCTGTACCTACAACAATTGCGGTACTTTCAGTATAATTTTCTACATGATATTCATTAGAATTCTGCAAAGTAGCAGCATATATATTGATGTTCTTCTCTTGTAGAAACGTAATTATTTCTTCGGATGTTCCTATGGAAATCTGATTGGTAAAAACACAACCTACACTAGAACGAATAATGTTTGCATTGTACAAATCGCTTTTAGGATTTGCTATAAAAACAGCATCTACATTTGCAGCATCTGCAGTTCTTAATAATGCACCAATATTCCCAGGCTTTTCAACACCTTCTGCGACTAATATTAATGGATTTTCAGTTTGAAACAAGATATTTTCTAAAGAGAAATCTTTTGCTTTAGTAACCGCAATTATTCCTTCTGTAGATCCTCTATAAGCCAATTTCTGATAAACTTCTTTAGAGATTTCAATTCTGTTTACATTTGCATTAAAAAGGTGTAAAATTTCATTTTCTGAAATTAAATCTGGATAAAAAAGAATCGTATCAAATTCATATTCAGCAGAAATTGCTAGTGTAATTTCTCGTTTACCTTCAATAATAAATAAACCCTGTTTTCTTCGTTCACGTGCTTTTTCTTGCAGTTTAAGCAAGTTTTTTACATACGTATTTTGAATACTAGTTATTTCTTTCATTAGTACAAATATACCTATTTATAGGTATTGGAAAAAAGGTAAATAATAACAATATTTGTATTTATAAACCAAATTATTAATTTTTACTATTAAATGCACGTAAATTTAAATTTCTATGAAAAGGAGAAGTTCTATTTGGTTTCTATAAATTTAAAAGGCTCGCATTGTGCGAGCCTTTTCTTTACTAATAACTTTTTACTGTTTACTAGAATTTAAAAATACTAATTACTTTAAACTAGCTAATAATTTATCTGCAACTAATTCTGATGATGCAGGGTTTTGACCTGTAATTAAGTTACCATCTTGCACAGCGTAAGGAGCCCAGTTTTCTCTATTAGAATAAAATGCGCCATTTTCAATTAACATATCTTCTAATAATAATGGTACTACTGCTGTTAAACCAACAGCAGCCTCTTCTTTGTTTGTAAAACCTGTTACTTTTTTACCTTTAACTAAAGGAGTTCCGTCTGCATTTTTAACATCCTTTAAAACTGCGGGTGCGTGACAAACAAATGCAATTGGTTTTTCTTGACGATCAAACTTTTCGATTAAAGCAACTGATACTTTATCATTTGTTAAATCCCATAAAGGACCATGACCACCTGGATAGAAAACAGCATCATAATCATCTGGATTCATGTCTGCCAATACTTTTGTATTTGCTATTTTAGATTTAGCATCTGCATCTTTATTATAACGATCTGTAGCCGCAGTAGCTGCGTCTGGAGAATCACTACTTGGGTCTATTGGAGCTGCACCACCTTTTGGAGTTGCAATAGTAATCGTTGCTCCTTTATCTAATAGTGTATAATATGGGTTTGCAAATTCTTCTACCCAAAATCCTGTTTTTTTGCCGGTATCACCTAATTTATCGTGTGATGTTAATACAAATAATATATTCATTTTATTATTTTTTTTTATTTCTTTTTTGTCTTCTGAAACTTTTTCAGAAGTTGCTTCTTTTTTAGCATTATTACAGCTAGCTGCCGTAATTATGGTAAATGTTAAGGCTAAAACCTTTGTGATTTTCATATTTTAATTAATATGCCATTTTTACAATTTTTTCTACCTTATCTGGAGATAAATTTTGGTGTTCACCTAATCCTAACCAGCCACGATCTGTAAAACGTTGTGCTATTTTTTCTGCTGTTCCTTCATATTCTTTTGTATAATCAGACAACTTTGTATCAATGCCTAACTCATGGAAAAAAGCAACTGTTCTTTCAATAGCAGCATATGCTTTATCATCAATGCTTCCTTCAGTAATATTCCAAACACGTTCACCGTATTGTGCTAATTTTTCTTTTTTAGCTTCAAAGTTATATTTATAATGACTAGGAGCAATTACAGCTAAAGTACGTGCGTGATCTATACCAAATAAAGCTGTTAATTCGTGGCCCATTGCATGTATTGCCCAATCCCCAGGAACCCCTTTTTGTATTAATCCATTTAAAGCCATTGTACAACTCCACATAAAGTTAGCTGCAGCATCATAATCTGTAGGATCTTTTAATACTTTAGGAGCAACTTCTATAATAGTTTGTAAAATACTTTCTGCAAAACGGTCTTGCAACAATCCTTCAACAGGATACGTCATATATTGTTCTAAAACATGAGAGAAAGAATCCATTAATCCGTTTGCCAATTGGCGTTGTGGAATAGAACTGATTACCTGTGGATCTAAAATAGAAAATACAGGAAATAATCCAGGACCGCCCATGGCTAACTTTTCTTTTGTTTCTGATCTGGTAATTACAGCACCAGAATTCATTTCAGATCCTGTTGCAGGTAGCGTTAAAACAGTTGCAAAAGGCATTCCTACTTCTGTTCTTATGTTTTTTGTTAAAATATCCCAAGGAGTTTCTCCTTCAAAAACTGCAGCTGCAGATAAAAATTTAGTTCCGTCTATTACAGAACCACCACCAACAGCTAATAAGTAGGTAATGTTTTCTTCTTTAATAACTTGTAAAGCTTCTATTAAAGTTGCATACTCTGGGTTTGCAGGGATTCCTCCGAACTCTACCACCTCAACTTTTGTCAACGCTTTTTTGACTTGTTCGTAAATTCCGTTTTTCTTTATACTTCCTCCACCATACAAGAGTAATACTTTTGCATCTGCAGGAATTTCACTTTCTAATTGTTTAATTGTATCCTTTCCAAAAATAATTTTAGTAGGATTTTTTAATTCAAAATTGTTCATCTTCTTTTATTTTTTTTAGATTTTAACGATCATTTTACCTTTGTTCTTACCTTCAAATAAATCGATAAAAGCAGTAGGTATATTCTCGAAACCATTTACGATAGTCTCTGTGTAAGTTAACTTTTCTTCTGCCAACCATTCTGATAATTGCTTTATAGCTCCAGGAAATTTATCAGCATAATTAGAAACAATAAAACCTTGCATTAATGCACTATTTTTAACTAAAAATGGTTGTACACTTACACTTTTAGGAGTTTCAGTCTCATTATAAACAGAGATTGCTCCACAAATAATAATTCTTGCAAAACGGTTGATATTGAATAATACAGCATCCGAAATTGGTCCACCAACATTATCAAAATAAATATCTACACCATTTGGTGCTAATTTTTTAATTTCAGCATTTATATCTTTATTGGTATTGTAATTGATACCTGCATCAAAACCAAATTTAGATTTCAGCATATCAATTTTTTCATCTGTACCAGCAATCCCGATTACATTTAATCCAAGAATTTTAGCAATTTGCCCAACAACAGAACCAACTGCACCAGCAGCACCAGAAACTACAATAGTTTCTCCTGCTTTGGGTTTTCCAATTTCGTTTAATCCTAAATAAGCAGTTAAACCAGTCATCCCTAAAATACCTAAAAAGGCACTTAATGGCGCTTTTGTTCCGTCTACTTTATTTAAACCATCTCCATTAGAAACTTGTTGTGTTTGCCAGTTTAATAAACCAGAAACATAATCTCCTTCTTTAAAATTGTCATTTTTAGTAGCAGTTACTTTTGCAATAACTCCAGATTGTACTGGTTCATTTAATTGAAAAGGTGGAACATATGATTTTGCATCGCTCATTCTTCCTCTTAAATAAGGATCTACAGAAACATAAGCAGCTTCTAAAAGAATTTCTCCATCTTTTATTGTTAATTCAGTGTCTTCAGTAACAAATTCAAAATTAGAAGTTGTTGGTTTTCCTTGTGGTCTATTGTTTAATAAAATCGTTTTCATTTTTCTTTTTTTTAATTATATTACAGTTACTAAATCTTTCATCGGTTTTCTAACTTTTACCAAGTTTACCAACCAATCTTCATCTTCTTTTCTATAACCTAATGGCAATAAAACAGCACTACGTAAACCTTTTTCTCTTAAGCCTAAAATTTCATCAACCGCTACAGGGTCAAAACCTTCAACTGGTGTTGCGTCCACACCTTCGTAAGCCGCAGCAATAATTGCGTGTCCGAATGCGATGTACGCTTGTTTGGCTGCATGATTAAAGTTTTCTTCTGAATCTCTTTGCGGATAAGAGCTTAATAGCATCTGACGGTAGTTTTCCCAACCTTCGTTTTCAAAACCACGGATTTCGTTTGTTAAATCGAACATATAATTGATGCGTTCTGGGGTATACGTATCCCAAGCTGCAAATACCAATAAGTGAGAACAGTCTGTAATTACAGATTGATTCCAAGCGATTGGTCTAATTTTTTCTTTTACTTCTTGACTTTTAACTACAAAGATTTCAAAAGGTTGTAATCCACTAGAAGTTGCTGCTAAACGAGCTGCTTCTAAAATGCGTTCTACTTTATCTTCTGCTACAACTTCACCATTCATTGCTTTTGCTGCGTATCTCCAATTTAATTTATCTAATAATTCCATATTTTGTTTTTTATTTATTTTTTTGAAAGTTTTTTTATATCGTTTGAAGTAATTATGACTCCGGCATTATTTTTAGTATTTGCTAAGTTTATCATTGCTTGCGCAATATTTTCAGCATCTATTATTTTATATTCTTTTAGTTTTCCTATAAATAAAGGTTGAATTATTTTAATAACAACCAAACCTATTTTTTCTAAGATTCTGCTTTCTTTTCTTTCTCCTCCAATTAAGGAAGGTCTTAAGATAAAAGTATTTTTAATGTTTTGTTTTAAAACATCACGTTCCATTTCGCCTTTTGTTTTATTATAAAAGACAGTACTTTTTGCATTTGCTCCCATTGCAGAAACCACTAAAAAAGTAGCGATGTTATTTTCTTTTGATAGTTTTGCGGCAGTAACCGGAATGCCGTAATCTATCTTTTTATACAATGTTTTATCTGGCGTTTTTTTAGCAGTTGTACCAATGCAACAATACACTTCGTCTGCTGTAAAATCTGTTTTAAATTGTGCTAGATCTAAAATGTCACCTATAAATTGTGTTACCTTTTTTGGCAAACCATCAATTTTAGAACGAGAAAATAATTTTATAGTCTCGTAGTTTTTGTCTTCAATTAATTTATGAAGAATATGACTGCCAGTTAAACCAGTTGCGCCTAATATGATTGCTGTTTTCTTCATCTTATTTACAAAGTTTTATACTGCTCCAAGCAGATTGAAACGCTTCCTCTAAATGAGTTTCATTTAACTTAAAAGAACCTCTTTTTTCAGACATCATTAAAAATGATAACGGATTTATAGCATATGCGTACAAGATATAATCGGACATTGGTTTTATAATTCCTTCTTTTTTTCCACGCGTCCACAAGTCGAGTAGGGGCTGTAAATGTTTAATTCCCTCTTGTCTACTTGGTTCATCAATCATTGGTGTATTATCACACTGTGCTAAAAACATCGCATTTTCACATTCCTTTAATTTAAAGTTAGCAATGCGATTCCAAATTAATTTAAAACCATCTTCAACAGACATATTAATGTCATACGTTTCAAAAGCATGGTTTGTATATTTCGCTTTTACTTCTATGTATGTTTTGTTCACCAAATCTTGCTTGTTTTCAAAATACAAGTAAATGGTAGCTGGTGATACATTCGCCATTTTTGCAATTTTACTCATAGGTGTCGCATGAAATCCGTTGTTATTAACGAGCTCTATTGTTGCCTTTATAAGTGCATTACGTTTGTCTATACTTTTTTGAAGCTTTGCCATATTGTTTTATTCTGATGCAAATGTACATAAAAATGAACGTTCATTCTTTTTTTTAACAAAGATTTATATTTATAGCAGTATAAGAATAATTGATAAAAGGGGAGTATGGAATAAAGAAGACAATACAAAAAATGTTTAATACAAGTTGATTATAGAAATTGGTATCTTTGATGAACCAATAACTAGAAGAAACCAATTGCAAGAACCTTTTATTAAAAATTATACTATTAACGACGTTGTCAAAATTATTGGAGACAAACCACAACTGTACACAGATTTACATGTGCATATGTCTAAAAATAATTTTGATAAAACTCCTTTTTTAGCACCTTTTAGATCTGGGAATTATACTTTTTTGTTGATACTTAAAGGATCCATTACGTTACAGTTAAACTTAATTACACACACTTTAGAAAGTAGTGAGATGATTGTTGTAAAACCCCAAACGGTTTCTCAAATTACAGAAATTAGTAAAGATTTAGAGATTATTAGCGTTAGTTTTACAGTCGATTTTATTTTTAAGATACTTTTAAAAAAAGCAGAATTTGATGCCATAGACTTTTTAACGGCAAACAGTTATCCGAAGTTAAAATTATTAAAAGAAGAAAAAGAAACTTCTATAGTGCTGTCCAAATTATTAGCAAAAAACAACAATGCAGATGCACTTCTTTTACCTTTTAGAAATGAAATTATAATGCACTCTTTTGGTTTATTATTATATCATTACGGGGCCATTTTTAAAAGAGAATATCCTAATTTAGAAGCACATTTAAATAGGAAACAGCAATTAACACTTCAGTTTTTAACCATTTTAAATGATCATTTTAAAAATGAACGTTCTGTTAAATTCTATGCTGATTGCATGCATTTAACACCTGCTCATTTATCAAAGGTTTTAAAAGAGGTTTCAGATAAAACCGCCAGTCAATTAATTGATGACGCTGTAATTATGGAAGCTAAATTATTACTGAGCAATCCTTTATTAAGTATTTCTGAAGTTGCAAATGAATTAAAATTTAGTAATCTTTCTTTTTTTGGCAAATACTTTAAGAAAAACACTGGTGTATCTCCTTCTTACTTTAGAAAAAACACAAATTAATTGAAGTACAATTTTTTGTTAAACTTCTCCAAAAACGCGTTTTTGACCAATACATCCCATTTTTCGACTACCTTATAATGCTGATAATTTTTTATCTTTGAGTATAATCAAATCATCTACCTTATGAGTATTATAGTAGCTACCAATTTTTCTAAACTATCTGATAACGCTGTATTATACGCCGCTGCATTAACAAAACAATTTCAGACAGAACTTGTACTTTTTCATGCATTTAGATTGCCTGTACATGCTGCAAATAGTAGATTGTCTGCCATGTCTTTAGATATTTTATTTCAAAAAAATAAAGAAAAATTAAAAAAATTAGCAGCTAACTTAAGTGAAGAGTTTCAAATTAAAGTTTCTTACAAGAGTAGTTATAGTGATTTAGGAGAAGAAGTAGATCATTTAATGAAAGAGTATAAAGCACGTTTTTTAGTGATCGGAATGTCTCCAAAATCTATGGAGCAAAATTTATTAGGGAATCCTACAACGAGTGTCATCAGTATGAAAGAATTTCCGGTACTAGCAATACCTTTAGAAGCAAAGTATAAGGAAATAAAACAAATACTTTTTGCGTGTGATATTCTGCAAGATATCCCATTAAAAACATTGGCTAGGTTACGTCAGGTTGCCTTAAGTTTAAAGGCTGCTGTAACTGTTTTTTATGTGGATCAGAAAGTAGAAGAATTAAAGATAGAAACACCTAGTATCCTAAATAAAGAATTAGAAGATGTTACCCATTTTTATAAAAATGTAAAATCGAATTCTGTAATTGAATCGATTGAAAGTGAAATTAAAAAATCGAATTCAGATCTTTTGGTTATGATGCCAAAAAAATATGGTTTCTGGGAATCTATTGTACATAAAAGTAAAACAAGAGTCATGGCTTCTGGGCAAAATATTCCGTTATTATCAATCCCTATAGAATAACAATCCCTTATTTATTATTTCCCTAGTTTAAATCTTGTATTGTTCCAAAAGGAACAGTACAAGATTTTTTTATTAACTACAAACTTTTTTTTAAGAGAAAAGGAGGGAAGTATAATTAAATATTTATTTTATAAGGGATATATTTGTCCTTTATAAAATATACCATATATTTGCGGCATTAAAACTAAGATATTATGTTTTCAAAAACTTGTGAATACGGCTTAAGAGCAGTGCTATTTATAGCGCAAGAAAGCGCTCATGGTCATAAGGTAAGTATGAGTAAAGTTTCTGAAGAAATAAACTCACCACAAGCTTTTACGGCTAAAATTTTACAGCAATTAAAAAGAAATAATATTGTAACCTCTGTAAAAGGTCCGTATGGCGGTTTTACCATTACAGAAGAAAAAATGGAAACCAAACTAAGTGAAATTGTAAGTGTTTTAGATGGAGATACCATCTATAAAGGCTGCGGTTTAGGTTTAAAACAATGTGATGCAAATTCACCTTGTCCGTTACATTATAAATTTGTGGATATCCGTGAAAACCTAAAAAATATGTTAGAAAGTACATCTATTACATCACTTTTAAATGATATGAATTTAGAAGGTTTCATCTTAAAACGCTAAAAATTTAACCAAACAAAAGATATAAAAATCTTTTAATACTTTAATTAAACTTAAACATTATGAAAGCAGCATCAATAACAGAAAATTTAATCTACGGAGAAGACAAACCTGCAATAACCGTATTAATTAAAACAGCGACTACAAAAGAGATAAGAATCCTTATGAAAAAAGGACAACAAATGAAAGAGCACAAAGCACCGTTTCCTATTGTGATAGAATTATTTGAAGGAGCGATAGATTTTGGAGTAGAAGGAGAAAAACAAGCATTAAAAAAAGGAGATTTAATTGCGTTAGACGCAAATGTTCCACACGATTTATACTGTACAGAAAATTGTATAATAAGACTTACGGTTTCTGTGGCAGACAGTGTACAAAGAGTAAAAGACGTAGTATAATTTATTAAAAGAACAACAACATGAAAAAAGTTTGGATTGCATTTACTAGTGTGGTAACACTATCCTTTTTAGTACTTATTTGGGTGGGAACAGAAGTTTATCAAACACAGCCACCTATACCAGAAACCGTTATAATACAAGAAACAGGAGAAGTCTATTTAACCAAGGCAGACATACAAATAGGTCAGAATGTTTGGGAGTCTATTGGAGGAATGGAAGTAGGTTCTATTTGGGGGCATGGTAGTTATGTAGCACCAGATTGGTCTGCAGACTGGATACACAAAGAAGCTGTTTTTATGCTTAATGCATGGGCTAAAAAAGATTTTAATTCAACCTATGAAAACTTAGATGTAGAAAATAAAGCAGCCCTAAAAGCACGATTAATTCAGCATATTAAAACAAATACGTATAATGCAGAAACCGGTAGTATTACTATTTCTAAAGATAGATATACCGCTATTCTAGAAAATCAAAAGCATTACACAGATATTTTTTCTAATGGGTATGAAAAATATGCTATTCCTGAAGGTGCATTGGTAGATACCGAAAAACTAGCACAGTTAAATGCTTTTTTATTCTGGACTTCTTGGGCAGCAAGTACTAACAGACCAGAAAAGGATTATACATATACTTCTAACTGGCCACATGAGCCATTAATTGACAATACAATTACTCCAGATTCTCAAATTTGGTCAGGGTTTTCAATTGTACTTCTATTATTATTTATTGGAGGATTAGGGTATTATTATATCCGTAATCATGAAAAAGGGGAAGCTGTCATTCACCCAGATAAAGATCCTTTAGATACTTTAATTCTTACAAAATCTCAAAAAGCTGTATTAAAATACTTTATTGTTATTTCTTTATTAATAGCATTACAGGTAGTTTTAGGTGCCCTAACAGTACATTATACCGTAGAGGGACAAGATTTTTTTGGAATCAATTTATCTAGTATTCTTCCATATTCTATTACGAGAACATGGCACACACAATTGGCTGTATTTTGGATTGCTGCTACTTGGTTGGCAACAGGATTATTCTTAGCACCAATGATAAGCGGCAAAGAAATGAAATATCAAATATTTGGTACCAACTTTCTATTTGTAGCACTAATAGTAATTGTATTGGGTTCTATGATGGGTGAATGGTTAGGTGTACACCAGTTTTTAGATTTAACAACTAATTTCTTCTTTGGACATCAAGGATATGAGTACATGGATTTAGGGAGATTCTGGCAAATTTTCTTAGGAATCGGATTGGTATTATGGGTGTTTATGGTTGGTAGACACATCATCTATGCGATTAGAAAAAATGATGATTCTAAACATTTATTAATCATATTATTGATTTCTGTTATCGCGATTGGAATGTTTTTCTTCTCTGGATTAATGTATGGAGAAAACAGTAGTTTACCCGTAATTAACTATTGGAGATGGTGGCTAGTACACCTTTGGGTAGAAGGTTTCTTTGAGGTTTTTGCAACCGTAGTTATTGCTTTTATCTTTTTAAGAATGAAAATTTTATCAGCAAAAACAGCAGGAAAAGCGTCTATTGCTTCTGCAACCATATTTTTAGCAGGAGGAATTATCGGAACTTTACACCATTTATACTATTCAGGAACACCTGTACAAGCGATTGCTTTAGGTGCAACCTTTAGTGCTTTAGAAGTAGTGCCGTTAACTTTAATGGGATTTGAAATTCGTGAAAACTGGAATCTTTTAAAATCGAACGAATGGATTCAGAAATACAAATGGCCTATATTTTTCTTTATTGCTGTGGCATTTTGGAACATGGTAGGAGCAGGTGTATTCGGTTTCTTAATTAACCCTCCAATTGCGTTGTATTATATTCAAGGTTTAAATACTACGGCAGTGCATGCACATACTGCGTTGTTTGGTGTGTATGGTTTATTAGGTATGGGATTCATTATTATCTGTTTGCGTTTCTATTCAGACAGAGAATGGAGTTCTGTAAAATTAAAAAGAGCTTTTTGGTTTTTAAACATTGGTTTAGTAGCTATGGTCTTTTTAAGCATGTTGCCAGTAGGAATTATACAGGCCTATACGTCAATTACAAAAGGATACTCTTTTGCAAGAGATGCAGAATTACTATATTCTCCAACAGTACAAACCTTAAAATGGATGCGTATGATTGGTGACGTAATTTTCTCTGTAGGTATATTCTATTTTTGTTGGTTTACCATACAAGAAACCATTTATTGTATCAAAAAGAAAAATTAATTTTTAAATTCATATACAATCAGCACACGCCTTTCATAGGTTTGTGCTGATTTAATTTTTTATAAAATGAAAGAAATAGAAAACAGAGCAGATATCAATCTATTGGTCATTACTTTTTATAATGAAGTTAGAAAGGATGCTCTATTAGGCCCTATATTTAATCATCATTTAAAAGATGCGCAATGGCCTCCACATTTAGAGAAACTAACCGATTTCTGGGTAACGGCATTATTGGGTGATGTTTGTTTTAAAGGCAATCCTACAAAAGCACATTTAAAAGTTGATAAACATTTAAAGCATACCATGAGTCAAGAACATTTTGGACAATGGTTACAGATCTGGTTTCAAACAATCGATTCTTTATACGTTGGTGATGTTGCACAAAGAGCCAAAGACGCATCTAGAAGAATGGCTACAGGTCAGTATTTGAATGTTTGGAAAAGTAGAGAAGTGTAATATCTTGTGCAGTTAGAAGTGATTAAATATTAGTATTTCTGTTTTATATTGATATAATTATGATGTAAGTTCAAAAACTGAAATTCATCGTTATTTTTATCTTTGATAATATTTAATTATGATGGCCTTTATATTCTAAGAAAGTGAGACCTTTTTCAAAAAAGTAATTAAGTGACAAATGTCAGTAAGTCTATTTTAGAATTTATATAGTTTTGCTGCTTGTAAAGTGTTTGAATATTAATTACATCAAACAATTATTAAAACCAATTATGAAAGTAATAAGACTTCTTTTTATTTTAACTTTATTATCCAATTTTAGCTACGGACAAAGCAATAAACTAAAATTAAATCTCGATGAAACAGGTAAAACATACATAAAAGCATCTCTTAGAATGCAATTATGGGCAAGGTATTTTGACACGAATCCAGGTACTACTATTAATAATGAAATTGCAAATAATGTGTTTGATGTTTCTTTAAGAAGAGTTAGAATGGGGATTTCAGCACAGTTAACGCCTAAATTATATGTGTATTCTTTATTTGGAGGTAATAACTTAAACAGTAAAACAGAAAAAGATTTTCAGTTTGGTGTGTTAGATTTATATGCTGAATATGAGTTTGCTAAAGAATTTGCTTTAGGTTTTGGAGAATCTGGATGGGAAGGTTTAAACCGTTGGAATGTTAGAAGTAGTGTAACTTTAATGTCTTTAGATGCTCCTTTATTTTCGTTGCTTACAGTTAATAAAAACGATGACGTGGCTCGTAGTTTAGGTATTTGGGCAAAAGGTCAAGTACATAAATTCGACTATATTTTATCTTTTAAAAACCCTGTTCAGTTTGGCGTTTCAGCCACAGAAGGGAAAGTGGATTATGATTTAAACAAACCGAGAAAAAGAATTTCTGGTTATGTAAAGTATGAGTTTCTAGATAATGAAAGCAATAAATCTGCCTACAGCGGAGGAGCAGGAACCTATATAGGAACAAAGAATATTTTAAACTTAGGAGCAGGTTTTATGAACCAACCTAAAATGACTTCACAACTCGTAAATGGGGTAGAAAAATATTACGATTTTAAAAATTGGGCAGTAGATGTTTTTTATGACGCTCCTTTAAATAAAGAAAAAGGAACGGCTATTACAACCTATTTAGGGTATAATCATAACGATTTTGGTCCAAATTACATTCGAAATGTGGGTGCTAATGATATTACTTCTGGCGGGACTTCTTTTAATGGAAGTGGTAATGATTTCCCGATGATGGGAACTGGAAATACCACCTTTTTTCAATTAGGTTACGCACTTGCTAAAGGTAAAAAAAGTTATCAATTACAACCAAATATTGCTGTTCAATATTCAGATTTTGATGCTTTAGATGATGCAATGATTGTGTATGACTTAGGTATTAATTGTTTCTTTAGAGGCCACGATAACAAACTAACTTTAAGTTACCAAAATAGACCTGTTTATCAAAATATTAATAATCAATTAAAAGTTGATGAACGCAAAGGAATGGCTGTGTTGCAATACCAAATTATAATCAATTAAACGAAATTGAATATTTAGATATTAATAGTTGGCTTTCATCAAAAAAACGATATAATTACAATGGAAAATAAAATTTTTAATTTGAAACAATTTGTTATTATCACTTTAATAACAAGTATTTGGATAAATATTGCGGAAGTAGCAAGAGCCATGTTTGTTGCATTTCCATTGATGGAAGAATTCTTTGCAGGCAGAATACCAATTGGTGCCATGGAAATAAGTAATGCCTTAATTTGGGGAATATGGGACACCTTGTTGTCTGCAACTTTAGTATTTATATTTTGGCTTTGTTCAGTTGCATTTGGAAATAACTTAAAATCAATTATTATTTCAGGTACTACCACTGCTTTAGCGACGATTGGTGTTTTCTGGATTGCCAGTGTAAATACAGGTTTGGGAGAGTGGAGTACGGCTGGTATTTTATTCCCTATCGCTTGGGTTGAAATGATTATTGGAGCTTGGATAGCGTCAAAACTTTATTCAAAAAACAAATAAAGAATATCTATTTGCTTTATAGAAAGAGAAAAACGAAAAGCTAACACCATGTAAAAATAATTACTTAATTAATGCTTAATCAAAAGTAGCTGTGTTTCATCATAAACGTAGATTTTCTTGAAATAGGTTTTAAGTTTCAACTAAACTCTCTAAAGCATAAAACAATCTATTAGCTGCATTCTCTTGCGATCCAAAAATAGAACGGAATAACTCTCCTTTTTCTGAAATAAGTAACCATTGTGGTGTTCCTTCTGCTTTAAACTCATCATAAACTTTATGGTTTTTATCAATATAAATAGGAAACGGATTCTCGCCACTTGTAAAAACACTTTTAATATTGGCTTTGGTTCCTTCTCTGTTTAAAAAATCTGCATGAATGCCTGCAACCTGGATGGTTGGGTATTTCTGTTGAAACTCATATGCCAAAGGAATCGCACGACCTGTACAGCCTAAACAATCGTTGTTATAAATGATCAGTAGTAAAACCTTGTTTTTATACTTGGACATTAAATCAACAGGATTTCCTTCTAAATCTAAAACGGGTATGGATTGTATGGTGGTATTCATTTTAAAATGCTTGTTTTTATTCAGTTTACAAATTTAATAATTGATCGTTTATATTAACAAAACATTACGTAAAAAAACAGACTGATTTCTGTAATTTTGTAACCCTCAAAACGACTTTATATTTCAAATATAATTATTGATTTTAAATACTTATGAAAACTCAAAATACCGCATATTCCATTTTAGATCTTGCATTAGTTTCTAAAGGAAATACTTTAAAAGACACCTTTAACAATGTACGAGAATTGGCACAAAACGCCGAAACATTTGGATACACGCGTTATTGGTTGGCAGAACATCATAATTCTACAAATATCGGTAGTATTGCTACAAGTATTTTAATTGGTTATGCCGCAGAAGGTACAAAAACCATTCGTGTTGGTTCTGGCGGTGTTATGTTGCCCAATCATTCACCTTTAATTGTAGCCGAACAATTTGGTACGTTGGGTGCTTTGTATCCGAATAGAATAGATTTAGGTTTGGGAAGAGCACCAGGAACCGATAGAGAAACTGCACAAGCCATTCGATCTGACTTTATGGAAGCTGCGCAACATTTCCCGAGAGAGATAGAAAAAATTCAGACTTATTTTTCAACAGAAAACAAAGAAGCTAATGTTCGTGCTACGGTTGCAGAAGGAGTAGAAGTGCCGCTTTATGTTTTAGGTTCTAGTACAGACAGTGCACATTTAGCAGCTAAAAAAGGATTGCCGTATGCATTTGCAAGTCATTTTGCTACGACGCATTTATGGAATGCTTTGGCTATTTATAGAGAAGAATTTCAACCTTCGGATGTTTTAGAAAAACCGTACATCATTGCGGGTGTAAATATTATTATTGCAGAAACAGATGAAGAAGCAGCTAATTTATCTACTTCTTTAATTAGAATGATACTTGGTTTATTTACCGGAAAACGAGATTTTGTACAACCTCCAACTGAAATGACAGATTATTATAAGGAGATTCTAGAAAATCCGCAAGTACATCAAATGCTGAAGTATTCTTTTATAGGAAGTAAAGCAACTGTAAAAGCACAAGTAAAGGAATTTTTAGCACAAACGCAAGCGGATGAATTGATTGCCGTAACCAATATTTATGGTATTGAAGATAGAATACGATCTTACGAGTTGTTTGCAGAAATTATGAAAGAATTGAATTCATAATTGAGCAGCAACTAATCAAAATAATTATTAAATCTCTCATTGTCCGTTCGAGCGCAGTCGAGAACTATTGAATTGCTAACATAGGTTTCGACTCCGCTCAACCAGACATTTTGATTAAAGTCTATAGAATCGTTATTCGAATTTTATGACATTTTATAGTTGATTATATCTAACAACGATTGCCTTCGTAATAAATAGCTTATAAGCCATTTAAAAAGTATATTTACGTGTCTTTTAGAGTTAAAAAAAATGATCCCAATACCTATAAATTACAGTGAACAACTTTCTAAACTAAATGTAAACATTCCTATAAATTTAGTATTATCTGGAGGAGGCATCAAGTGCGCTGCACATTTAGCATTGATAGAGAAAATTGAAGAGTTAGGCTTACAGATAAATGCCATTTCCGGGAGTAGTGGAGGCGCTTTGGTAGCTTCTTTATATGCTTCGGGTATTTCTACTCAAGAAATTTTAGAAATCTTTAAAAGAACGAGTCTTTTTAAGTTTTCTTTCTTTAGCATGACAAAAGCAGGGATTTTTGATACTTTTTTATTCAAATCGATTATTGAAAATAAAATAAAAGATAAATTTAGGGATTTAGAAATTCCGATTTATATTACTGCCTCTAACATGCAAAGTGGCAAACCTCGTTATTTTAGCAAAGGGAAGTTATTAAAACCTGTATTGGCTTCTTGTGCTATTCCTGGTATTTTTACGCCTATTATCATCAATAAAACCTTGTATTCCGATGGCGGAATTTTAGATAATTTCCCAATTAAACCTTTTATAAAATCAGGTTTACCAATTGTAGGAAGTTATGTGGCAGAACCTGCTCCAAAAACACCTTTACAATTAAATTCTACCTTTAAAGTAATTACACATGCTACGTACTTGAAATCGCATGCTGCAGAAAATTTTAAGTTTGACTACACAAAAATGACCGTTAGTTTTCCTTTGTCTGAGTATTCTGGACTAGATAATAAGGATTCTGAAAAGATTTATAATATTGGGAAAGCGTATTTGAATGGGGTTGTTTAATAATACTATTTATAGAGATAATTTGTTCTAGTAGTTTAATTAAATCAACTATCAAATTTGTCTTTTTTTGTAATGAAACCTTTTTCTTTAGCGTAAAATACAATAGTTCCAAGCGATATTGTAGAATTATTTTCTAATTTTCTATTGTTATAGCAATATTTAAGGATGTTTTTACTTTCCTGTTCATTATGATTTTCTTTATCCAATTCACATAAACTTAAAAAATATTTTTCACCTACATCGTAACTAAAAGTACTAGAGATAGCTAATGCAACTCTTAGCCACTTATCAAAAGTGCTTGTAATTGATTGATCTTTACGTCTCAAGTATTTAATTATAATCCTTATATTTTTTCTATGTTCTGAGCTATTTAATCCCTCTGTAGCATATGCACTTTTATTTATAGATTTACTTGAAATTGATTTTTTTGATTTAATTTCATTATCTATTTCATTGAATAATTTATCAGTGTATATATCTGAATTTGTATTTAGAAATAACTCTTCATCCCAAGAAACAAAGCATAATCTAGTAATATCACTTCCACTATTATCTAAATCAATATCATAATTTTCTTTAAAATATTTTTTAAGAGAGTTGAAACTAGATTTATGATCTTTTGGACTGCTATTTATTTTTACTAAAGCTTTTAAACCTTCATTAGACGGAGATAACCAAACTGAATAAATATATTTATCATTAGCTAATTTGTTTTTAATTTCATTTAACTTAGATAAATCAATATGGTCAATATCTAAAATCATAATATTATTATAAATATCTAAGTTCTCTAATTTCCTACCATTTTTAAAGACTCCGCAAAAAGTAACTATTGGTAATTTTATTTTTAGAGATTTGTAAGAATCATAATCCTTTGTATTAGTATAATATCTACATTTTGTTATGATATCTTTGTATTTACCTTCCTTTATATCTTTAAGTTCATCCAACAAATTTGATTGAATCACATTTTTTGTATAAATAATATTTTGAAACCTTGAAACTTTCATTTTTAATTACAATTATTATGCTATAAATATACTATATTTGGTTTAAGACGTAGGCAAGAGTGGAGTTTTAATTCCATTATATTGAACAGGTATAAGACTTTTTAGTCTTTAGGTGAAAGTAGCATTAACTTAATTGTTATAAACGAAATCACTGAAACAATTTACGAGCCTAATAATCCTGATGCTTAGGGTCTCTGCTGATTTGTATATTTATACCAGAGCAGCAATGTATCTCAATCATACTAATTACTACGCTTACGTCTTTTTTTTTATGAAAGAATTAGAAAGTTACTTCTATTATTGAAATATTAAAGTATAGAAAAAAGTACAGAAAGCTTTGGGTTTCAGAATGTGATATTCAAAAATTTTTTGACACTGTGCAACATGAACATTTATTAAAAATATTTAATGATACAGTAGCAGAGTTATCCTTAAAGGGAACAAAAATATCATCTACAGCAATTAAGTTATTCTCTTTGTTTTTAGATTCATATTCATTTAATTTAGATGTTTTAACAAAAAATAATACACCTATTTTTTTTCAAAAAAGTGGTGTTCCTATAGGTGAATTTGGTTGGGTAAAAGATGAATTGGTAGACAAATACTCACAATCTTATATTGAAGATTTTAAAATAGGCGTACCTCAAGGAAATGCAGTTTCCTGTTTTATAGCAAATCTTATTTTAAATAATATAGATAAAGCAGTAAAAAGTGTGGATAAAAATATTTTTTATGTAAGATATTGTGACGATATGGTACTTGCTCATAAGGATAAGGATGTTTGCAAAAATGCATTGGAAGTATATAAAAAAGGTATTACAGAAAACTTTCTTCTATATCACGAACCAAAAGTTTTTAATGATTATAAAAATTCTTCACAATCCTTTTGGAAAGTAAAATCAAAAGAACCTTATTTTTGGGGAAATAAATATGCTAATGAAAGAAATGTTCCTTGGCTTTCTTTTGTTGGGTACCAATTAAATTATAAAGGAGAAATAAGAGTTAGAAAAAATTCAATTCAAAAAGAAATAAGTAAACAAATAAGTGAGACTCAAAGTATTTTAATATCTCTTGGACTTGATAAATATAGAAAATTAGGGAAAATTGATGAGTACTCACGAAAAACTCATAATCAAATTGTTTTTAGCTTACAACAAAGGTTAATATCAATGTCAGTTGGAAGAGTTACAATTTATAATTATAATAAAAATGATTCAAATCAAGGATTATGTTGGACAAATGGATTTCACTTATTATATAAAAATAATGATGCTAAAAAGAAGATAGCGACCAAACAGTTACAAGAATTAGATAAAAGAAGAGAACAACAAATATTATATTTAAAAAGAATGATATCTCATTTAAATATAAAAACAGATGAACACGATAAATTACCAAAGTATTTGGTTGAGATATATTTTGGTGTTCCTTATAGCTACTTTAATCACATAAAATAATTTCATTCAATAAAATTATCAGAACTCTAGTTTTGTGTTAATCCTGTACTTAACTTTATTCAGTATTCATCAATGAAAAAAAAAGTATATCTTTTAGTTTATTACGAGAAAATAGAAGTAATCGGTAATATCAGTCACAGATTGCTTCATACCTTGTAATGACTTACAAAAAGACTTATTATACACCCTTTTATTTTTAAGATTTAATTTACTCAAGTAATAAGATAACCCTTATAAAAAACACTTTCTTCTATAAAGTCAAATGTTATTCACTATCAATTTCATTACGGCTTAAAAAGACCCTTCAGGTTTTTAAAACCTGAAGGGTCTCTAATACCTCATAGGAAGAGAGCTATTCTCATTATTGTAAATAGGTGCTCTTTAATCAACAAACCACCAAAACTCCCATCCATAAAAAAACCGTTTTCGTATAGTAAAAACCCGTAAACGTCTATTACGTTCTTATAAGGTACTATAAAGTTTCATCTTTGAAGTGTTCAATTAAAACATTCAAAAAAATGAAATTATATATCCTCATTCTTAGTTTACTTTTTGCACAGATTTCTTTTGCACAAGATATAACTACAAATTCCGCATCTAAAGTATGGTCTTTGCAAGATTGTATCGATTATGCTTTAGAAAATAACATTACGGTTAAAAATGCGGTACTGACTAAAAACATTGCCGAAGTAGATTATAACAAAGCAAAATCATCTAGATTACCAAATTTATTTGGAAGTGCATCTCAAAGTTTTTCTAGCGGAAATACGATAGATCCTATTACAAGTGATTTTGTAACAGACCAAATACACAGTACAAACGTAGGGATTAATAGTTCTATGACTTTGTTTCAAGGAAATCAAATAACCAATCAAATAGCACAAAGTAAAATTTTATTTAACCAAAGTGTACTTGAAGAAGAAGTAACACAAAACAACATCGTTTTAAATATTTTAGAAACGTATTTGCAAACATTGTATAGCAAAGAAAGCATTGTTATTGCAGAAAACAACTTGGTAGCTTCAGAAACAGAAGTACTAAGAGCAAAGTCTCGTTTAGATGCTGGAACTATTGCGTTAAGCGATTATACGGAAGCTCAAAGTCAGGCGGCAACCAACAAATACAATGTTATTGCTGCTAAAAACAACTATCAACAATACATTATTGCTTTAAAACAATTATTAGAGTTATCTCCAATCGAAGATATAGAAATTGAAACCATCGATGAAAATATGGATTTAGTAAATCTAGAATTGAACAAGGCGGATGTGTATGAAAAAGCATTGGGAATTTTACCAGAAATACAATCGAGCAACTTAAATATAGAAGCGAATAAAAAACAATTAGACATTGCAAAAGGAGGTTTTTTACCAACATTGGCTTTGTCAGGTAGTTTAGGTTCTGGATATACAAGTATTAGTGAAAATACGTTTTCAGATCAGGTAGATTTGAATTTCAATCAGAAATTAGGTTTGTCTTTAACTATTCCAATTTTTAATAGAAATCAAACAAAATCGGCGGTACAAACGGCAAGCATCAACATAGAAAAAGCAGAAATACAAAAGTTATCTACAGAAAAAGAAGTGTATAAAAAAGTAGAAACTGCTTATCAAAATGCATTGTCTGCACAAGAGCAAGTAATTGCAGCCGAAGCTTCTAAAGTAGCGTCGGAACAATCTTATAAATTGGCACAAAAAAAATACGAATTAGGTGCTTTAAGTACTACGGATTTAGTGATCAGTCAAAATAGGTACACCAACGCACAACAAAACTATTTACAATCTAAATACTTAAATATTTTATACCATCAATTATTACAATTCTATCAAGGAAACGATATCAAACTTTAATATAAATCATCATGAAAAAAAATAAAAACATCATCATTATAAGCATTGTAGTCGTTGTACTTGCAATTGTAGGATACTCTTTTATGAAAGGCGGCGATGCCATAATTATAGAAGCAAAAACGGTAGTTGCTAAAAAAGCAGATGTTACCACAATGGTAACGGCAACCGGAACGATTGAACCAATTACAAAAGTAGAAGTAGGTACACAGGTTTCTGGAGTTGTAGAAAAAATCTATGTAGATTATAACAGTGTAGTTACAGAAGGACAGCTAATTGCAGAATTAGATAAAACAAATTTAAATGCTTCTAAAACTCAAGCGCAAGCAAGTTATGACAATGCGGTAAGTCAGAGAAATTACATGAAAACGATTTACGACAGACAAAAATCGTTGTACGACAATCAAGTAATTAGTAGAGCCGATTTTGATGAAGCAACTTTTAATTACGAAACAGCAAAGGGAACCGTAACTCAACGTTATTCAGATTTACAATCTGCAAAAACCAATTTAGGATACGCCAATATTTATTCGCCAATAAACGGAGTAGTTTTATCTAGAGCTATTGATGAAGGACAAACAGTTGCTGCTAGTTTAAGTACACCAACATTGTTTACAATTGCACAAGATTTAAAAGAAATGCAAGTAGAAGCAGATGTTGATGAAGCAGATATAGGACAAGTAATAGAAGGGCAAAGAGTAGAATTTACAGTAGATGCGTATATCGGTGAAACTTTTGAGGGAGAAGTAACTCAAGTGCGTTTAGATCCAACAGTAACCTCGAATGTAGTTACATATACCGTGGTTATTAAAGCACATAATCCAGATTTAAAATTAAAACCAGGTTTAACAGCAACCATTTCTATTTTTACTTTAGAATTACAAGATGTGTTAACAGCAGAAGCTAAAGCAATTAATTTTAAGCCAGAAAGAGGAACCCTTGCAACTTATAATCTTCAACATCAAATAGAAGAAACAAACAATGGCCAAAGATCTAGAGAAGAAACGGCTCTTTGGGTGTTAGAAGCAAACGGAACTATTACACCAAAAACAGTAACTCTTGGTGCTAGTGATGGAGTAAATGTGCAAATTTTAAGTGGGATAAATAAAGGAGATAAATTGGTGTACAGTTTACAAGGTGTTTCTAAAACAGAAGCAGGAGGTACAGCAGAGAAAAGCGAAAGTCCTTTTATGCCACAACGTCCAGGAGGAAACAGAAAAAAATAAGAAACCATGAGTAAAGAAATCATTAAAATACAAGATTTAAAACGTGAGTTTACCATGGGAACCGAAACGGTTCATGCATTAAGAGGTATTTCTTTCGATATTAAAGAAGGAGAATTTGTTACCATTATGGGATCTAGTGGATCTGGTAAAAGTACCATGCTAAATATCTTAGGATGTTTAGATCAGCCAACATCTGGTGTGTATGAAATTGATGGCGTATCTGTAAAAGATTTAAGCAGAAATGAACTGGCAACCATCAGAAATGAAAAAATAGGATTCATTTTTCAATCATATAATTTATTAGCAAGAACCTCTGCTATAGAAAACGTAGAATTACCTTTATTATACAACAGCAAGGTATCTACGGAAGAAAGAAGAGAACGTGCTATAAAAGCGTTAGAAATGGTTGGTTTGGGAGATAGAATGGGGCACACGCCATCGCAACTTTCAGGAGGACAACAACAGCGTGTTGCTATTGCCAGATCTTTGGTAAACAATCCTGTAATGATATTGGCAGATGAGGCTACCGGAAATTTAGACACAAGAACTTCTTACGAAATTATGTCTTTATTTCAAGAGTTGAATAAAAAGGGAATCACCATTACGTTTGTAACGCACGAACCAGATATTGCTACTTTTAGTAGTAGAACGGTTGTTTTAAAAGACGGGCATGTTATTAAAGATTATAAAAATGATAACATACAATCTGCAGCAAATGAATTAGCAAAATTACCTAAACAAGACGATTAATTATGAGACTATTAAATTTATTTAAAATTGCTACAAAAGCTATCATTCTTAATAAAACGAGAACTTTATTAACCATGTTAGGTATTATTATTGGAGTAGCTTCGGTAATTGCAATGCTAGCCATTGGTGAAGGATCTAAAGAAAGTATTCGTACTACTATTTCTGCAATGGGTTCTAATATGATTACCATTCAGCCTGGTGCAGACAGTAGAGGTCCGGCAAGAGGTAGTGGAGGAGATGTACAAACGTTAACACTTGCAAATTATGAAACTATTAAAGCACAGTCGGACTTAATTAGCTACATAACACCAGTAGTAAATGGTAATGGACAAATTATCAACGGTTCTAACAACTGGCCTTCTTCAATTTATGGTGTAAACCCAGAATATTTAGACATTAAAGTGGTTGGTTTACAAAGTGGAAGTATGTTTACAGATGCTGAGGTTAAATCGGCTTCTAAAGTGGCAGTAATTGGACAAACGGTGGTTGATAATGTGTTTCCTGATGGACAAGAACCGGTAGGGAAAATGATTCGTTTTAATAATATTCCGTTTAAAGTAATTGGTGTATTAGAAGAAAAAGGAGAAAATACTTTTGGTCAAGATCAAGATGATGTTGTAATAGCTCCTTATACGACAGTACAAAAACGTATTCTAGCAATAGATCACTTAAACCAGATTATAGCATCGGCAATTAGTGAAGATGATGCACCAGATGCCGTAGAACAGATAAGTAATATATTACGTACCGAACATAAATTGTTAGATGATGAGGAAGATGATTTTAGCGTACGTTCTATGGAAGAGTTAATTTCAACCTTTAGTTCTACAACAGAAATGTTAACCATTCTGTTAGTTGCAGTTGCTAGTATTTCTTTATTAATTGGTGGTATTGGTATTATGAATATCATGTATGTTTCTGTAAAAGAAAGAACTAAAGAAATTGGTTTGCGTATGGCAGTAGGCGCAAAAGGAGCAGATATTTTAATGCAATTTTTAATTGAAGCTATTTTAATTAGTATTACCGGTGGGTTACTCGGTGTATTACTAGGATTAGGGGCCTCCGTATTTATAGAGCAATTTTTAGGCTGGCCAACAAGTGTTGCTTTGTATTCTATTGTGATTTCTTTTGCAGTGTGTGCTGTAACAGGTATTTTCTTCGGATGGTATCCTGCGAGAAAAGCATCAGCATTAGATCCAATTACTGCATTACGTTACGAGTAAAAAATAATACAATGAAAATAATACATAATAGAAATACTGTTCTGACTTTTACAGTTTGTGCCCTCGTATTTATGAGTTGTAAAAACACGGAAACGTCAAAGAAAGAACAAAATAAGAATTACAATTACACACAAATAGCAACAGGACAAGTAAAAGCTTATGGCGAAGATGGTGAAATTTTAAGTGATTTAGCACCAGGTGATGCTCTTTACGGTCAAGATGCCAACTATTTAAAAGGTGAAGAAATGTCTTTCCAAAAAAGTGAAGACGGAACCATTTTAGATTTAAACACTGGATTGACATGGCAAGAAATTCCAACAACAGAAGGTTTTGATTGGCAAGGAGCAAGGGATTATGTAGAAAATTTAGAATTAGGTGGATATGATGATTGGAGAATGCCTACACTTAAAGAATTATATTCTATTAGTGATTTTAGTACTGGTTGGCCTTATTTAGATACCAATTATTTTTCATTAGTTAATAATGAGCGTGTAGATAAAAGCGAGCAATATTGGGCAATAGAAAAATATGTTGGTCATACCGAAGAAGGTGGTTATACCGCTGCTTTTGGGGTAAATCATGCAACCGGACATATAAAAGCGTATCCTGGAGAAGCTCCTGAAGGTAGAGGAGATCACAAAGGTCCGCCACCAATGGGAAAACGAGATGCTAATAACCAAGGTTCTGCTGATCAAAAGGCATCGCCATCTAGAGATGTAGAACAAGATGGAAAAAATACAGCAGGACACAGACCTCCACCTCCAGGAAATGGAGAGAGACCAACTGGCAACCCAATGCTAAAGCATGTCCGTGCAGTGCGTGGTAGTATTTATGGAATTAATGATTTTGAAGATAATGGAAACCAAACAATTACAGATAATGCAACTGGTTTAATGTGGGCTAAAAATGATAGTAAAAAAGGTTTGGATTGGAAATCTTCGTTAAAATATGCAGAAGAATCAGAATTAGCAGGACACTCAGATTGGAGATTGCCAAATGTAAAGGAATTACAAGGCATTGTAGATTATTCTTATGCACCTGGGGCAAAAGATACTTCATTAGATAGACCCGCAATTGACCCAATATTTAATATTTCAGAAATAAAGAATGAGAATGGCGATAAAGATTATCCCTATTTTTGGACAAGCACTTCGGCAAGATTTCAAAAAGGAAAACCTTATTACTATGCATGGTACGTAGCTTTTGGTAAAGCTGTGAATGCAGAAGGTTTAGATTTTCACGGAGCAGGTTCTGTGAGATTTGATACCAAACATGAAAACGGACCTGCAGGAGAAGGTGGTGAGCGTTATTATAACTATGTACGTTTGGTGAGAAGTGTAGATTAAAAAATAAGAAGTAAAAAAATAACTAATAGTAAATGTGAATTTTACAATGAGAAAACCTAGTTTTAAAGACTAGGTTTTTTTCTATTTGTGAAATTCTTGTTAAATGTTGTGTTTTTGATTTTTAAACGATTTGTTTTCTAAAAGTAAGGGGTGTTATATTTTGAATTAGCCTTATATTCATTTTTTGCTAAAACGAAATCAAATTATAAAATATATTCAGATGAAATCCTTTATTCAACATACATTTTCCATGCTGTTTCTTTTGTTTTCTAGTAGTGTTATTTTGTCACAAGACAAAAACATTCAAATTACTGGACAATTAATTGAAGAAGCTACTTCACAAGCAATTCCGTATGCAACGGTAGTGCTTCATGATAAAACAACTAAGAAAATTATAGCAGGTACAACCTCTGATGATTCAGGGAAATTTAGTATTTCTACCTCCAATTCCAATTTTTATTTAGAAGTAAGTTTCATGGGGTTTGAAACAAAAAATATTCAAATTTTTAATATCAGTAATAATAAGGCTGATTTAGGAAAAATCATACTCGCTCCAGACAATCAAACATTAGATGAGGTAGTAATTACAGGGGAAGTTTCTAAAACCGTTTTTAAATTAGATAAACGTGTTTTTAATGTTGGGGCAGATATTAGTAGTACCGGAGCAAGTGCTTTAGAAGTACTAAATAATGTACCTTCTGTAAATGTAAATATTGAAGGTGAAATTAGTCTTAGAGGAAGTTCTGGAGTACAAATGCTAATCAATGGAAAACCTTCTGTTTTAGCTGATGAATCTAGCAATGCATTGGGTACAATTACTGCTGATATGATTGAGAGTATCGAGATCATTACAAACCCTTCGGCTAAATATGAAGCTTCTGGAACTGCCGGAATTTTAAACATCATTCTTAAAAAAGAAGAAAAAAGAGGTTGGAATGGTTCTGTTTCGGTAAACACCGGAATTCCAGATAATCATAGTGTTGGTTTAAGTTTGAATAGAAGAACGGAAAGTTTTAATTTATTTGCGCAATTAGGAGCTGGTTACAGGTCTTTACCAAAAGATTCTGAAGCTATTAATAGAGACTTAGTTAATGATGAGGTTATTTTTAGTACCGGAACAGAATACAGAGACGAAACCTTTTACAACCTTACTTTAGGAACCGATTATCATATTAACGATTTAAACGTGCTTACTTTATCTGCCAATGTAGCTTACGAAATTGAAGAACAACCTTCTGAAACAATTTTTAGTTCTTTTGATGCTAATGATGCTCTAATTTCTAGCTGGATGAGAAATGAGGTTACCGATGCTACAAACCCGAAATATAAGTACGAATTGAATTACAAAAAGCAGTTTGAAAATAATGAAGATCATACTTTATTATTTAGTGCTTTGGGTAGTTTTTTCGGAAAAGACCAATCGTCTGAATTTATAAATACCACCATTTCTGGTGATGATAATGATAGCGACCAAAAAACAGTCACCAATTTTCAACAAGCAGATTATACGTTTAAAGCTGATTATACAAACCCAATTTCTGATATTTACACGATAGAAACGGGCGCACAATATGTAATTAATGATGTTGGTAATGATTATGAAGTAAGTGATTTAACCAATGGTGTTTTTGTTACTGATGAAGCGCTAACAAACAATTTTGAGTACAACCAAAAAGTATTAGGTGTTTATGGTACTGTTGCGTATGAAAGAGAAAAATGGGGTGTAAAAGCAGGGTTAAGGGTAGAGCAGACCAACTTAAAAACACTCTTAACAAACACCAATGTAGCTAACGAACAAGATTTTACAAACTTATTTCCAACGGTGCATTCATCCTACAAAGTAGGAGAAGACTTTTCTTTACAAGCAGGATATTCTAAACGTATTTTTAGACCTAGATTATGGGATTTGAATCCTTTTTTTAATATAAGAAACAACTTTAATGTGCGTGTAGGAAACCCAGATTTACAACCAGAGTTTACAGATTCTTATGAGTTGACAAGTATTTACAAGATTGGTAATGCCTCTTTAAGCTCTAGTCTATATCATAAATATACTACAGATATGGTAGAGCGTGTTTCTACCTATATTGATGGTGTAACAATTACCACACCCGAAAATATTGGTACTAATTCTTCCATTGGTTTTGAAACAAACGGTAAATACAGAGCGAATAATTGGTTGACAATAACGGGAGATTTTAACTTAAATTATTTTGACAGAGTTGGTACTTTTGAGTCTCAGGTTTTTGATTTTTCAGGAAACCAATGGTCTTCAAGGTTAGGTTCTACAATAGGATTACCAGCAGATATAGATGTAGAATTGACTGGGAATTATCAATCTGGTTATGAAACCGTACAAGGAAATGTTACCGGATATGCACATTTAGATTTAGGTGTTCGTAAAAAAATATTTAAAGGAAAAGCAATTGTAAATTTAGGTATTAGAGATTTATTTGAATCTAGAATTTCTGAACAATTGGTATCACAAGAAACTTTTGAAACTTATAGTTTTGCACAACGTGGTCGCTTTATTACTTTAGGTATTAGCTACGGATTTGGTAAAGGCGAAGCAATGACGTATTCTGGTGGAAGAAGGAGGTAAGTTACCTCTCAGGTTCTCGACTCCGCTCGAACACCCTGTTAATTAAACGATATTCAAGAAAAGTAACAAAACGGTCTTCGAGTGGAGACGAGAAGCATAACAAATAAACATTCAATTTTAAAGAAATATTACAAGTTCTCGACTCCGCTCGAACACCCTATTAAATAAACTGTATTCATGAAGAGTAACAAAATGGTCTTCGAGCGTAGTCGAGAAGCGTATCTAATAAGCATTCAATCTTAAAGAAATAGTACAAGTTCTCGACTTCGCTCGAACACCCTAAATAAATGGTATTTAAGAAGAGTAACAAAACGGTCTTCGAGCGGAGTCGAGAAGCATACCCAACAATTTTTCCTATCTTAGAGAAAAAAAATGGCTGGACACGTATACATATTACAATGCTCCGATGGCACCTATTACACTGGAAGCACAAGAAATTTAGAAAAAAGATTAGCAGAGCACCAATCAAAAAAGGGAGCTAATTACACTAAAACCAGATTACCAGTAACATTAGTCTTTCAAGAATTATTTTTAAATATTGAAGATGCTTTCTATTATGAAAAGAAAATTCAAAAATGGTCTCATGCTAAAAAAAAGGCATTGATTGAAAACAATTGGGAACTCTTACCTATACTTTCAGAATGTAAGAATGATACACATTTTAAAAATAAAAAGTAAGGAAGATATACAGGTTCTCGACTCCGCTCGAACACCCTATTAAATAAACGGTATTTAAGAAGAGTAACCAAACGGTCTTCGAGCGAAGTCGAGAAGCATAACCCAAAAGCATTCAATTTTAAAGTAATAGTACAAGTTCTCGACTCCGCTCGAACACCCTGATAAATAAACGGTATTTAAGAAGAGTAACAAAATGGTCTTCGAGCGAAGTCGAGAAGTATATCAATGAACAAGTTAAAGTTGTCTCTCAAGTTCACGACTCCGTTCGAACGGATAATTGTAAATTAAATCTATTTAGTTATAGAGTTCTAAATAGATTTTTTAGGTCCAAAAAGAAATTGAACGATTAAAATAGCAATTGCTATGAGTAATCCTAAAATAGAAACACCTTGCCAACCAAAATGTTCCCAGGCAAAAGCTCCTAAAAAAGTACCGAACGCACCACCTATAAAAAAGCCGACCATATAAACTGTATTCACGCGGTTTCTAGCTTCTGGATTCTTAGAAAATATACTAACCTGATTGGTAATATGTAAAACTTGTAAACCTAAATCTACAATAATTACTCCCAATGCTAAACCAATTAAAGAGTATCCTGAGAAAAGGAAAATTAACCATGAAACCATCAATAATATGGTAGAGAAGACAATAAGCTGCATTTGTTTATACTTATGACTTATCTTTCCTACAACCGTTGCTCCAAGTGCACCAACAATACCAAAGACACCAAAAGCACCAGCAACATCGCTATCGTAACCAAAATGATCTTCCATTAAAAAGACAAAAGTGGTCCAAAAAACACTTAATCCTGCAAACCCAAGTCCACCACGTAAAGCAGCCAATCGTAACGAAGGTTCCGTTTTAAAATAATGGCCTATCGATTTTAATAAACTTCCGTAACTTCCTTTATAACTGGGTTTAATTTTCGGCAATTTATATTGAAGCAAAATAAACAACAATACCATGAGTATTGTTGCGGCAGTAAACATAAAGCGCCATCCGTACCATTTGCCAACAATACCACTTATTACACGACTTCCTAAAATACCAATAAGCAATCCGCTCATTACAATGCCAATGGCACGTCCTCTGCCTTTATCATCGGATAATTGTGCAACCATCGGTACAAATAATTGCGGTATTGCAGATGAAAATCCAATGAAAAAGCTACTTATAATTAGTAGATACAAAGTGCTTGATAACGATGCCGCAATTAGTGAGAGAATCATTAAAGCAAAATCGAATTGTAATATTTTTTTATTTGAAACTTTATCACCCAAAGGGACAATAAATAACAACCCAAAAGCATATCCCAATTGTGTAGCTAAAGGCACGTTACTTATGGCAGATTCACTAACCTCAAATTCTACAACCATTTGATGTAAAAGAGGTTGGTTATAATACAAATTTGCAACAACAAGTCCAGCAGATATACTCATTAAGTATAATACGGAATTGGATAAATTTTTACTCATATTTTAAATCTTAGTCGTGCCTTTAAATAAAGCATCAAAGGTATAAAACTATAAAAGGTATCAGTAATTAAAGGCTTAATAAATTGATATAATTTTAATGCTCTTTATTTCTAAATTGGGTAGCTGTAATACCTAAGTTTCGTTTAAAAAACTGATTAAAATTAGCAACTTCATTAAAACCTAAAGCATACGCAACTTCTGCTACAGATTTATCCATTTGGTGTAGTAATGTTTTTGCGTATAATATTTTATAATCGATTATTATTTTTTGAGCACTTTTGCCAGTTGCTTTTTTAAAACATTCGGTTAAGTATATGGGACTAATATTCATTTGTGAGGCATATTCTTTTACCGACAAAAATTGATGATTACTATTTAATTTATGCAAGTCTTTAATCTAAATAGGGGCTTGCATTATAATAACTTATAATTACAACATTTATCCGAAGCTATATTCTTATTAAAAGTGAAGGTACTTTTTGACACAAAATGTAGTAATCTTTTTTCTTGATATTAACTTCTTGTTTTTATTATAATCGTAAAATTAACAATTGTCTGTTTGAGCGCAGTCGAGAATTATTTGATGACTAAATGAAGTTTCTATTGCTCCTAACCAGCTCTATTATTTTTCATAAAACTCTTTTAAGACTATATTCTTACCTTTTGTTAATTTCTTCAATTCACTTAAAATATAATATCTATGCATAAACCCACAGAGGACAACAATTTTTTTGCCATGATTCTGTTGAGAAATTTGCATTATATTTTTAGCCATGGTTTGATTTCTTAAATCCCAAAAATCACCAGCTAATTTATATCCATCTCGATAACTTATTTTTTCTCCATTTGGTTTAGTATGAAAGTGAGTTTTAAATTCATTTCTTTTATTCGTTATTTTTGTCAACATTTTATATTGATAATATTGTCTTTCTTCGCAAATGCTATCGGTTGTAGCATTGTTAAAGTTTTCAGGAGATTTAGACGCCAATATTATTAAGGGTTCTAAAAGTGCTTTATATTTATTATAAATTCCAGCTTCTGAAACAGATAATAAATCAGCTTTACTTAAACTGTCTATCAGCTTTGTTGTAAATCCGTCCGTAGGGCGTGAACCGATATTTATTCTGTATTCATTTCTACCTTCAAACTCATATGGTCTTAAATGTGTTCCAGAGTATTTTTGAACATATTTTTCAGATGCGATACCTTCATTACTATTTAAATCATTTTTGTGTCTAAAATCAGAAGTAAAAGAAGATGAGTCCAGTTCTCGTAGTATATAATCAGGTTTTATATCTTCTAATATCTTAAAGAGGATCTCATCATTAAAATTAGGCTCTGGTTTATGCAACGTTCCAATAACAATTATTTCTGTAGTTTTTTCCGTTTTACAGGATAGAATTGTTAATGACGTTAGTAAAATTAGTAGTGTTTTATTCATTGATTAATTGTTGCCTATGTTCGGAATCATTTTAAAAAAAGCCTTATTTTTTATTCTTCTTTTAATTTCTTTAAATCAATTTCTCTAAAATATCTGTTCTGCTTATAGTTTTTTATACAATATTCTAAATTAGTTTTCCCTAATCTTTTTTGGGTATTGTTTTCAATGGAAGCCTTAGCTATAAAATAACTGAACTCAAGTTGATTGTCTTTAAACTTCTTTCGCCCTTGTTTAAAAAAGGCAATTGCCATTTCGAGATTTTTAATATCATGAATATAAAAATCATAATATGATTCTAGATTTGCTTTTAGAATTTTATTTTCTAAATCATCTTTACTATTCAGTATTTTATTAGCAAGGTAATTAGCCTTTTTAAAATCACCAATTTGCTTATTATAAAAAAATAGTGTGTGCGTTTGTGTTGGATATCCATTTACTATTGAATCGTATTCAATAATTTGATTGAGTGCTTTTTTATTTTTAGTATTAATACTCATTTGTATTAAAGAATAAAAATCGGTTTCTTTCATCTGTGTTTCAATTCCATAAGCTTTTTTATTCTTCGAATGATAAAGGTCAATATATTCTTTTATCTTAAAATTTTCTTTATTCGATTCTATATAGAAATCATCAATATTTCTGTATTCATTAAAGAGGAATTTTATGCCTTGTATCAAAGCCATTGCTGGCATCTCATTATGATTCGCATTAAATTCATTTATTTTTAGATGATCATTAAAAACTTTGCTTTTTAAGTATTTTGCAAACTCGTTAAATTCATAATCTTTCGTTCCATACCCTATAAATATATTTGTCTTTTCATTTGCAGTTAAATATGGCTCTATTTTTTTCTTGAAATTATCAGATTCTCCGCTCAATGAAAGTGAAATAACACCATCAAATGGATTGTTTTTTTGAAACGGTAAACAGATTACAAAATGGGCTGTATTTGAGTGTCCTATTATTGAATTATACCCTGAAGTATTATATGTAGTATTCATATAAGGAACCACTTCTTCAAACAAAAAGTTTTTCAGTTTTTCAGAACCCTCTAAATAAATAGTTTCATCTCCATTTTGATATTTACTAAAATTAGGTGTTGTTTCTATATTTCTGTTATTATGATAAACTCCAACAACGATGGATTGAGGAATAGCATCTGTCGCAACATCATAATCATTTTCTATGGTTCGTTTGCTTAATTGCTCAACATACTTTGCTGTTACATCAAAAAGACTATACCCGTCTAAAGTGTAGATAACTGGATATTTTTTCGTGATATCGTAATCTGTAGGTAAGAATATTTTTATAATTCTATTTTCATTTGGAAAATATTCCGATTTTAATTCAACGGTATGATACTCTAAAGAACTTATTTCTATTTTACTTTTCATTTGACCAAAAGCAAATGATGTAATAAGGAAAAAACTAAAAAGACTAATTATTAATTTCATATGTGTGTTCTGTAAATATTTGCCTAATATGTTTGTATATTGAGAGTTGTCTTTTTAATAAATGCTATTTTCTAAAGGGAAATTGACGTTAATAAAAAACAAAAAACTTTAATTATGTGAAAAATAATAAATTATTAATACAAGATATTGCAAATAGTTTTTATTCAGGTATCGTAATATCCAGGTCAATATCCTCGATAGATTCTAATTTATATTTTACAAATCTTCCACTGATATTCGTTCCTTTTGCTTCTAAAACTATAAAATTCATTGGTGATTTCATTCTGTTGTATAATTGTGTCTCAAGAGCAGAGAGTCTAAAAACAGAGAAATAACTTTTTTCTGTTTCTTTTATTATAAATTTATATTTTGCTACTTTCTTGTTTTTATTATTCAGAATTTTAAAAGACATTTTTTTAATTCCTTTTTTTTCTTTTATATCAGAGAACACAAATTTATTTTTAGTGACATTTTTTGTCATATTTTTTGTTTCTATAAAATATAGTTTTAATGAATCAGATTTATCAATATGAAAATAATGTATTTTATTTTCTTTTGTATCATATAGGTTAGATACAAGAGTGTCATTACGATTGTATATTTGCATATAATATGAATCATCCTCAGAATTGAATAGATTAGTCCATTCCTGATTTGGAAAGTATAGAGTAGAAAAACTATTTTTTACAACTTTATCAAACTTATAGTTTTGGCTATGGCCAATACCAACAAATAATAAAAATAATACGGAAAATATTGTTTTAACTGTTTTCATAAATTATTTACTACGTTTTTGTATAAGGTTTGTAGCTCACTTAAAAGCAACTAAAATAACAAATAATAACTGAATAGAAAGTCACAGAAGGCTTATATATATGTTGGTGATAAGCACAAGGTATAATTTTTATCAAACTTATTTCAATCTTTCTCCTAAAAATGTTACTTTTTGCAACCACCTTGTTCTAAAGTTTAAAGAGGAATTTTTTATGGAAGCAATATAAGTTGTTCTTACAGGATTTACTCCGCAAAATTTTAATGTTCCATTTTTGAATTGGTTAATAGCTGGACTTTTCATAATCAGAAAATCATACCATTTTGGGGTATCTGCCGTAATTATTAATCTTGCAGATTTTCCTTTCAAAAGTTTTTCAGGTAATGCTTTGCCCTCAATTGGTTGATATGTGATTCCTGGTAAAAAGATTCTGTCAATAAACCCTTTCATTATTGCAGGGTAACCATACCACCACATAGGAAATACCCAAACAATATGGTCTGCTTTTTTAATCTTTTCTATTGCTACAGATAAATCAGGTTCTAATTCCATTCGTTTTCGATAGCCAAATTCTAGATTAGGATTAAAATTCAAATCCGCAATATTAATTTGTAGTATTGTTGCACCTGTTTTACCAGCTCCTTTTATATAAGCATTTGATAAAGCATAATTAAAACTCTCTTTATCTGGGTGTCCATTAATAATTAGTATTGTTTTCATACTTGTTCTTTGTTTTAGGCAAAGAACAATACTTCGTTACTTTTTTAAAAGGACATTTGTCTAATTCGTAATTGTTTTTCTTATTCTACTTAAATGCCTTTGGGTGATCCCTAAATATGAAGCTAGAAAATTTAAAGGAATGACTTGTAAGTATTCTGGGTGATTTATAAGTAAATCTGTATATTTTTTTTCAGCTGATTCTTTTTGCAACAACAAAACTCTCTTTTCCATTTTAATGTATTCTTGTTCAGTAATTAATTTGAAAAATTTTAACCAATTTGCGCTTGATTTCTCCAACATTAAAATGTCTTCTCTTGATATCGTTAGTAGTTCTATATCCGTTAAGGCTTGAATATTTTCAATAGTTTTGGTTTGAGATAAGAAAGAAGAGTAGGCGCTAACAAATGAATTTGAAAAAGTAAAACAATAGGTAACTTCCTCTTCAGATGAAGAATAATAGAATGACCTAAACAATCCAGAAACTACAAACGCTACTTCTTTGGAGATTCGATTTTCTTTGATAAAAAAGTCACCTTTTTTCAATTTAATATTCTGAACCTTACTTTCAAAAAGGTCGATTTCATTGTCGGTTAGAATATTAAATGTTTGTAAGTAATTCCTCATTTTTTAATTGTTGTCAATGCTTTTTAGCTCAGTTCTTTGTTGGTAGTAGTGTTTTCATTTTCCGACATTTTATTGATTTTCGGTTGTATGATCCAAATTCCAATAAAGTAAAACCATAACATAAAAAATTCACCGGCAAATTCTCCAAAATTCACTTCTTTTTGCAATTCAACTGTTTTAAATGTTTTTGCAACAAAATACAAAGAATAAAACATTCCAAACATTGACAGTAAATGAAGAGGAATAATTACTCCAACCATTCCAGCGACAAGTCCTCCACTTGGTCCAGTTCCAGTTTGCATTATTCCACTGATCATTCCACCAATAAAAATAGAAATACAGAGTATATAAACTAATGGAATAAAGAAAAATACTTTAAATTTCTTCGTTTTCATTGTTACGTTTTCTGGTATTTTCTTTTGTAAGCCAATTGCAATAGACCAAAACCAACCAAAAAAGACACCCATATAGAGTATCATTACTATTGGGAAAATTTTAAACATATTAAATATTTCTGTTGGGTCAGGATTTGTTTCGGAATTTATTTTCGAAAACATGGTTCCCATCATTACTATTTGAAATAGTATCGGAATTCCAAACATTAATGTGAAAAGTTGCCAATGTTTTGCTTTTAAAAATCTGTCTATCATTTTAGTTTTTGTTTTGTTTCAGCACAACTGCTAACGTTTAGTAAATGAAAAGTAGGCAATTTCGAAGCACGAAACTTTCGGTAAGCCTAAAGTTTGATACATGCCAATAGCCTTAAACTTACTACTATTTCACTTATTTTTTATATACATTGTTGGCAATATGTGCTTTTGTTTTTTCAAAGTCCGATTAATTTGAGACTACTTTTAGTCCGATAATTGAGGCAATTAATGTCATAATGAAAAATAGTCGCCAAAATGTCGCTGGTTCTTTAAAAATTAGAATTCCAATCAAAACTGTTCCTACAGCACCTATTCCTGTCCAAACTGCATATGCAGTTCCTATCGGTAGTTGTTGGGTCACCTTTACAAGAAGAAACATACTTATTCCTAAACAAATCAAGAATCCTATGTACCAATAAGTTGTTTCAATTCCTGTTGATTCTTTTGCTTTTCCAAGACAAGCTGCAAAAGCTACTTCAAATAGTCCGGCAATTATTAATAGTATCCAATTCATTCGTAATTATCTTCTTTTTGTGTTGTAAGTCAATATTCAATTTCTGTCTGTTTTTGCATTACTGCCAACTCTATTATTTAAAAAACAAATATATTGATTATCAAGTAGACCTTTTTGGATAAAGAAAATTTTTCTTTGATATGATGTCTTTACATCCCTTACTTTATAAAGAACTATAAGATGCACTATTACTATTGATAGCAGATGGCAATAAGCTATTAAAGCTAGTTTTTTGCTATTGCATAATCAGTATTGACTTAATATTATATCTATAAAAGTTTTTTAGTTAAAAATTAATGAGTTTATACTTGTTTTGTAGCGTCCTGGTTTATTTTTTCCTAGCAATAAATATCATATCTGTTAAAAATGTTCCATCTGGTTCGGGGTATTTTTTTCTCTGCAAGTCAATAATTTCATATCCATATTTTTTTAAGCATTCTGATAAAAATTCCGCTTGATGATAATAAATATAAACTCTATTTTCTCCGCTAAAACTAGTCAATTCGTAACCAGATTTTTCATAATCATCCTCCATTGTACTAATGTATAACAGTCCAGAACTATTTAAGAGTTTAGCAGCGTCATAAATAAGTTTTTCACATTCTTCTTTGGAAAGATAAGGCATACAAAACCCACACATAATTCCGTCAAATTGTAATTCAATTTTTGAGATTTCTCGGCAATCAAAAACTTTGAATTCGGCTTTTGGATTATTTTCTTTCGCAAACTCAATCATATTGGGAGCTAAATCAATTCCAAGTATTTTTAAACCAGGCTTCTTACGCAATAAATATTTTGTTACGTTCCCTGGACCTGAAGCAATTTCAAGAATTTTAGAATTCTCATCTTCAATTAATTCACAAAAGGTATCGAAAGTATCATTGTATAAATCCATTTTCATAAATTTATCTTGATAATTACTAGCCGATTTGTTATACGTTTCTACTGATTCTTTATTTCTTTCTATCATTATTTAGTGTTCAGTTCAAGTTAGTCGAACGGTTGCTATATGAAAAGTAGGCAGGTCTAAATTACGTTACGCTTTCTAACTTTAAAATATTTAATGATTGTAAGAATAACTCATTATATATATGGTAAACAAGAGTGTTATAACAATAAATATACTTGAAATTACACTAGTTACAATAGCCGTTTTATTTTTATTAATCCGGATTGAAATTATAGATAATACGAGAGGTATTAGAAATAATATGGGTAGTCCCAAAATAAAAGCTTCTGGTATTTTCCAAGATATCGGATTATCATTCACAACCAATGATATATATATTCCTAATATCAATAAAATAATAATAACTGCAATATTCAATTTTTTATGTTTTTCCATTTAAAGATATTTATTAGTCAGTATTTTTTATGTAATTGTAACTTTTGTTAAGTTCTTGAGTGGGGAATATTATTGATAATTATTACCAATTCTATTTTATAAAAACAAATATATTGATTATCAAGTAGACCCTTTTTAGATATAGAAAGTTTTTCTTTATTACGATGTCCTTACTTCGTTTATTATATAAAATGCTACAATATATACCACTACTGTGAATAACCTGTTTAACAAGCTTATTAAAACAGGCTTTTGCTATAACTAAATCTGTTTTAACTTATAATACCAATTATAGAAGTGTATTCGTGAAAAATTAATGATTTTTTACTTGTTCTTTACCACAGTCCTTTGTTGAAAAACGTTTTTTAAAATTCAATTTCAATCATAAAATTTAAGTTCTTTTTTATAGAATATTAAACAAATAATTAAGGCTAAAATAGATGCTAGTATATCAAAAAAATCAAACTTCATATTTTGATTAATAAATCGTTCTAACTCCATAAATATTACTAAAGTTAATGTTATTAAGAATGAAGTAATAATTATTTTTCGAATGCTCTTTTTATTTTCTAATTTAAAAAGAAAAAGACAAGTCAGAAAAGTCATTATTGATCCTAAAAAATTAGGAATTATTCCAAGTATAAAGACTAAATACTCATTAGATTCACTATTTGAAAATACTTGTGGACGATAAATTTTCTGATTGAATATATAGACTATAAAAGAAACTAAAACGATTAATGGTTCTTTAACTTTTTTTAGAATTAAATTCATCTAATTAATTTGTATTTTGAGTCCATTCCATTCACTTATTTGTAAAGGAGTATTCTTTAATCTTTTATTTTCATCAATTCAGCATGCAAATTATTCAAGAAACTTTGTTGTGCTAGATCTTCATTAAAGTGTCTGTTATTTCTACCACAACCCTGAGTATCCAAAATGTTTTCTTTGTTAAAAGACCAATCATTTATATCTTTCACCTTTATTGCTAAAGCTTTATTACAACTTTGCCATAGATTAGAAAATTCAGTTTCCTTATTTTTATCTAATTTAGTAAAATCAGCATAAACACTAAAACCTATCATATCTGGATTAAAAAATTTGTTTATTGAAGTAATTGGTACTCCTCCCCAAGATATTACTTCTTTAAAAGAAATCGATAAAATATTCTTCTCATCAAGTAGTTTTTTTTGCTCATTTTTTTCCCAAAAGTATTGTTTCTTGTATGTGATTTTGGTTCCTTTTGGTAAAAGTATATTTTTAATAACTATTGGTTCTATAGTCATAAAAAAAGGGCTTTCATCTGCCTTGTTAGAAACAACATACATAGATCCTAATCCCTTAGCATAAACATAGAAGTAACCAACAACAATAAGTACTATTATTCCAAGTACTATAAATATTTTTTTTGTTTCCATTTTTTATTAGAAGTTTTGCTTCATATTGCAGGTAGTGGTTATCTATCTAGAAAATCAGACGAAGCAAACGTGTAACTACCTTTATTTAGCACAATACCAGCAATTTGTTATATAGGTGTAGCTATAGTTATTTTTTTCTATACACTATTAAATTATACTTAAATTCTGTTCCATCACTTTCTAAAAGTTCAAATACTTTTAATTTCGTCTTCTTTTTCCATTAGTTATTCGTTTCTGATGCTTATAATCTTAACGAATTAGCCCAAATTCAACTAACGTTTAAAGTAGTAATTCTATCATTTAGTTCATTTATAAAATGTGCTACAACGGTTTATGTAAGAATTGTAAGTGATTATAATATACTTACTTTTCAGTTTAGTACTTAGCCAAATTTACAATTTTTCATTTAAAAAATAATCCGCAAAATTGTAAATTTTGCGGACTTTGTAAAATGCATTAAACTTTAGTTTAGTAATAAAACCTTATTACTTTTACACTTTGTTAGCTACTGGCTTTATTTAGTTTTTATAGTTCCATTTCTATATAAATCTAATGCTTCATTTAATAACGATTCAATAAAATCAATTGGCAGGTCTTTATTTGGGTTTACTCTAAAAACTTTCATTCGAGAACGACTTCCTTCTTCTAATTCTATATGGTTTAAGTGTTTTCCTTCAACCATTAATAGATAAGGCTCATCTGTTTTTTTATCAGTCCAAAGATAGCAGAACATTTTTTTCTTATAACAAAAACAAGGCATTCCCCATTTTCTTGTCTCCAAAACATTATCATCTTGCCTAAGAATAACTTCTCTTAAAGCAAGCAGGCAACTTTTGTTTGGTTCTTCCTTGTCTAAATAATAATTATCAGTATCTCGAATCATTTTTGTTAGAAATTATTTTACAGCAATTAGAATATCAATTTCTGCATCATTCTGGTTTTTTGCTTTTTCTCCAAATACTTCAAAGTCTGCCGAATAAACTCGGTCTAAATCCATTTTCCATATTTCTTTCCATTTATTAACGATTAATCCCTTTGTTAAATCTCCCTTAGTAGAAAAGTTAACATATTTCCCTCCTTTAAAAGACTTACCTACCATTCCATTGGGTATTTCATTTAGGTGTTCAACTTTACACCCCAAAACTGTTGTATATGGCTTTGTATGATCACTTTGATATTCTGTGTAGATTGAATAAATAGTAGAGTCAATTTTATTAGGGATTTTTTCAAGAATTACTTCCGATATAAACTTATTCCACAATTCTCCAATGTCTTTTGCTGCTTGTTCGTTTTCATTGGTTGTTCTTATTGAAATACCGATTACTTTAAATGCTTCAACAGTTACTTTGTTCATATTTTTATATAATTTTATGATTTATAATGTTGCAAAAGTAAATGCAGATTATGACAAAGGTGTGTCAGGGGTTGTTAAGTATTTTTCTCTACAAATTTCAAAATATTCTTGAAGTGTTATTTTTTGAGGTTCAAAATACTGATTTTTAACAATCAATTTCTGAATATGATCTAATCTAAAAACCCTAAAATCTTTTCTTAATCTACATACAGTAATTAAAAGCCAATTTTCTTGAGTACTATACAAAGCGAAAGGTTCAATAGTACGTTTAGTGTTTTCTCCTTGTAAGGATTGATATTCTATTTCAATAAGATTAAAATCTGAAATAGCAGATTGGATAATCATTAAATAGCCACTTGTTTTCTGATTTTCTGTATTATTTCTGAAATGTATTCTTTCTGATAAGAATTCAATTTTTTCTTTTTGTGAATGTCTTAATATTGATTTTATTTTAGCAACTGCATTTTGATATTCTATTGCGAAAGATTTGTCTTTATTTTTTAATATAAGTTGTTCCGCAGTAATCAAAGCATTTGCTTCTTTTTCAGTAAACATAACGGGTGGAAGATTAAAACCATCCATTAGAGAATATCCTTTTCCTTCTTCCGTAATTATCGGAATTCCTGAGTTTTCAATAGTTCTAATGTCTCTATATATGGTTCGAATACTTACATTATGTTTTTCAGCAATTTCTCGTGCTGTCAATATTCGTTTTGATTGCAATTGGGTTAGAATAGCAGTTAATCTCGAAAGTCTTGATTTTTCTTCCATTTTGGTCGGTTTTTCCTGCTTATGGCTAATGTGTTTGTATAAGCTTAGTTTTGTGTTTCAAGCAACTAATTACAAACCAAGAAACTCCGCGAGTACTTTGGTAAATAGGAGAGAAGCCAACAATAAATTAAATACGCTGTTGTAGCACATTATTATTCGTTCGTCTTTTTTTCGACAACTAATGTTTTTGTTATTTTATCGTATAAATTCTGATTTTTTTTGTCCCATAATATCCAAATACTTGGGATAAGCAAATATCCAAGCACGTGTTTTAAACCTTCTCTAATCGCCCCTTTTTCAGGTTTATTATAATCTTCTCCTGTTTCCTCTGAAATCACTTTTAGGTTATATATTCTGTGTCCTAAATTCCCAATAAATATTGGATAAAATATTGCTCCAATAATTATTCCGGTCACTAAAGAATAAATTATATCTAAAAATTGAAAGTCACTCTCAAAATCTGCCCAAAATTCAGAAACAGATTTTCCCATAATTAAATAAATTACTAAAAATAAAACTCCAAAAATTAACCCTTCAATTATAGTCGCAATTAATCTTTTTCCTTTAGAAGCCAATTTGTATCCGTGTGTTTGTATTTCATTCATTTTTCTTCTTTTTATGAGTTTTTTTGTTATTGTGCTACGGTTTAGCTATGAACAGTACGGGAGCAAACTAGCGTTTGCTTGCCGCTACGCACGTAGCGAAATCTTTTTGTTTTGTTTTTTCTTTTCCTGTCCAAAGCAAAATCCAAAAGATTTTACGGACTTTATAAATATACACTGACCTTAGCGTTTAAAACCTAAGCCCGTATTGTTTATAGGTTTTGTTGTAAGCAGTTTTATTCACAGTCTATGTCTGAGACGTTTCTTGCCTCTAGAATATTTACGACCTCGTAAGTGCTTTCATAATCAGCAGCAAATCCATCTTCTGATTTTCCTTTATCAATAATTTCAATACTCACAAATATTGGGGAGTAAGGTTCTTTGTTTTTTGTTAAATTATAGTATAATTCATAAAATTCCTCTTCCGCCAAAATCCAAAATTCATTATTATCTCCACAAGGGGAAAAACTACTAACTTCATGTCCTAATGTCATTCTTCCTCTCAAAATATTTTGTGTATAATCAGATTTGGATTGGTCTTTTTCAGAATAAACTAGGGAATCAGTGTTTATTTTTGAGTTTTGTTCTACTATTTTTTCATTCGTAAAGTTTTTAACGGTTTTTTTTTGCTTCTCCTTACAAGAAATTAGAAATGGATTAAAAACAAATAGAACTAATAACAGTTTGAATATATCTTTTAATTTCATGTTTTTTTTTTGCAATAATTATCTTTTTTGAAAAATTACTTACAACGTTGTTGTATATGGTTTGTTGCGTGGGTTACACAACTAATTTAATAAATTAAACTCAACGTTAGGGAAATCCGTAGGATTTTCCGAGTACACACAGACCCAAGCAATTAATTATACACGTTGTTACCACACGTTTTATCTTTTTCTTTCCATAATTATTCCATTAAACATATATTTTCCAATGGGTAATCGACTGGTAAAATTCTCAAATTGTTTTTTTAAGTCAATTTCTTGGTTTACAATTCCAAATATTTTTCTTGCTTCCAGAACTTCGAGAGGTAATTGAACTGAATTTGTTTTATAGTAATAGTCCGATTCCAATTCCCAATATGAAGCACTTTTATTCACTCCGTTTTTCAGAAAACTGAAAGTAATTGTAGTTCCATCCAACCCCACAATACAATCTTCAATTTCGTTACAATCTTTCAAATTTTCAAATCCATCGTTTCTCAATTCCGCCATCAACTTTTTTACCATTTTTTCAGGCACTTTTATTTTTTGGACAATTTTTTTCTTTTGCTCTTCTTTTCGGTTTGTTTTCCAGACTGAATGGATTAAATCGCCCTTAAATTCACCATTCTTGAGCTCAATTAATTCCAACCTTTGAAATTCCGCCACTTCAATCCGATAAATTTCTTTTTGTGAAAGACTATCTAATTTGGTCGATTCAAATTCATTTTTAGTTTGACCGAAAGCAATTGTTCCGATTAGTAATATTGATGCTATTAAGATTATTTTTTTCAAATGTGTGGTAACGTTTTTGTATAAGCTTTGTTGCGTTGTTTAAGCAGTGAATTTAGTAAATAAAGTACGAACGGCGAAATTCCGGAGGAATTTCCCAAGTGAGCTAAAACCAGCAATAAAGTTTATACGGTGTTATGCCCTTTTATTATTTCATGAATACTTTCAAACTTACCTTTTGGATTTAATATTCTAACAGTTGGAATATCATTCAATTTCTCTTTTTTAGGAAGTAATTGTTCTATTACTTCAATAATATCGTTTATTGATTCAGTTTGAATTTGATTTTCTAATTCAATATACAATTGTTCTAAATAATCTTCTTTATTATAAAAATATGCAGTCTTTATTATTAATGGAAGTAATGCTATAGATTCATTCGAATGGAAACTACATAAAGTCGCGTTTCTCCAAGCCTCAATATCATTATTTTGAGTTAATCCAGCCATTGTAAAACTAAAAGTAGCTTTGTATTTATCCTTTATATCTGTGTATGAAATACCTAAATTGAACCAAGCTAAACCTGAAAGCATATCATATTTTAATGCTTTATTTAATGTGGTGATTGGATTTTCGCTCTTTTTAATTAAGCTTAAGTCCGCAAATTTACTTGCTTCTTTTCCATTTCGTATTTGATGTTCAATGCCATAATCATTAATTATTGATTGAAGACAAATGGTTTTAAGAAGAAATTCATCAACAGGTTTTTCAGAATGGTCGAGATATTTGTTGAAATACACTAAAGCATTAGTGTATTCACCTGCATACATTAATGAATCAGCATAAAGTGCCATTGTACTGTTGTCTTCTTTTAATTCTAATGATTTAGAATATAATTTTGAAGCCATTTTATATTTTCCCGAACGGAAAAGCATACTCGCTATTTCATTAAAAAAGTAGAATTGGTCTAAATAAATTGGAGCATATTTTCTAGCTAAATTATAATGATATATAGACTTTTCAAACTCACCTCTACCGCTAAAGTGATTACCAATGTTATAATGTGAAATTCCAATTTGTTGTTTATCCGTATTCACTATTGTTTTTTCAAGTCTTAGTTTTAGAAAATCCTCAATTATTTTATTTATTCGCTCACTTTTTGAGTTTGAGACAAGTAGTAAATTTATTTGGGTCATTAAATTTAAACCAATAAATTTTTCATCATCTAGAATTTTCCCAACAAGACTTAATGTGTTTTTTAAAAATGTAGAATTAAAAAGTGGAGCTAAGCAAAACTCTAATAATTCAGTTTTTTCTAATAGTATTGACTCAAGGTTGTTCTCAAAAATTATTTTACCAGCATATTCAATTTGGTTTAATTTAATTAATCCTATAGCTATTCCAAGTAATATGTTTTTTGTAATCTCTGTTGAAAAATTATCTTTTTTGATTATATCAATACTATGAAAAGAACATCCACTTAATTCCGAAATATTTATTTTAAGTTCTTTTTTAGATAATGTAATTTCTATAAGAGAATTCTCATCTTCAGAAAAAGTAACAAAATCTGTATATTCTTGTAATTGTTTTTTTAATTGAGTTAATATAATTCTTTTTGAGGTATCATTAATTTTAGTTTCTTTAATTATTATCGAAATAGGAATAGGGAAACTAAATAAACCAGATTTTAAGTTTCTTATTTTCTTTAGATAATTTTCAATTTTTTTATTTGTAGTTTCAAGCCACTTATCATCTTCTGAAAGTTTTATTCTAAATGTTTTTGCTTCTTTTTTAGAAAAAAACAAATCTACATTATGAATCCATTTAACATAAATTGTATCGTCAGAATCAGAATAACGAACAAGTAATATGGGAATATCAAGAGTTTTATAATATTGTAAGGTTTCAATACTAAAATCAACATTTAGAATGATAGATTTTTCTGTTGATTCTGTTGCTTTCAACTGAACCCAAAAAACTAAACCTTGAGGTGTTTTTGCATTATCAAAAAGTTCAACTTCTCCATCAATTCCGTAATCTTTAGATTTATCTCTAAAGACCCATTTTCTTGGTAGAGCAAGTTGAAATTTTGCTCTTGAAATATCTTCAATTTCGTGTTGATTTACTCTTTTAGGCATATGATTTTTTCTAATTGGGCATAACGTTGTTGTATATGGTTTGTTGCGTGTTTTAAGCAACTAATTTAGTAAATAATTACCAACCAAGAAAGTAGACTGCACCCAAAAGCTTAGACAAATTTATAATTAATTATTGATAATAAAGAGCTCTATATTCTACTGGGCTCATTCCATTTAAATTTAGTTTAATTCTTTCTGTATTATAATATTTTATATACTCTTTAATTTCTTTTTTCAATTGAATAATCGATATGTATTTGTTTAAATAAAATAATTCAGATTTTAAGATACCAAAGAAATTTTCAATTATTGCATTGTCTAGACAGTTTCCTTTTCTAGACATACTTTGTGTAATTCCTTTTTCTTTTAATAACCGTTGATATTGTTTCATTTGATATTGCCAACCTTGATCTGAATGTAATATAATGTTTGCTTGGTTAGGAACCTTCTTAAAAGACTTTTTTAGCATCTTAACCACTTGTTCGAAGTTAGGTCTTTCAGATAATTCATAACTAACTATTTCGCCATTGTATAAATCAATTATTGGTGATAAATATAATTTATTTCCAAAGACTTTAAATTCGGTAATATCAGTTGCCCATTTTGTATTAGGTTTGGTTGTTTTAAAATTACGTTGAAATATATTGGGTGCTATTTCACCTATCTGTCCTTTGTAAGATTTATATTTTTTAATTCTTATCAAACTTTTTAAACCTAATTTTCGCATTAATCTTAAAATTGTTTTATGATTTATAACAAGTCCTCTTTTGTTTATTTCTAAGGTGATTCTTCTATAACCATATCTTCCTTTATGATAATGATATATCTCTTTAATTAAGATTTTTACCTCTTCATATTTATCTGTTAATTGACTTCTTTTTTTGTGATAATAATAACTGCTTCTTGCCATATTGGTATGATTTAGTAATAATTCTAAACTATACTTATGCCTTAATTCTGTTATGGCTAGCGCTTTTTGCTTTGCGCTGCTAGAACTAAGGCTTGTAACTTTTTTAGCAAATCCAGCTCAGCTCTTAACGATTCATTTTCCAATAGAAGTTCATCTTCCCTTGTTAAAGGTTTATTAGACTTCTTTTTTGCTCTCTTAAATTCCATAGATCTAGGTCTTCCTCTTGGTTTATTATTTAAGCCTGTAATTCCTAGTTTTTTATAATTCCTTTGCCAATTCATTATTGCAGATTTGGTTGGAATATTAAACTTTAAACAAGCTTGACTTAAAGATAATGAATCATCTACAATAGATTCTAAAACTTTCAATTTAAATTTTAAGCTATATTCTTGATTTTCTCTAGGTAATAAACCTTTTTTACCATGCTTTTCATAAAAACTAACCCAGCTATGAAGAGATGTGTGATGAATACCGTTCAATAACGAAACAGTGGAAACTGCTTGATTTTTTTTTAATACTTGTTCTACACAACGTAGTTTAAAATCGTAACTATACTTGACTTTTCTTCCCATAAAAATACCCTCAAATAGTGTCTAACTTTTTGGGGGCAGTGTAAAAGTCCGCGAGGACTTTCGTAAGTAAGCGAGAAGCCAGCAATAAATTATATACGGTGTTACCCAACGTTTTTTATTCAATTATCTTTTTTTTATATAATCTTTTATCAAATTGTTATAACATTTCATTGATGTAAACTGTGTACAATTTATTCCGATGAGTTCAATGCCGTATTCATCTTTTAATCTTTCTTCAAATTCCAAAGCGGAATTATATTTATTCTGAAAATATTTGAGTTCTCCATTTATTAAGTCTTCCTCAAATCGCTTTTGAATTTTTTTACAAGATTTAAATTCAAAATATTTATAATATTCAGACATTCCTTTATTACATTGGATTCTGTTATAGTTATCTTTTGCTAAACGTAGGTTAAAAAACATTGAGAAGCAGAAAGAGATAATCGTAATAATTAATATAAAGGTTAAAGTCTTTTTTAATTTTCCTCTTATTAAGTAGATGATAAAGCTTATAAATCCTAAATAAAAAAAGAGTTTTGCATAATCTAAATCAGGAATTACACTTACAATTTCGTCCTTATATTTAATATTGACTAAAATAAAAATAGCATTAACTAGAAAAAGTAATAAAGTAATTTGTTTTATTTTAATCTTCATTGTTACCCAACGTTTTTATTCAATTCCTATTTCTTTATAAATATCATTTATTGAGTTATCATATTTCTCCTTTAAATATTTGTCAACTAATTTATTGTAGCATTCCATTTCCGACCTTAACATACAACCCATTGAGAAATATTCGATATCATATTTTGATTTTAGAATATCTTTCATTTCTGTAATTGAAAACATACCAAACTGAAAGTATTTAACTTTTCCTTTTTCTAAGTCAACAGCGAATCTTTTTTCCATTTCCACACAAGTTTTTAATTCAGAATATTCAGAAAGTCGATTTTGGCGTAATATATTTTCAAAATTTTTGGTCGAAAGATGTATATTAAGAATTAGAGAAATTCCAAAAGCTCCAATTATTATTTTAGTCAAAATTTTTCGATTTTTTTTAATAATAAAATATAGTCCAAAACTTATTAAACCAATTATAAATAGGATTTGCGAAATTTCTAATTCCAACTTAAATTCATACCAATACCACAATTCAATAGAATTAAAAATAATTAGAATAGTTCCAATAATTCCTAATGTGAATAGTAAATATTTCGTTTTTGAGTTCATTTGTTAATGTTGGGTAACTACTTATATAAGTTATTAATTAAACTATATACTACCAAAAAGAGGGGATATCAAAACTTTTTAGAAGTATTATTCTTCTATAGTATTTGATGCTTTTAGCAGCTAGACGAATGTAGTTACTTTTTACAAACTTTCAAAGATAATTTCTAGTAATTATTGGCTTTGTTTTCATAAAACAACTCCTTGCGTATTTGGCTTTTAGCTGATGTTAGCAGCTAATTATTTCACACATGCTAGTGTTAGCGTAAAATGTATAAATAGGGGCTTAAAAGCAATATTGTAACAACATATTCTCCATTAATAACTACGTGTTTTTAAGAGCTATTTTTTAGTTTTAAAAAAAAAGTACTACCTTAGAAGAAACCCTTTTTGCTATAGAGCGGTTTGTTCACTTAAATAAAAAGAAAATGAAAAAAGAAAAAAAGCACCTACCAGTGTCAGAAAACAAGCACTTAGAATTTGACCACGATTTGTTAAAAGGAGAAATCTGGCTTACTACAGAAGAAGCCATGGCGCATTTAAAGGTAAGCCGCAGTACCATGTACAGATTGCGTAAAAAGAACCTGATACCAAACTTTAAATTAGGGCACATACCCATGTACCCAAAACACCTGTTAAATAAGTTGTTAATGCATCTTGCTTTAAAGGATTTAAAATACTAGTAAGAGGTAGTTTATAGTCAACCCCTTGTTATTTTAAAAGCAGATTTTAATACTTCACAAACACAAAAAAAGCGCAGTAACATATCACTATTATAGGTGATGCATATTTGCGCTTTTATATTTAATTTTCATTTAAATACCCTTTTTCGTTTACCTTTTATAACCATTGCTGTTGCTTTAGAATAGCTTAAAAACAAGTATAGTTATGCTAGGTTACTAGAGGTTACTTTTTTTTACAGTACTGTTGCATTGCCTAGATAGGTACTTACGGCTGCAAAATTGGTGTCTGGTTTGTAAAACGAACCCCAAACCTCTACCTCAAAACTAGACATATAACTAGGCAAAGTAACTACGCCTGTGGTAGCATTTCTTGTAGCTACATTTAAATTAGAATAAAACAAATTAAGATCGGGTGCGTAGACTACTACCATCAGTTCGTCTGTAGCGGTGGCTTTTCCTTGTCCGCTATTGTCTGTCCAACCCAAATTTATAGTTTGTGCCGGCGCTATGGTTAGGGTACCAGTATCTATCCCTCTTAAATCTCCTTTGCTTATCAATACTTTAGCATAATCCATAACCATGCCTTGTGGAGCGTTTATTACCGCGTTTTTAAGATGGTAAGACGTAGCCAAATTACTACGCGATTTATCGCCCTGTGGGTTGCCAAAATATTCACTTAATATGGCTCCAATCGGACTTAAAAAACCAATGACTGTTTTAAACTTTTGGCGTTGTTCCTCTTGTTTTTCTGAAGGCGTATATTTACCACGTTGGGGTAAACTACGCATTACATTTTTTCCACGCCATCTAGAACCTACTACGTTACCTACCTTGCCAGAAAATCCGCCAAGTATTCCTTTTTCAAATGTTGCCATAATAATTGTTTTTTATGATTAATATACCCTAAATCTATGTGCTAAATTATTAACAAACAAAACCTTGGAGCCGGCTTACATCTATAGACCTTTTTTAAGCGAAAGAAATGGATTAGGCTAAACATTGCGGACTTATAACAAAGGTTGCTTTTTACGGAATTAAACCGCCATTTACTGACCTTTGTTGACACATAACAGTGGTTTTACTAAGGTTTTGTTCGGGTTTTGTTCGGGGATGCTTCGGGTAGGTTAGGGGTGTGTTTTTTAAAAATAGATACTTTTAGGGAGCAATCACGGACCAAACAAGTAGTAGTTTTAAAGAAATACCAATACTGTTGTGTTATTGTTTGCTTTTTAAGAACAATTACCATCTATAAAAAGCTGTTATTGGTATAGAGAATACTGTAAAACATCAATTAAGTGGCACCAAAATGCTAAATAGTTTTACCTTTGATTTGTTCTTAAAAAAATAATATTATTAAATAATGAATTGTAAGCAAAAAGCTGAATGCTGTTTTAGTTTGCCATTCAAAAACAAATAAAATGTATAAAAATAAAAACATAACGCTCTTTTCTCATATACTCGTTTGGCTTGTACTCTTTAGCATGCCTTATTTATTATCTTATGGGCAAGAACAAGATTTGAATAGAGTTATTGCACATTTTTGGATCCCAATTGCGTTTTATGCCATTATATTTTATGCCAATTATTTTGTATGGATAGACAAGTATTTGTTCTCTAATAAAACAGTTCATTTTATTATTATTAATCTAATTGTTATTGCCTCTTTTATTATATTAAAGGAAATACTTAAAGATTATTATTTTAATGAAACCTTCAAAATTACGCCTAAAAAAGAGGGAGTAGGGCCACCTATTAAAATGTTTTTGTACATACAAATGCTCTCATATATGGCACCTTTATTATTTTCAATATCCATAAAAACTACCAAAAGGTGGATACAAACAGAAGCGGAACGAAAAGAAGCGGCAAATGTTAAATTAAAATCGGAATTACAACATTTACATTATCAGTTGCAACCGCATTTCTTTTTTAATTCTTTGAATAATATTTATGCGATGGTAGATATTTCACCAGATCAAGCCAAAACATCTATTCACAGTTTAAGTAAATTGATGCGCTATATGTTGTATGAAACAAATGTTGAATTGATCTCGCTATCTAAAGAAATCGATTTTATGAAAAAGTACATCGATTTAATGAAATTGCGTGTTTCCGACAAAACGGTTGTCAATTATAATTTTCCACAGCAAGAAACAGGCATTAAAGTTGCCCCTTTATTATTTATATCTTTAATAGAGAATGCTTTTAAACATGGTGTTTCCGCTAGTAAATCGAGTACTATTGATATCAACATCAGTACGCAAGATAAAACGGTTTTGTTTACCATAGAAAATGATGATTTCCCTAAAAAATCTGATGATAAAAGTGGTTCTGGTATTGGACTTGTAAATATTAAAAAACGTTTAGAATTATTATATTTGAATAAAAATAGTTTCAGTACCATTGTAAAAGACAATCGTTTTATAGCTAAATTAGAAATTGAAACCAACTAACGTATGAGCAATATAAAAATTACCTGTGTTATTGTAGATGATGAACCAATGGCGCTTAATTTAGTAGAGAGTTATGTAGAAAAAACACCTTTTTTAGTTTTAAAAAAGAAGTGTAGCAGTGCTATTGAAGCTATGGAATTTATAAAAAATGAACCCGTAGATTTATTGTTTTTAGACATACAAATGCCAGATTTAACAGGTATTGAATTTTCTAAAATGTTACCAAAAGAAACCCGTGTTATTTTTACCACTGCGTTTGATCAATATGCGTTGGAAGGTTTTAAAGTAGAAGCCTTAGACTATCTTTTAAAACCTTTTGATTATGCAGAATTTTTAGCCTCAGCCAACAAAGCAAATACGTGGTTCGAATTGGTAAAAGGAAAAAAACAGCCTATAGTTTCTGATGAAAAAGAGTTTCTTTTTGTAAAATCGGAATACAAACAATTGCGTATTAAATTGGCAGATGTCTTGTATTTTGAAGGATTGAAAGATTATATTAAAATTTGGATGAAAGACAATCCGAAGGCTATTCTAACACTCATGAGCTTAAAATCTTTGGAAGCAGAATTGCCAGAAGCTCAATTTATGCGCGTGCACCGTTCTTTTATTGTCTCCCTAAAAAACATTGAAGTGATTGAGAGAAGTCAGATTGTAATTAACAAACAACGGATTACGGTTTCTGAAAATTACAAACCTAAGTTTTTGGAGTTTGTGAATAATAATTCTTTGTAAGGAATTAGCACTTCTTTGTCATTCCGAAGAATTGAGGAATCCCATCATGCTTAAGCTAACTTTAATCCTCCTTATGAGATTCTTCCTTTGTCAGAATGACAAAACTGTGTTTAAAACTCAAAGCTGTCATTCCAAACAACGCCTTTGTCATTCCGAAGTATTGAGGAATCCCATCCTGCTCGAGGCCAACTTTTAATGCTCCTTTTGTGATTTCTCCTTTGTCGGAATGACAAAACTGTGTGTGAAACTCAGAGGTAACATTCCAAACAACGCCTGTGTCATTCCGAAGAATTGAGGAATCCCATCATGCTCGAACCAACTTTTAATCCTCCTTATGAGATTCCTCCTTTGTCGGAATAACAAAACTATGTGTAAAACTCAGAGATAACATTCCAAACAACGCCTGTATGTCATTCCGAAGAATTGAGGAATCGCATCATGCTTGAACCAACTTTTAATCCTCCTTATGTGATTCCTCCTTTGTCGGAATGACAAAACTATGTGTAAAACTCAGAGGTAACGTTCCAAACAACACCTTTGTCATTCCGAAGTAATGAGGAATCCCATCCTGCTCAACCAAACTTTAATGCTCTTTATGAGGTTCCTCCTTTGTCGGAATAACAAAACTGTGTGTGAAACTCAAAGGTAACATTCCAAACAACGCCTGTGTCATTCCGAAGAATTGAGGAACCGCATCCTCCTTGAGCCAACCTTAATCCTCCTTATGAGATTCCTCCTTTGTCGGAATGACAAGATTGTGTTTAAAACTCAGAGGTAACATTCCAAACAACACAGTTTTGTCATTCAGAAGAATTGAGGAATCGCATCCTGCTTGAACCAACTTTTGATCCTCCTTATGTGATTCCTCCTTTGTCGGAATGACAAGATTGTGTGTAAAACTCAGAGTTAACATTCCAAACAACGCCTGTGTCATTCCGAAGAATTGAGGAATCCCATCATGCTTAAGCAAACTTTAATCCTCCTTATGAGATTCCTCCTTTGTCGGAAAGACAAAACTGTTTGTAAAACTATGAGATAACATTCAAAACAACGCCTATGTCATTCCGAAGAATTGAGGAATCTCATCATGCTTGAACCAACTTTTGATCCTCCTTATGAGATTCCTCCTTTGTTTGAATAACAAAACTGCGATGTTTATTTATTAAAATAGATTGATTTTCATATATTTAACGTAAAAAACAGCTAAAATCATGATAGAGTTTCAACAAGGATATCATACCTATTATGTGTATGTCATCACCAATAAATACCGTTCTACTTTTTATATTGGTGTAACTAATAATTTAGAAAAACGTTTAATACGTCACAAAACAAATATTGAAATCGGTGTTAAAACTTTTGCCTCTAGGTATAATATTCAACATTTAGTATATTATCAAAAATTTGAATGGATTCAATTAGCAATTGCGCGCGAAAAAGAATTAAAAGGTTGGAGACGTGAAAAAAAGTTGAATTTAATACGCTCTTTTAATAGCAATTTTGAGTTTTTAGAAGATCAATTTATTAATAAATAATTTAAAACAACGCCTTTGTCATTCCTAAGAATTGAGGAATACCATCATACTTAAGCTAACTTTAATCCTCCTTATGAGATTCCTCCTTTGTCGGAATGACAAAATTGTGTGTAAAACTCAGAGGTAACATTCCCAACAACGCTTTTGTCATTCCGAAGAATTGAGGAATCGCATCATGCTTGAATCAACTTTTAATCCTCCTTATGAGATTTCTCCTTTGTCGAAATGTCAAAACTGTGTGTAAAACTAAAAGGTAGTATTCAAAACAACGCTTTTGTCATTCCGAAGTAATGAGGAATCCCATCATGCTCGATCCAACTTTATCCTCCTTATGTGATTCCTCCTTTGTCGGAATGACAAGATTGTGTGTAAAACTCAGAGTTAACATTCCAAACAACGCCTGTGTCATTCCGAAGAATTGAGGAACCGCATCATGCTTGAGCCAACCTTAATCCTCCTTATGAGATTCCTCCTTTGTCGGAATGACAAAACTGTGTGTAAAACTCAGAGGTAACATTCCAAACAACGCATTTGTCATTCCGAAGAATTGAGGAACCGCATCATGCTCAACCAAACTTTAATGCGCTTTATGAGATTCCTCCTTTGTCGGAATGACAAGACTGTGTGTGAAACTCAAAGGTAACATTCCAAACAACGCCTTTGTCATTCCGAAGTAATGAGGAATCCCATCATGCTCGATCCAACTTTATCCTCCTTATGTGATTCCTCCTTTACAAGAATAACAAAACCTATTGTTTTCTAATCTTCTTCTATAATAAAGACAGTTTCATAGATAAAATGTGAAATATTATCTATTTTGTTTTATTTAAAGAAATAATACAAATACTTTTAAACTTTACTAGATCAAATAATTAAAGATACATATGTATAAAAATATTTTAATAGTAGTTTCTGTGCTATTTCTTGGTTTTACAACACAAAGTAATTCACAGAATAACAAAAACACAAATATTCCGGTTTTAAATTTTGAAACTTTAGAGCCTTATTTATATACAGATTCGGAAGAAATACATATTGTCAATTTTTGGGCGATGTGGTGTGCACCTTGTGTAAAAGAATTACCAATATTAGAAGCGTATCAAAAGCAGCATCCTAATGTAAAAATTACATTGGTAAGTTTAGATTTTCCAGATGATCTAGAAACAAAAGTAAAACCGTTTTTAAAACGAAAAGGAATTACATCTAATGTAGTTCTTTTAGACGACCCAGACGCTAATAGTTGGATCGATAAAATAGACCCAAATTGGTCTGGATCTATACCATTTACAATTATATTCAACAATAAAAAAAGGACTTTTCATGAACGTATGTTTGAGAGTTTAGAAGACCTTGAGAATGAAATAAAAAAAATAAATTAAAACCACAATCATGAAAAAAAGCAAATTAGTTTTCGCTGCCATTATTTTAATGAGCAGTCTATTTATTACCCATACAGCAACGGCACAAGATAGAAAAGGTCCACCACCAAACGGAGATAGAAAAGATCCTCCAAGAGGCGGACACAGCCCCGTACAATCTAAAACATTAGAAGAAATTGGTGGATATAAAATAGGAGATGTGGCTGCTGATTTTAAATTAAAAAATGTAGATGAAAGTACGTTTTCTTTATCAGATATTAAGGATGCAAAAGGATACATTGTCGTTTTTACGTGTAATGAATGTCCGTTTTCTAAACTGTATGAAGACAGATTAGCAGCGCTTCATAACACTTACGCTTCTAAAGGATATACTGTGGTTGCTATCAATCCGAACGTAAGTGAAGATAATGACAAAGAAAGTTTTAAAGCCATGCAAAAAAGAGCCTCAGAAAAAGCGTTTCCGTTTGTGTATTTAGCAGATGAAAACCAGGAAGTATCTCCTAAATTTGGAGCTGTAAGGACGCCACACGTGTTTTTATTAGACGCAGATAAAAAAGTACAATACATTGGTACTATTGATGATAATGCAAGGTCTGCAAGAGCTGTTAAAGTAAAATATGTAGAAGATGCTATTGCGGCTTTAGAAAATGGTGAAAAACCGACACCAAACTTTACAAAAGCTATTGGATGTCCTGTAAAAGTGAAATAGTACGTTATTATTTAATAGAGTAACATCGTAAAAAGACTGTTAAAATACTAGTGCGTGTGTGTTTGTGTTTCTTTTTTCTTCGGAAAATATCACAAACATTTGCGCACTTTTTATTTTATATCCATAAAAAAAAACATTCAAAATAGTATTATGAAGCTGTTTCGTAAAATAAGAAGAAATTTAATAGAATTAGGCAAGTTTAAATCCTATGCCTTGTATGCTTAGGTGAAATAGTTTTGATTGTAATTGCTGTTTCTATTGCTTGGAAGATAAATGATTTAAGCGATATTCAAAAAAACAACAGTCTGGTAGATGAAATTTATACCAATCTACATGATGAATTAACAACCAATTTGCGTTTGTTAAAACGTTCTATAGAAGAAAACACAGAAACTATTACAGGTTTAGAAAACACGTTAAATTATGTAGGTAAAAGCACCAATGAATTGACGCAAGGTGCTAAAGATACCATTTTGAATGTAGCCGTAAATGAAGTGAATTTACAAGAAAGTTCTGTAAAATCTATTCTTAGTACAGCTAAAATGGAATTGATAGAAAGTAGTAAACTAAAAGATTTAATAGCTACGTATTTAACCAAAATTGAGCAATTTAATAATCAGGATAAGAAAAATAAAAACATCGTAGAAAACAAGATAAAACCTACTCTATAAAAGTTTATTTCATTAATAGATATGCTACCTAATAATGATCTAAAATATAAACAGATTAAAGAATTTGGGCGTAAATCTGATTATAAAGCCTTACTTTCTAGTCAAAAATATCAGAATAATGTTATCGATCGCTTAATACAAACTCAAATACAATTAGGATATGCAAGAACTTTACATAGTAAAACTAAAATACTGATTACTAGATTACAAGAAGAAATAGAATAGCCTATCATAAATCGTTTGTTTACACCAATATTTAGCTAACAAAAACCGCTTTGTAACGATCATTTACCCATGTATTATTACAGAGTTTTGAGTGTTTTGTTCTAATCATTTAATAAATCATAAAGTCAATTTAATTTCATCTATTGTGAGCTCTAATTAAGCGGCAAATACATGTAGTTTGTCTATTTCGTTTTATCAAACCAACCGATAAAAGTACTTTTGATGCAACATAAAATCATACATATATAACATGAAAAAAGTCGCATTAACTTTAGTATTATCAGCTACAATGTTTAGCTGTAATAGTATTCAGAATATTGGTTCTTCATCTAACCTTAAACAAGCAGCAACCTTATTAGGTTCTTTAAGCTCTAATTCTACAGTACAGCAAATTACAACTCTTTTTACTTTATTAGACACCAATAAAGATGAAGCAATTAGCACAACAGAAGCAATTGGTTCTGTAGCAGAAAACTTTAATGTATTAGATACAGATAGTAACTCTACTTTAAATCTAACTGAATTAACAGGTTTATTAGATTTATTGAAATAATATAGTTTTGAATTGGAGAGAGGGCATACTTTAATAAGTATGCCCTCTTTTGTTTTTAATAGCATTTGCTTATTCTTGATTGTATGTAAAACAATTAAAATTAAAAAGGTCTTACTAAGTCTATTAAAGGATGTTTTATTTATCAAGTAATTCTACAATGCGCTCTAAGTGATAATGGCATGTTAAAATGAATAAAGAGTAGGTGTTTATTGGTTGACTTTTGTTCGTGCATAATTCTATCTATAAAATTTACTAGTTGATAGATACAAATATCCCGTTTGTCTATTCATTTAAAAAGTCATTAAACCTAAGATATATCTAAGAGTCTTAGAAGTATACAAAAGGAAGTTTAATTTAAAACATTAAAATTATGAAAACATTTATAAAATCATTCGTGTTACCATCTTTGTTTATTGTTGCGGTTGCAACACAAGTTTCTGCACAAAAGCGTACAACAACAACTAAAACGACTACAACCATTAAAAGAAGTACAGCAAGTAAAAGAATTCCTAGTAAGAAAGTAACTTATAAAAAACCTACCAAGAAAGTTGTTTCTGTAAGAAATGTACCCAACAGAACGGTTGTTACTTATAAAAATCAAAACTACTATTATGCAAATAATAAGTATTACACACAATCTAGAGGACGTTATATAGTAATAGCTCCAAAAATTGGATTTAGAGTACGTGTTTTACCAACAAATTATAAAAGAATCATGTTTAACAATTACAACTATTACAATGTAAATGGTACTTTTTATATACAAATAAATAATGAATATGAAGTGGTAGAACCAGAAGTAGGAACAGTAGTTTATGAGTTACCAGATGATTATGAAAAAGTTGTGATAGATGGACAAAGCTATTATGAATATGCAAATATTCTATATGAAAAAGTACAAGTAGATGGTACAAGAGCTTATGAAGTAGTGGGTATTATAGATGTAAACTAACACAAATATATTGGTTGATTTATTGAAAAGTGGTTGTCTAAAAAAAAGTATTTGTCAATCTGAATTCATTTCAGATTCTTATGAATATTAAAATTCAATAAGTAGAGATACTGAAACAAGTTCAGTATGACAAGGTTTTATACTTTTAGACAGCCACTTTTTATGTTTGATTCTTAAAAAAAATGATAGGTAACACTATTTTTTTTTATAATTGATAAAACTAGAATTACTAGGCAGTTCAAAAATTTCTAAGTTAAAATAGGGAACCGCTGCAATTACATGATCAAAAATATCCGACATAATGTATTCGTAGTTTTTCCAGCGTTTATCACTACTAAAAGCATAAATTTCAATCGGAATACCTTGCGTATCTGGTGGCATTTGGCGCACCATAATCATCATATCTTTGTTGGTACCAGAATGGTTTTCTATATAGGTTTCAATATATTTTCTAAAAACCCCAATGTTTGTCAAATTTCTACCGTTTAATAATAGTTCTTTATTGATGTTGTTTTTTTCATTATATGCATCAATATCTGCTTGTCGTGTTTCTAAATAAGTGCTAATAGACTGAATTTTCTTAAAGTCTTCAACTTCTTGTGTAGATAAATAATGAATGCTCTCTAAATTGATATTCAAAGATCTTTTAATACGTCTACCACCAGAATTGGTCATTCCACGCCAGTTTTTAAACGAGTCAGAAATTAGCGCGTAGGTAGGGATTGTTGTAATCGTTTTATCAAAATTTTGAACCTTTACAGTTGATAAATTAATTTCAATAACATCTCCATCTGCACCATATTTTTCAAACGTAATCCAATCACCAATTCTCACCATATCATTGATAGACACTTGAATACTAGCAACAAAACCTAAAATAGTATCTTTAAAAATCAAGATAATAACAGCAGAAGCAGCACCAATGGTAGTAATAAATTTGATAAACTCGATACCTGTAATAATAGCAAAGGCTGATAAAATACCGATTGCCCATGCAAAAATCATAAACACCTGAATGTAACTATCTATCGGTTTATCCTTTAAATTTGGTAAGGTTTTAAAATAGTCTTTTAGAGAATTTAAGAAACTTCTTACTATCCAAAGGACTAAAACAATGGTAAATACCTCTAAACTTTTCTGAATTATATTTTCTATATATTGAAAATCAAAAAACACAAAAGGCACACATTCTAAAGCAAAAATTAACGGAACGATATGCGCTATATTCCGAGGTACTTTATTTTTTACTAAAATATCATCAAAATTAGTCTTACTTTTTGAAGCAAATTGACTGAACAACTGTACAAGAATTTTTCTAATGATATAATCAATTAAAAAGGTAAGAACCGATACCGTTAATAGTAAAGCAAACATATTTATATATGCTGCATAGGTTTCAGGGATTCCTGTATTTACTAAATAATCGTATAATAGATGTGTAATTTTCATAAATGAAGATTTTAAATAAGCCTTAATGTTAAAAAAAGGGGCGACTTATTATATAATTGTATTTAAAACAAACCAAATTATTCAGTTCGTTTTATAAAGTAGTAGCATTTTAGCCTATAGCTAACATGTATAAAACTATATAGAGCTAGGCATAAAGTAAATTATTGAGACTAAAAAGTGTGTCGTTGCTCTTGTGTAGAAGACGCATTTAACAACTCGTTGAACTTTTTAATAGAATCAAAGTTTTGTGAAATTGCATCCGAAACCGCAATTCCAGAAACTCCAGTTTCTAAAATGTCAGCAACATCATCTGTCGTGATTCCTCCAGCACCAATAATAGGAGTTTCAGTTTTTAAAGCTTCCACAATTAAAGAAAAACCATTTATACCTAAATCCTTTGTAGAATTCTCTTTCGTTTCTTTATCCTTAAACGGACTTAAAGTAATATAATCTACTTTTTTGCTAATTAAGGAGTTACAATCTTGCAAGGTGTTTGCTGTTGCGCCAACAATTTGCCAGGTATATAAATGTTCTAAGGCCGTTGTAGCGCAGAAATCTATGTCCTCTAAATGAACACCATCTGCTTTTACTTCTTTCGCAATTTTAAAGTGATTGCTTAAAATTAATCTAGTTTGAAAATGAGATGTAATTTCTCTCGCTTCTAGTGCTAATTTTAAATATTTCTTTTCAGAAATACCTGCAATTTTTAATTGTACCAATTCTGCTCCAGACGAACACGCTTTCTGAATATTTTCTAGATGTTCTTTTGGAGAATTACCTTGAGATATATAGTGTAGTTTAGGAATCATTATATGTACGTTTTGGGTGAGAGTTAAAACTTGTAAAAAGTATTTTATTTAACAGATACTGTTTTAGCGTATTGCATAAAATAAGACTCAAATCGTTTTAAAATAGGGTCCATTTTTTCTGAATACAATACATATTGGCATTTATGTATACTTTGTGTAATTGCCATTAATGCTGCATAGGCCGTTTTTTCAACCAAAAAAGATGCATCATCGATACTTAAAATCTTTAATTGTGTGGTATTTACACCTTCTAATAAAAGCAATTTATTCATGGTTTTAGGCGTAGCAATAAGTACGTCCACTCCTTCAAAAATTTCAGATTTTAACAACTCTATGTGTTCTCTTTCATCACAAGCATAGACACGTAAAGCATCGTATTTACTAAGTTTTATAAATTCGTCATGCAATGCAAGTGCTTTTTCAGAATTTTCGACTAAAACCAATGCCCTTGGTGCAGAACCAACTTCTTGACACTTCAACTTATGCAAAGTAGTAAGTACTAGTGTAGTCGTTTTTCCGCTATTTACTGGAGCTGTACAATAAATGTTTGCACCACTTTTAATAACAGGTATACTTTTACTTTGAAATGGAGTAGGAGTTGTTATTTCTAAAGATTCTAAAATCTCTTTTATATCAGCGTGTAATTTTTTAAAAGGCATATCGAGTAAAAAGCTAATTATGTATTGTGAAAATGAACGGCAAATATACAATTTAATTGACGTATTTATTTCTTTTGAGGCCTCCATTTTATAGCAACCTTGACCGGAAATTTACACCAAACAATTCCTAATGTTTTTTTAACTTGGATTAAAAGAAATTGAAGTACAGAATTTAGGAGTGAAATTGCGTTAGAAATACATATATCAGAATAATAGATAAAATAAAAACACTTAAAAATGCACAATTAAATAGGTTGCTTTAAGCGTATATATCCTTCCTTTTCTTTAAACTCATATAAGACCTATTTTTATGATTTTTTAGAGGTTTAAAAAGAGGATATATGTGTGTAAATATTTTAAGAAAAATATATCATAATTACTTAGGTTATAAAGAACTAATTCAATTGTTTTGCAGATTCAAAACTTTAGAATAAATGGATAATTTAATAACCTTTGCAATAACTGTTTTTACAGGCTTTTTTGCAATAACCAACCCTATCTCGAACATGACGGTTTTTGTGTCTTTAACGAGAGGTTTGGACAAAGAAACGAAAAGAGACATTAACAAACGAAGTAATATTATTGCTTTTGTAATTGTAACTGTTTTTGTGCTTTTAGGTAAATATATTTTTGAATTGTTTAATATAAGTGTCCCTGCATTTAAAATTACAGGGGGTATTTTAATATTTTACATAGGATTTGAAATGCTACAATCTAAAAAATCTGATGTAAAAAACATTAAAAATGTAGATGTTGATGAAGATATTGCGGTGTCTCCATTGGCAATTCCTATTTTGGCAGGTCCAGGAACCATTGTAACTGCTATGAATTTTGTAGCAAATGTAGAAACTATACACATTATTTTAGTGATTGCTATCTTCGGAACTATGAGTTTAATTACTTTTTATACGTTTAGATTGAGTGATTTAATTGTAAAAGTAGTAGGGAATAACGTAATTTCTGTGATTGGTAAAATAATGGGTTTAATTATTGCCATTATTGGTACAGGTATGGTAATTACAGGTATTAAAATTTCTTTTGATTTGATTACTACATAATTCCAAAGTATATTTTTTAGTTGAAATTTTTATTTCAAAGGTTTCAATACAATCATAAATAAAAAAAGCCAGTTAGTAATTTTACTAACTGGCTTTTACTTTTTAAAAAGAATGCTTAATTCTTTACAATTTTCATGGTCGTATTCAATTCAGCAATGTGTAAGACATAAACTCCTGAATGCAACCTAGCCATATTGTCTAAGGTTACTTTACCAGTTGATACATCCACTTTTTTACTAAAAACAACAGCACCTAACATATCTATAATTTTTACGGTAGCTATTGTTATATTCGTTGATGTATTTAGTTGTAAGTGTAATTTATCATCAAAAGGAATAGGAAACGTTTTAACCGTATTTACTGCATTTCTGTCAACACTTAAAACAGTTCCTTTATTTCCTGGTGAACCAATAGCAGCTTCATTTGAATCATTTACTGCGGTTGCATTCGCAAAATAAGGCGCTTTATTAATTTCACTGAATCCAGCTTTTTCAACATCATACGATTGTCCTGGATTAGAAGCTGTATCGGGATAAGTTTCAAAATCTACCATACTTCCAACCTCGGTTGGTTCTCCAATCCATAACGTTACAGCATCTCCACCGCCAGATAAACCAGCACCAGCATAGGTTCCTATTTGAACATCTGAAATTGAATAAGTTCCGCCCCAAACTGAAATATAATTATCTGTGTCTGACGCATCAACAGCAATTACAGATTCCCCTGGTTGAATAGAAGTAATTCCATTAATTAACACTGCTGAAGCAGGATCTTGAGAATCATCATCAAAATAAAGTCCACCTAATTCTGGAGTCCAAGGCAATGGTCCGTTATTAGTAATTTCAAACCAATCTGAAGTAAGATTATTTCCTTCACCATTTCCTGGCCAGATTTCTGTAATATTTAAAACAGGTCCCACAAGTTTGTTGTACGAATTTGGTGTATTAATCGCTTCACCTTCTACCGGAGTTCCTGTAACCCCATCAAAACCTTCACCATTATAGTCATTTCTTACCCAATCACTTGTACTATCTGTGTCTACACCATTTGGCACACGAGAAGCACCGCCAACTTGATTTTCATTCCCATCAAAACCAGGCGCTAAATCTAAGGCATAGACTAAATCTCCAGTTTGACTTTCCGAACTAGCAATACCATCTAGAATTGCAGACCAATAAGTGGTATCTATAGTTCCATCATCGTTGGTATCAATATCATCACCAAGTGTTCCTGTATAATCTTTCACTAATAAAAATGTAGTTGCTCCGTTTTCAAGAATATTCTCTTGGAAAGGAGTGGTCCAATATCCATTTTCATCCGTAGTACCAACCGTAAAAGTTGCATCATCTATTAAACCCGTATTTCCACTGTCTCCTTCAATTTCTACGATGGTATAATTTGAATAATCTGTATAAGGATCTCCATAAATTTCTATAAACTCTCGTGTATCTGTACCAGAATGATCGATCACAAACTCGTTAATTACCGGAGTTTTAACAAATGGTGTACCAACAGTACCTAAAGTAACCACATCACTTCTAAATTTTTTCCATTCATCACGTAAGCCTTTATTTTCTTCACCATCATTATAAATAATAGTTGCACCTAAATCTACCAATAACTTTACAGTATCTGTATCTCCATCAGTTCCCAAAAATGTCGAATTTGGTAACGAAGCCAAACCTTCAAAAGAACCATTCGCGTTTAATGCTGTTAAATCTGCATTTCTTAACTCTGGTTGGTCAGTTCCATTTCCAGTCCAAGTATATACTTTAAAGTCTGTTTTTGTTCCGAAAGGGCCACTGATTAAAATACATCCATTTTCGTTACATTCCATACTTCTTAAACTTCTACCTGCTAAATCTAGTAAAATAGGCGTTCCGAAAGTTGCAGAACCAGCTTCCATACCAGGCAAACTTGTAAAATTAGTAACCGGTATAACAATGGCTTTATTTTCTGCAGTAGAACTACGCAATCCTAAATAAGCAGTGGTTGTACTGTTTGGAGCAAGTGCCAAAGCCTCTACTTCTAAAACAGTACTTAATTGAAAATAGTTAGCACCTAATCCGTGTAGATTATTCTCATCCCAGTTTAATAAATCTGCTTGTAAACTGTTGTATTTATCGTTATAGGTTAAGTTTGATGTTGCTCCGGTTCCTGATAAAGTAGTTGTAAAAATTACAGATCTATCAGCTTCTGCTGTAGAACCAATCCAATAAATAGTATCATCTAATCTAAAAGAACCTTCTAAATCTGCTTCTTTGGTTGAACCTAAAAAACTATTAAAATCGATTTTTTTTACCGGTAAACCTGATTGATTTGCGTTATATAAACGAATCGTTTGATCTTCATCATCACCAATCCAAATATAATCATCATCTATAGCAATTCCTGTAGAACCGTCTGCAGAACCCGTATGAAAACGACTTGAATTTGGTGTAATAGAAGCTGCTGAAGCTGCATAATTAATGGTATATGTTGCAGTGTTATCTTCTGTATCTTTTACAGTGATTGTTATCGTTGAGAAACCAAAAGTACTTGGTATAATTTTTAATAATCTTTCTCCACTAGCACCCGTAAGAACTAAGTTCGAGTTAGAAACAACCGCTTCATTACTACTATTTACGGAAACAGCTAAATCTGAAAAAGCTGTATTAGAGTCAGAAATTAAAAAAGGAATACCAATGGTACTCGCAGGGTCGGTAGCATCATTTACAACACCACTTACAAAGCCAGCATTTGTTTCAGATACATCTAAAAACGATGTTAAATTAGCCGTATCTACAATGATATTTATTGTAGAAGCAGCTACTTTTTCTAAATTACCAGGAGATCCTATTGCAGATTCACCTTCATTATTTACAGCCGTAGCTGCAGGTACAAATGGTCCTTCTCCAAGAATACTAAAACTTCCTTTGGTAACATCGTAAGACTGACCAGGGTTTGTAGCTGTATTTGGGTACGCTTCAGAATCTACTCTTGTACTATTATCCGTTGGAGTAGTGGTACTTACAAATAAATTAACGGTATCTCCACCGTCGCCTAATCCTTTTCCGTCATGCGTAGCAATCTGAACATTCGTTAAGTTGTAAACGCTTTCCCAAACAGCAATAAATTCTGTAGAATTTTCATCTTTTATGGCAATAATAGATTCTCCTGGTTGTATTATGGTAACACCATTTAACAATACAGCATCGTCTGCATAATCAATTTCACCTCTATCATCTACATAATAAATGTTTCCTTCGGCAGAAGTCCATGCGCCAGAACCTATATTTGTTATTTCGAACCAATCACCAGTAAGATTGTCACCTTTGCCGTTACCAGACCATATTTCTGTAATTTGTAAATTAGGTGCTGTAGAACCTGTGTTTCCTGGAGATGCAATGGCAGCTTCTCCTTCGTCATTAGCTGCTGTAGCAACCGGAACATACGGTGCTTCACCAATCACACTAAAAGCGCCTTTGGTAACATCGTAAGATTGACCAGGATTTGCTTCTGTATCTGGATACGCTGCAGAATCTACTCTTGTGCTATTATCCGTAGGAACCGTTGCACTGATAAATAAATTAACAACATCACCACTTTTACCTAATCCTTTTCCGTCGTGTGTTCCTATTTGAACATCTGTTAGATCATAAACGTCATCCCAAACCGATGTAAATTCTGTAGCATCTTCATCTTTAATAGCAATAATAGATTCTCCTGGCTTAATAACAGCAATTCCGTTTATAAGTACAGCATCATCTATATAATCAATTTCGTCTCTATCATCAATAAAATAAAGGTCTCCCATGGCAGGAGTCCATGCTTCTGAGCCTGTATTTGTTATTTCAAACCAATCACCTGTAAGATTATTCCCCTTACTATTACCGGACCATATTTCTGTTATTTTTAAGGTTGTTTGTGAAAAACCAACAAAATAGCTAAATAAGGCTGCAGTTAAAATTGTAATTTTTTTATACATATTTTCTCTTTTAGAATAGTCACAATATTAATCTTACATCGTTAAAATAATTGAAACTTATTATTACATATTGGTTAATTAAATAAGGGTATGTAAATAAATTGTTTATTCTGAAAGCATTTTTTAAATTGTAATTAGTTTCTTTTAATTGCTTTTAAAGGAAGTAAACTGTATTCTTTTGGCGATTCTATAGAGGTTCTTTTATTCTTGACTCTTCATCCTTATTTAAAGTAGAAACCCTTTGTTTTTTTCCATCAATGATAAAAAAAGGTCTTTTAATTAAAACTAATTTTTAACATTCGATTTCTTAAAAAAATAAGTAATTAATTTAATAATCGTGATATCTTTGAACTTAATATAATGATTTGCAACTTTTGCATTTGTAATTATAAAAAGGAACAAAATAAATAAAGTGAAAATATGACAGGAAGTTTACTTTTTGTAGCAATTATATTGTTAGCAGGAGCAATTATTTGCGTGTCTATTGCCAAACGATTGGGCTTAAGTTCTGTATTAGGCTATTTGATAGCAGGTGTAGTTATTGGACCTTATATGCTAGGAGTTATTGGGGAAGAAGGACAAGATATTATGCATATTTCTGAGTTTGGAGTTGTAATAATGCTGTTTTTAATTGGTCTAGAAATTGAACCGAAGAATTTTTGGGAGATGCGAAAAACCATTTTAGGAATGGGAGGTATACAGGTTTCCCTAACCATGTTGTTATCTTATTATCTCTTTACTTCTTTTGATTATGAGTCTAAAGTTGCCTTAGTATTATCTATGGCAGTCGCACTTTCTTCTACTGCCATTGTACTACAAACGATAAAAGAAAAAGGATTGATGCATACCACTTCTGGGGCTTCTGCTTTTTCAATTTTACTATTTCAGGATATCATTGTTATTTTTATGATTGGTTCTATTCCGTTAATGGCGAGTTCTAGTCCAAAGATGCCTGCAGATAATCATGGTGGTCATGTTAACTTATTAGATGGTTTGCCAATGGAATTGCAAACGCTAGCCATTATTGCATCCGTAGTTTTTATTATTATAGCAGGTCGTTATTTAATTGTACCAATGCTACGTAAGGTTGTAAAATCTGGAGTTAGAGAACTCTTAATTGCGGCTGCTTTTTTAATTGTTTTCGGAATTTCCTTTGTTATGGAATACGTAGGCTTAAGTCCGGCATTGGGAGCATTTTTAGGTGGTGTCGTTTTATCTAATAGTGAGTTTAAGCACGAGCTAGAAAGTACTTTAGAACCTTTTAAAAACTTAATGCTAGGGCTGTTTTTTATAGCTGTTGGAGCTTCTATTAACTTTATTGTAATTCAAAATAATCCTTTTACTATTGGAGGTATTTTAGTTGCCGTTATATTTATTAAAGCCATTGTTTTATTTATAGTAGGACTTGTTTTTAAATTAAAAATAGATCAAAATTTATTGTTGACTTTTAATTTATCACAAGTTGGGGAGTTTGCTTTTGTATTGTTGTCATTTGCTTTTCAATCTAGTATTTTAGAGCAAGAACAATTAGACATTATGCTTGTAGTTACCGCCTTAACAATGGGAATTACACCTATTGCAAGTATGATTAACGAACGCTTAATTCTTCCTAGAATAGGTACAAAAGAGTCTGTAAAAAGACCCATGGACGAACATACTAAATCTGAAAAAATTATATTGGTTGGTTTTGGTCAATTTGGAAGCACTGTAGGTCGTTTTTTAAAATCTCATGATATAGAAACTACCATTTTAGATCATGATTCTAATCGTGTAGATTATCTAAGGAAATTAGGTTTTGAAGTGTATTATGGTGATGCAACACGTATGGGATTATTAGAATCTGCTGGTATTGCAGAAGCAAAGATTTTAATTTGCGCAGTAGACAATCCAGATGCTGCACATCAAATAAGTAAACAGGTTAAGAAAAAATATCCACATGTAGAATTAATGGTTAGAGCAAGAAACAGGTATGATGCTTATGAGTTGGTGAATTTAGGAATTGAAAATATTTATCGTGAAACACTAGACACTTCCTTAACCTTGGCTTGTGATGTTTTAACTAAAGTTGGTTTCGAAAAAGAAACATTAAAAAACCAAGTAGCTAAATTTATTAAGTACGACGAAGAAAGTATAAGACGTTTGGCAGCTGAACCAAAAGGAGACGATGATTATATATTTAAAAAACGTGAAGAGTACAAACAACAAGTAGAATCTTTGAAAGAAGATTTTAAGAGAGATAAAAAACAAAATTAAACTTATTATTTAATATAGGTACCTTAGATTACTTAAAGCTAGTGTTTTATACTTTGTTTTTATTACGAACCATATTAAGAAATAAACTTGTTATTAGCGTAAAGCTACATGATGTAAATAAAAATATCAGTCCTGCTTCGGTAGGACTTTTTTTGTGATTAGATTCTAATAGAAAGGAGTAAATTACTTGAATATTCAAGGTTTATTTGAATCTTTAAGTAGATTATCTACGTAGTAAAAAAGGTCTTAAAGTTGATGAAATTGATCTTTATCAATGATAAAAAAGAAGAAGTTAAAAAGAAATAGGTAAGAAGATACTGTTTAATAAAACCGAAGAAGATAAAAAAAAATGGTTGTCTAAAAGGAAGTTTTACATCAATCTGAAGCTAGTTCAGTATAACATGATTTAAAACTTTTTAGACAACCACTTGTACTTAAATAATAATACTATTTTTTACTAGAACCACTAAATTTATAAGTAACTCCAAAGTTTAATCCGAAAGAAGAATAAGGTACTTTTTGAGATAGTTTTTTTGAAGGGTCTGTGTTGTTATGAGGTAATTCGTCTACATACGTTGTTTTTTCATAAAAACCTGCAGGCAAGTTGTCTAATGAATTAACACTAGCGTATGCAACGGTTTCATCAGCTGCATAAATATCTGTATTAAACTCTGCTATTTCAGAATCTTTTCTTTTTAAACTGATTCCGTAATATTCTGCTTCCACAAAAAGAGCAAAATGTTCGTTTAAATCATAAGAATAACCCAATGCAGCCACAAAACCTAAAGGAAATTGTCCGTGATAATCTTCTACATAATTTGTTTCAGAATAAGAACCACTAGTTAAACCTAAAGCATTGTATTGTGGCTCACTTAAGAAAGCTTTATTATAAACAACCGCTTCTGTTTTACCACCAACTTTTATTAAAGCACCAATACGTCCGTAAAAGTTATTTGTAAAATTATATACCATAGAAGCAGAGGCTCCAAATGCACGTGCTCTTGCAACTGCATTTACTTCCGCAACACCTGGTATAGATGTTTCATTAATAGTTTGGTCTGCACCATGTAAATATCCTACACCTATTTCTGCACCAAATTTCTCATTAAAAAAGTAAGTTCCTCTTAATTGAAAATTTGAACCTTCTCCGTAACTACCATAATTGTTTTCTGTGGTTGTTGTAGTTGTTGTAGTTCCTGTAAGCATTCCGGCACTACTCATTGCGTAACCGCTACTTGCTGATACTTGAAATTGTGCAAAAGATGCTGTACTCACTAAAATTGCTGCTACTGCTGTAATTAATTGTTTCATACTATTTAATTTTTGAATTATTTATAAAAAGATAGAAATTATAGGCGCTACCGTATCTCAAATAAAAGGATTTGATATCTAACTATTGGAGATCATTTTAAGTGCCATAAATTAAAATCGAAGGCAAATATACTTTTTTTTTGATAAGGTTGATGAACCTAACTAAAGGTAAATAAAAACCATTGAATTATTTCGTTTTAAAGTAAAAATATTACTTATTAATTCTTAGCCATATTCGTTAAAAAGCTGATAATATTGGTATTTAATTCCCGTTTTGGTGTGTAAATGAAAATCTAAAGCATTTAATTATTAAAAAATAGTTTAACTATTTTGTGACATTAGTCTAAAATCAATTTCCCTAATTTATTATTCCCAGATAACCAAGCGGTTTTACGATCTACAAACTGAATAGCGTAATAGGCTTCTTTACTGACTTCTACCCAAGTTAGACCTCCGTTATTAGAGAATGAAATTCCTGTTTTACCAACAGCAAAAACCTCTTTTCCGTTGGTTTTAGGCACATACTGCACACAGCTTTTGTAATTAGGGTTTTGTCCGTCTGCAACTATAGTCCAAGTGAGTCCACCATCATCTGTTATGGCTTTATTGGCTTTGTTTTCTAATGGTTTTGAGTAGTCACCACCAATTACAATACCGTTATTTTTATCAGCAAAATCAATAGAATAAATACCTTGTGGTCCATCTCCTTGTACAATTGGCGTGTTGTAAATTTGCCAAGTAGTTCCATAATCATCAGACTTTAAAACGCGTGCTTTTTTTCCTCCGGATGCAATCCAAACTGTGCTTCCAATGGTTTTAATATTTGTATTACTTGCTGCAAAAAAGGCTTCACCATCCTCAAATTCTGGTAAATTAGCACACGGAATTTTATGCCAAGTATCTCCGCCATCCGAAGTTAAAAGAATAGATGCACAGTTTCCTGTAGGATCCCCAACTGCAATTCCGTGTTGGTTATCATCAAAAAACTGTAAAGCATCATAAAAAACTTTCTCGTGATGCTCTGAATATTTTAAGGTTGCTTTTCCATCTGAAAGATGATATAATAAAGCCGGATTACCAATACTTAAAGCAAAAATAGCTTTATTATTAGATGCGATACTTCTAAAATTCGGGCGAATAGAATCTTGATATTTCACTTCTAATACCCCTGGTGTCAACTCAGAATCTTCACTATCAGAAAAGAAACCAACATCTCCATTAGAACCCGCATACATAACTTCATGCTTATTGATAACCTGAATTGCACGAATGCTAACGCTGTCTATTTTAAACTCTTTTACGGTAATAGCATTGATTTCTCTAGGTTGATAATTGACTGCACAAGATGCCAAACCTAGGAAACCAAAAATAAATATGATTATTCTCTTCATTTTTGATACTTTTATAGCACTAAAATATAACAAATCATTTTTAGATAATGAAAAAAGCATTGGTAATTTCAGGAGGAGGAAGTAAAGGAGCATTTGCAGGAGGAGTTGCGCAATACTTAATGAAAAAAGAAAAAAAAGATTACGACATATACATTGGTACTTCTACGGGAAGTTTAATGGTTTCTCACTTAGCTCTTGGCAAATTAGATGAACTAAAGGAATTATATACGAATGTAAATCAGAAAACTATTTTTAGTAATAATCCTTTTAAAATAAAAAAAGTAGCTGGAGAAAAAGTGGTTACAATTCGACATTTAAATACCTTTTGGAACTTTTTAAACGGAAGAAAAACTTTTGGAGAAAGTAAAAACTTACGAACTTTAATTAAGAAAAAAATCACCAAAGAAATATATAATGAAATTAGAAAAAATAACAAAGAGGTTGTTGTAACAGTTTCTAATTTAACAGCCAATCAAATTGAATATAAGTCTATAAATGAGTGTACCTATGATGATTTTTGTGATTGGATTTGGGGTTCTTGCAACTATGTGCCTTTTATGAGTTTGTTAGAAAAAAATAATTGTCAGTATGCTGATGGTGGTTTTGGGTCTTTAGTGCCTATTAGAGAAGCTATTTTAAGAGGCGCCACAGAAATTGATGCTATTATTTTAGAAACAGAAGTTACTCAGTTTAACAAGTTGCCCGCTACAAACCCTTTTTCCTTATTGTTTGATGTGTTCGATTTTATGTTAGCACACGTAGAAAGACACAATATTACCATTGGTAAATTAGCAGCTACTAATAAAAATATTAAACTAAACTTGTATTATACTCCAACAGTTTTAACTACAAACTCTTTAGTTTTTGATGAAACTTTAATGCGTAAATGGTGGAAATCCGGTTATAAATACGCAAAGTCTAAAAGAGAGGAGTTAATGAGTGAATTTAGACCTGATGTTTTAACAGATCAAGAAATTGAAGAAGGTTTAGACGATTTAGAGGACTTAAATTTATAAGTAAATTAGTTTTTATGCTTCAGATATAGTGTTCATAAAAGCTTCGCTAGCGCGAGCGTCTCGCTCGTGACACAACAAATAAAGTACAACAAACGATTTTCGCAACGCTTGTTTGAGTCATTTATAGTGATTGTATTTTTTCTAAATTAGTATGTTTATAAAGTGTAGGCACGAGCGGGACACTCGCGCCAGCGGATAAAATTAATTAGATTATGCAATAATAACACATAACGATTGAGCGAGTACTCTTCGCTAACGCGAGCGTCTCGCTCGTGTAACAACAAATAAAATACAACAAACGATTTTCGCAACACCTGTTTGAGTCATTTATAATGATTGTATTTTTTCTAAAAGAGTATGTTTATATTGTGTGGGTACGAGCGGGACGCTCGAGCCAACGGATAAGCTTATTTAGATTATTCAATAATAACACATAACGATTGAGCAAGTACCCTTCGCTAACGCGAGCGTCTCGCTCGTGTAACAACAAATAAAATACAAGAAGCGATTTTCACAACACTTGTTTGAGTCATTATAATGATTGTTTTTTAGTCTAAAATAGTATGTTTATATTGTGTGGGCACGAGCGGGACGCTCGAGCCAGCAGGTAAACATAATAAACTTAAATATATGAGCAGAAAATATAAATTTGGAGAAAAATCAGGAGCTTATTTTATCAGTTTTGCTACGGTAAATTGGATAGATGTATTTACAAGAGATGCTTATTTTTGGTGTATTATAGAATCCTTAGATTATTGTAGAAAGAATAAGGGAATGGAAATTTATGGATATTGTATAATGCCAAGTCATATACATTTAATTTTTCGTTCTGCATTAAATGATCCTTCTGGATTAATTAGAGACTTTAAAGGTTTTACTTCAAAAAAAATGTTGAAAATTATTGAAGAAAACTCACAAGAAAGCAGAAAAGACTGGATGCTATGGATGTTTGATAGAGCTGGAAGAAAGAATAGTAACATTACAAATAGACAGTTTTGGCAACAGCATAACCAACCAATTGAAATTTGGTCTTTAAAGGTATTTGAGCAAAAACTTAAATATATTCATAATAATCCTGTAGAAACTGGTTTTGTAACGGATGTTATAGATTGGAAATATAGTAGTGCTAGAAATTATGGAAATAACGACTCAAGTATCTTAGAAATAGATTTGAATTAGATTACGAAAAAACAAAGTTACATAACTATTGAATTTGTATTCACGCTAGCGACAGCGGAGTTGTTGAGTTAAGATCTGTACAAATAATGTTACATTACCATAGAAATAGCATTCACGCTAGCGCGAGCGTCTCGCTCGTGACAAATTAATAAAAAGGCAGCAAGCAAGTTACAAAAAGCATTTATAAGATGTTTTGATGACTAGATTTTTAATAAAATAACACGTTATGAGTATAGACACGAGCGGGACGCTCGCGCTAGCGGAGATAGTGGAAACAAAAAAAATAGAATAAAAAAGCAGTTGTATTTACAATTACTTTTTTATTCTATTTTTAAGATATATTATTTTAAATCTACATACATATTATTACTTGCTGGAGTAGCAAGTTTAGAATTATAAATTTCTGGACTTTCTTGAACATTTGTTTTAAAAACTCCTTTTGCCTCGGGGGCAGTTATGTATTCTATAGTTATTGCTAATAAAGGCTCTGAAGGATCTCCTAAATCACCTAAATTACCATAATCTTCTGCTAATTCAACTCCTGGTAATGTTACTTCTGGAGTAAAGCCATTAATTTCATCTTGATTGTCTTTATTAGATATTTTTAAAACAATAGGTTGCATTGCATATGTATGATTAACATTTAAATTAGCACCTGTTCTAGAGTAATCTTCAGAGTCATATAAAGTAATAGACCCTACTTGTTTCCCTCGTGTTGTTGTACCTACAAGCACAACATTTATATAAGGTCTTAAAGCATTTATAACCAATTCTGAGGCTGATGCGGTACTACCTGAAACTATAAAATAAACTGTAGCAAGGTTTAAGCTATTTATAGATTCTTGCAAAATAACAGCTCCATTTTCATCGGTATTCTTTATTTCATTTGGAAAATAATCAATCAAATTATCAGGGTTAAAGACTTTCATCGCTTTTTCATTCCATACTTGTTTAGAAAAAACGTTATCAGTAGGTTGTGTACTTATCATACTACCTAAATAAGTTGCTGTTCTAACAGAACCACCACCATTATAACGTAAATCTATAATTAAATCATCTACAAGTTGTGTCTCAAAATAATTGAAAGCTGCGTTTAACTCTCCGTCAAAAGAACTAGAAAATTGATTGTATAATAAGTAACCAATTTTTTTACCACTATCATTAATAACTTTAGAAATTGCAACAGGGTTTTCTGTTACGAGTTCTTTTGTTAAAGAAATTGTTGTGCCATTAGCTATAGGAATTCCATCCTTAAAATCTGCCAAACCAATTTCTAAATTGGTATTATTACTAAAAAGTAAGCTTTGAAAATTGTTTTCAGTTAATTGTGTTCCGTTAACAGTCGTAAAAATCATACCTCTTGTAACTCCTTTTATATCTGCATCAGAAGTAGGTATTACATATCTCACATACCCATAAACATTGGTAGCGTTAACGCTGAAAAGATTTATGCCAAACTCCATTCCCGTGCTTAGATTTATTCCTTCAAAAGAGTTTTCTAGAGCTACATAATCATCAACAATCCAAGAAAAACGGTCGTACCCTTTTTCATTTAGACCATAACCATTTTCTTCTGTGTATAATAAATTATCAAATAAATTTTCTGGAGATGAAGAACCTTCTAAATAACTATTTAATTGATTCTGATTGCTAAAACGTAAATCAGCTAAATCAGGAACATCACTTTGCCATAAATAGTAAGCATTTAGACCACCCCAAATAAAATTTTCAACCTCTAAATCAGTGGGAATGCCATCTTCACTTTTATCACAATTAATAAAGAGTAGGGAAATTATAAAAAAGACAATTACTTTAGGGAATAATTTAAACGTCATGAATTTATGTTTATAGAATACAACGCAATATAAAAAGAAATAGTATTATTTTTAAATATGTTGTAACAAAATATATTGTGCATCGTCTTAATTATGTAAACCGATAATAACAATATAAAACTAGTATATGTTTACAAGAAAAATCAACCAAACCAAATGAACCAGTCAGACTTTTTAAAAGTTGTTTTACCCTTTAAGGATAAAGTCTTCCGTTTAGCAAAAAGACTTTTAGTTTCTACAGAAGAAGCTGAAGATGCTACACAAGAGCTGATCTTTAAATTATGGAAAAGCAAAGAAAAGATTGCTGATTATAAAAATGTTGAAGCGTTTGCAATGACCATGACAAAAAACTATTGTTATGACCGTTTAAAAAGTAAACAAGCAAGTAATTTAACATTAATACACAGTAATTATAAAGAAAAAGATACGTCTCTAGATAAGCAAGTAGAACATCGAGACAGTGTAAACCAAGTACACCAATTGATAGAAGCATTGCCAGAGCAACAAAAAATTATTATTCAATTAAGAGATATTGAGCAATATGATTTTGATGAAATCTGCAAAATGGTAGACATGAAACCAACAGCAGTAAGAGTTGCGCTATCTAGAGCAAGAAAAACAATAAGAGAACAATTAATTAAAAAACATAACTATGGAGTTAGCTAACATAGAAAAATTAGTAGAAAAATACGAAAACGGAGAAACGTCTTTGCAAGAAGAAACAACCTTAAGAAACTATTTTACAGGAGGGTCTGTTGCACCACATTTGCAAGAATACGAATACATGTTTAACTATTTTGCTACTAGCAAAGATGAAACGTACACAAAAACCATTGAGTTAGAACCTAAGAAATCTAAAAAGAGCAACTTAAAATGGTTATCTGTGGCTGCGTCTGTAGTCTTATTATTTAGTGTATTTATTGGTCAGCAAGAATACGAAAGATACCAAGCTAAAAAACAATTCGAACAAATAAGTAAAGGGTTAATGCTTTTATCTGCTAACCTTCAAAAAGGAGAGCAAGCGGTAGCAACCTTATACACGTATGAAGATACCGTAAAAAAAATATTAAAATAAAAACCAAGTAACAATAGTAAAGCCAAGTAAACACAGAAATTATGAAAAAAATAGCAATATTAATAGCGTTAGTGATTGCCCCAATGGTAACCAGCGCACAGTCCTTTTTTGACACTTTAGAAGATATGAATGGAGTAGACATGGTAGTTGTTACCAAAGATGCTTTTGAGTTAATCTCTAAATTTAAAAATGTTCAAGTAGACGATAATGAAGGTATGAAAGTCTTTCAAATGATTCAAGATTTAAAAGAATTTAAAATGTTTTCTACCAAAGACACAGACATCGCAAACAAAATGGAAGCGATGGCAAATACCGCAATTAAAAAACAAAATTTAACACAGTTAATGCGAATTAAGGACGATAATTCTCGTGTGAAAATTTACGTAAAATCTACACCAAACAAAGATTATGTGAGTGAAGTTTTAATGTTTATTAAAGGTATTGATAAACAAACAAGTGGACAGGCAGACGCGATCGTTGTTTCTTTAACAGGAAACATAGATATTAATAAAATGTCTGAATTAGCGGATACTTTTTCTAAAAATTAAATCATTAAAATAATGTCTGTTTGAGCGCAGTCGGAAACTTTATCTGTTCTAAAAAGATAGCAATAATTTTCAACTGGGCTCAAAAAGGCACTTTTATCAACAAAAACTTAAAATAAATCATGAAAAACACAACCAAAATACTTTCTCTTTTATTACTTGTCTTGATGATTACTTCATGTAAAAATGAAAAATCATTACAAGGATATTTAGTAGAAAGCCAAGAAAAATCGGGTTTCATAACTGTAGATATTCCTACAAGTTTTTTACAATTAAAGTCTGAAGATGTTTCCGAAGAAGTAAAAGAAACCTTAAAAAGTATTCGAAAAGTTAACGTAGTAGCTTTACCAATTAAAGGAAATGAAGCTGCGTATGAAGTTGAGAAAATTAAATTAAAAAGTATTTTTAAAGATAATGAAGATTATAAATCTTTAATGTCTCTAAAAGCGCAAGGAATGAATGTAAGCATTTATTATACTGGTGATACTGAATCTATAGATGAAGTAATTGCTTTTGGTTACGGTAATGAAATTGGAGTAGGAGTTGCCCGTTTATTAGGCGATAACATGAATCCTGCTAAAATTATAGAAATGATGAATAGCGTAAAATTTGATGGAGACAATGTGAATCTAGATCATTTTAGTGCCATTTTTAAAGGGAAATAGAACTTAATTTTTTTATCTGTAAAAGCTGTAATTTCATTAGAAGTTACAGCTTTTTTGTTATTATATTTGTTAAAAAATATGAATTTAAAGATTAGTTTATTAATATGTCTCTTTTTTCTTATTATTTCTTGTGAATCTAATGAAAGTGTTGAGGAAAAAGTAATTCCAGATGTAAAAATTATTTCACATACTATTTTAGAGAATAATGAAAATTTTATAAAAACTCAAGTTGATTTAGAATTTTCAGACTCAAAAAATAAATTTTTAGAAGAACATGGTGTTTTTTGGTATAAAAAATCAACTCCTAAAAGAAAAATTAACTTTGGGGTTTTAGAAGCATCTCATTTTACAGCAGCTATTTCACAAGGTTTATTAAAAGATTCTATTTATAAAACCTATCCATTTATTAAGTTTCAAGACAAATATATTTATGGAGATACTATCACTTTCAAAAGTTTATTTACTTCTATTATAACAGTAAATGAAATTTTACCTAAAAATGGGTTTATAAATGATACAATTCAAATTATTGGTAAAAACTTTTGTGTAGAAGATTTTAGGAATAGTGTTTACCTTGGTCAATTTTCTCAATTAGATATTATTTCTGAATCAGATACTTTAATTAAAGGTACTATTCCTGCTTATTTAAAAGAATCAACACTTCCTTTAACTCTTAAAACCTGTAACACAACCACGCAAATAAAAGATGAATTTACGATAGATGAACCTATTTTAGATTCTTTAAGTTCTGGAGAAAAATATATAGGAGATGAATTAACCATTTATGGGAAAAACATTCATTCCTCAATCTCTGAAGTTTGGATAGACAATATAAAAGTAGAAGTTTTAAATAGTAATTCCATAGATAGTTTTTCAGTTAAAATCCCTAAAAATTTATCTATAGGTAAAGTAAATTTTAAATTAAAGGTAATTGATAAAGTAATTGAAAAGGAAAAATATTTCCAAACAACAACTCCATTTATAGAGAGCTTATTGCCACAAAAAGTTGGTTTTCTAGACACTTTAACCATCAAAGGAAATTATTTTAAACAGAAGAACTCTCAATTAAAAGTATATGTAGGAAATAGTTTTCAAAGTATAGTAAGTCATAAAAAAAACGAAGTTAAAATTTTTATTGACCGATATTTTAACGAAACAGAGCCAAAAGTAAAATTAGAATTTAATGACTTTACGATTGAAGAACCTGTTCAAATAAAACCTCCAGTTATCAAAGGTTTCAATAAAGAGATTTATCATTTAAACGAAACTAATTTTGTGATAAAAACAGAAAGTTTTTTAGATGATGATATAGAAATAGGAGGAAGAGCAAAAACATTTGGAGTTAAAAGTGAAGTTGATGTATCAGGTAATTTAGGTTTATCTCTAAATAGTTGGTTAGACATTGATTTTTATAGTTGGGGATATAATCTAACAACACCTGGTAGTTTAGAGATTAAAATTAAAACACAGTTTGGAGAAGATTCTAAATTGGTTAAAATTCATAAACCAGAAATAACTTCGGTAAATAAAGAAGAGTTTTTATATAATGATCATATTATTTTAACAGGAAATAATTTTGCATATAGAAGTTTTACAAAAGTTTATATAGATAATGAAGAAGTGCCTTTTCAATCAAATTCAACTTATACGCTAAATAATAGTAAAATAGAATTTCCTTTAAATATAAATACAACTGCAGGAAAGCATAAACTTTACGTAATTACTGCTGGGCAAAAATCTAATGAAATAGAATATAATATTAAAAAAACAGAAGTTTTTTCTTTAAATAAAAATATGGGTACCAGAAAAGACCTTTATGAAATTCAAGGGAAAAATCTTAAAAAACTAGAAATAACTGCAGATAATTTTTATGTTTTTCAAATAAGTGAGGAAGATGAAAAAGTTACGTTTAGATTACCTTATTTTAATAAATTAAAACCAAGTTTTAAAATTACAGCTTCAAGTGGTGACCAAAAATTTGATTTAGGTACTTTTAATGGTATCGAACCTTATGATATTTTTGAAGATGCTTTTGAGAATGATGTTCGTTATTATAAAAAACACATTACTTTTTCTGATGAAGAAAATTGGTATTATTGTAATAATGATGGTGTTTTTAAGTTTTCGTTAATAAAACATAAATGGGAAGTTTTCGATACAAATTCGCCTCCTTTTAATACCCCTCTTTTTGGAGAAAGCACATTTGTTTCTTTGGAAAATGGAATCGCAAAATATGCAATTGGAAGCCAGTTACATACTTACAACACAAATACTAAAGAATGGAATCTAATAAATCTAAAAAACATAAGTATAAAAACAGGTATTGTAGTTGGTGATTTTATTTATGCAAAACAATATGATAAAATAAATTTTATAAAATATAATTTAAAAAATCAAACATTTGAAGATTTAAATAAACCATCAGATTTAAATATATCTTTTGAGAATATTACTTTTGGAGACAATAAAATATTTATAAATCCAGTGCAAGGAAGTGGATATTATTTTGATATTACGAATGATACTTGGAATAATATAGGAAGACCAAGGAATTTTTCAGGAACTTACAATAATGTTGCTCTAAAATATTTTAAAGGAAATTTATATTTTAGTGGTGGTTATACAGATGGGGGAATAGAACATAGATTGTATGAGTATAATTTAATCTCAAATTCTTGGACAGAGAAAACACCAATGCTGCAAAAACTATTGAGTCATTCTATGTTTATAAAAAATGGTAAAATCTACTTTAGTCTTGGCATGAATGAAAATTATAGTATAAATTCTAATATTCAAGTTTATGATTTTATTAATGACCCGAACTAGTTTAACGGGTAATTAACGTTATATGGTATCGTATTTGCTAATTTTGTTTTAATAATAACACTATTTATGATAATTAAAAAAGTTTCATTTCTCCTTTTAATATTGATGAGTTCAATAAGTTTTTCTCAAACTTATAAAACCTATAAACCAGAAAGAGATAAAATTCACAGTTTGGTGCACACAAAATTAAAAGTAGATTTTAATTTTAGCGAAAAACAATTAAACGGGGAAGCTTGGGTTACTGCAAAACCTCATTTTTATGCAACTAATAAAATTACATTAGATGCAAAAGCGATGCTAATTCATCAAGTTTCTTTAAATAACAAGAACTTAGACTATAATTATGATGACGGTAGCATTGTTATTGATTTACCAAAAGAATATAAAAAAGACGAAGAATTTACGCTTTATATAAAATACACTGCACGCCCAGAAAAAGTACAACAGAAAGGAAGCGCAGCAATAACTGATGCAAAAGGATTGTATTTTATAAATGCTGATGGTTTAGATAAAAACAAGCCAACTCAAATCTGGACACAAGGTGAAACGGAAGCAAGTAGCTGTTGGTTTCCTACTATAGACAGTCCGAATCAAAAAACTACACAAGAAATTTATATCACCGTTCCAGATAAGTTTGTGACACTTTCTAACGGAAAATTAGAAAGTTCAATTAAGAACGGAACAAACAGAACCGATTATTGGAAAATGGATCAAAAGCATGCGCCTTACTTATTTTTTATGGGAGTAGGAGAGTATGAGGTTATTAAAGATTCTTATAAAAATATTCCTGTAGATTACTATGTAGAAAAAGAATATGCTCCGTATGCCAAAGATATTTTTGGTCTAACTCCAGAAATGATTGGTTTCTTTTCTGATATTTTAGGCGTAGAATATCCTTGGAATAAATACAGTCAAATTGTAGGAAGAGATTACGTTTCTGGTGCCATGGAAAATACAACAGCTGTAATTCACGGAGAACAAGCATACCAAACACCAGGTCAATTAATTGATGAAAACGTACAGGAAAATACTATTGCACACGAAATTTTTCATCACTGGTTTGGTAATTTAGTAACTACAGAAAGTTGGTCTAACTTAACTTTAAATGAATCTTTCGCTAATTATAGCGAGTATTTATGGAGAGAACATAAATATGGGAAATTAGATGCAGACATGCACTTATTTGAAGATAGTCAGGCGTATTTAAGTGGACAAAATACTGACAAACATTTGGTTCGTTTTAATTACGTGGACAAAGAAGATATGTTCGATTTAGTAAGCTATAATAAAGGTGGTGCTATTTTACATATGTTGAGAAATTATTTAGGTGATGAAGCTTTTTTCTTAGGATTAAAAACTTTTTTAAATGAAAATAAATACAAAGCAGCAGAAGTACATCAATTAAGATTGGTTTTTGAGAAAATAACTGGTAAAGACTTAAATTGGTTTTTTAACCAATGGTACTTTGGTGCTGGACACCCAAGAATAGAGGTTTCTTACGACTATAACACCATTCAGAAAAAAGTAACTGTAAACCTGTTACAGTTAAATGTAAATGAGTTTAAATTCCCATTAGCCATTGATATTTTTGAAAATGGAAAAAAAACAAGACATAACGTTTTTGTAAATGGAAATGACGCTTCTTTTACGTTTCCTTACACAAAACAGCCAACGTTAATTCAGATAAATGCTGACGGGGTTTTATTATCTGAAATAACAGAAAACAAGGTTTTAAATGATTATATATTTCAGTTAAAAAATGCAGAGAACTATCAACATAGAAGAGAAGCTTTGTTAGAAGTAGCTAAGAAACAGGAAGAAAAAGATGCCTTTAATGCTGTTGAAGCTGCAATGAGTGATGCTTCTTACAAAATTAGAATACTTGCTTTACAGAAAATCGACTTAATTAATAAGTTTTCTAAAAAAGATGCCATTAGTAAAATAATGCAAATGGCTAATAATGATGATAAAACATTGGTGCAGGCAACAGCAATTGAAACTTTGGGTAAATTAACAGACCCAGCGTTAAAAACAATCTTCGAAAAAGGACTGGAAAGTAAATCGTATTCTGTTATAGGGAAATCTTTGGTTGCTATGTATTATATAGATAAACCTACAGCAATTGCTAAATCTAAAGAGTTACCAGATGAAATTAAAAAGATATTGGCAACGCCACTAACACGAATTTATATTGAAGAAAAAGACGAAAAAGAACTTCCTTTTATAGCAAAGAGTGTGTTATCTGGAATGTTTTTAACTGGAGACGATACTACCAAAAGTTTGTATCAAAAAGCATTTAAACAAATCTCTGAAAGCAATAATTCTGAGGCAATTCAGAATTTAGTAGAAGATATGGTAGTGAAAGGAAATCAATATAAATCCTTTAATTTTGATAAAGTGGTAATCAATTTAATGAGAACCATGATAAATGATCAAAAAACCAAAAACACAGAGAATAAAGTTAGAAATACAGAAATTATTAAGGAAGGAATGGCAAAGTTATTATAGATAACTGTTGATTAACCTACTGTATATTTTTAGTTTAAGTTAACTTCCATAATATTATTCAAATATTATTTTGATAAAAAAACTTGTATCGAGACCACTAATCTTAGAAATTAAAATTAGTGTTCTTAATACAAGTTTTGTTCATTTAAATAGTAAAAGCCACAAGAATAAACCGGCTTTTATTCAGATTTAAAAAAAGAGTTTTATTTGTTGTTTAAGACATCTTTTTCAAAGCCTTAATAATTTCTTCTGGTTCAGAGCGTGTTCTATAATCTACATTTACATAGTTCCAAGCCACTACACCATCAGATTTTAATATAAAAGTAGCTGGTATTGGCAACACACTACCATTTCCATTGTTTATTTTTTCTAAATCTAAACCACGATCAGCTCGCATGTGTTCTGCTAAAAACTCTGGTACTTCCCAAGCAACACCATATTCTGATGCTACTTTTGCATCTTGGTCAGACAGAACAATAAAATCCATTTCACTAATCTCACTTTTTGTCAAAGAACCATCTGGTACTTGCGGACTAATAGCAACTAATGTAGCTCCCAAAGATTTAATTTCGCTCAATTTTGCTTGTAAAGCTCTTAGTTGTAAATTGCAATACGGACACCAATCACCACGATAAAATGTAATTACTAGAGGACCATTTTCTAATAAAGAACCTAAAGAAATTAATTTTCCTTCAGGGTTAGGTAATTCAAAAAAAGGAGCTTTTTCTCCTACTTTCAGCGCATTTTTTCCATCTTCAAAAGCTTTTGCCTTGGCTATAATTTCATCAACTCCTTTCATAAAATTAGGATTGTTTTTTCTTCCTGCTGCTATTTTTGCGTCCGTTTGTTCTCTTAGGTTATTCATTATTTTCTGTAATTAGTTTTTAGCGATATTTCAAATGTAAATATTTATTAGGCTGTTTTATGTGAAATTAATATTAAAACTTAAAGTAGAATTCTAATTAATTTTAAAAGAATATTTTTAAGCATTACTAAAATTGATTAAAAGCAAACACCTAGAAAACTACATAGTTTCTGTAAATCTATTTATTACTGTTCAAAAATGATACTTCGCTCTGTAGTTTTTTTATACAGGTTCTTGGAAATTTCTGCGCTATTTTCTGCAGCACCATAGTTTTTACTAGTTGGGTCTAGCGTATATTCTAGTTGATATGCTATCATTTTATAAAAAGGAATCAAAAATTTTTTGGTATTACATTGCTCTAAGTCGGCTTCTTTTAATAAGTTTAAAACTGTATAAACCGACTCTATGGTGCTTAAACAAAGAGGATCTGGCTGTTGCTTAATAATAAATTTCGATTTAATCTGATTATCAAAACTCACTCTTTTTAGGGCTTGCAAGTTGGTGCTCAATTTTAGCATTTTACGAGCGCAAGGCCAAGTGCCATCCAAAATAAAAATATGTGCATTAGTTCCTATAACCGTTTGCGTTTCAGTATTATTACTTGTCGATAAATTAAAGCTTTCTTTACCCGGATATAATAAGAAAAACGTACTATTTTCTTTTGCTAATATTTCATTGATCCGTTTATTATTAGTAAAATCGACACCTACTATTATTTCTGAATTTTCAAGTTGAAGATTCGTCATATAGCCGGTTCCTTTTTTTTCTTTTTTATATTCCTTTGGGTGCATCAAAATAACAAATCGTGTCTGAGTTTGCAATGTATTAATATGCTCGCAAATACAAGTACTTGAAGACCGCATGCATTTGTAACATTTTATTCTCGTTTCTTTTATCTCTACTGGCAAATTGAATCTCTTTTTGTTTTTAATATGTACTCTTTCCGTAGTGCGCATGTCTATGGCAATTTGGACATAAAGCTGCTACGTTTTTTAAAGTGTCTTCTCCTTTTTCAGATAATGGTATTTTATGATGAACTTCAAGATATGGAGAATTGTTTTTATCCCTGATAAAAGGAGCGTCTTTATTACATTTTTCACACTTTCCTTTTGCTCTTTTCAAAGCATCAATTATAACAAATGGATTTCTTTGATAATCAACTTTATTTATAATTATTTGTTTTGGAATTTTATTGTAATTAGCCGATTTTTTTAGCCTTTCGTTTTTAGTTAATTTTATAGATTCCTCAATTTCTTTTTCGAGTTCTTGTCGATATTTTTCTTGACTCTTAATAGTTTCAATCTTCTTATTTATTGGTTTTTCAATGTAGTTACCTAAGCATTTAAAAAATATAAAGTTAATTAATTCATTAATGTCTTCTGGGGATTTAACTTCTTTTATATAGCCTTCTTTTTTAGACTTCTCTATTTCTTTGTTTTTACTATTAGTAGGTGTAACCTTTAGATATGTAAAATCTTTTTTTTCTTCAAATTTATCAAACCATAATCTAATGTAAAAAGTGAAATGCTTTTTCCCTAGAGAAAGTGCAAATTCATGTCTTTTATGTGTTCCAAAAAAATCTTTAGATTTCTCCTTTGTATCCTTTAACTGAAATTCATATTTAAATTCTTTTTTATGTTTTATTTGAACGGTATTACAGATAAAAGTAGAATCAACTTTTGATCGAAATTCATTCATAAAACACTCAATTAAGTTCCAGTTTGGTGAATCTACCAAATGCTGAATTAACTCTATGTTGTTGAATCTTTTCACTTTTTTTTATTTGTTTGAACTTTTAAAAATCTTATTAGGCACTATATAGTGAATTAATTTATTTGCAGAGTTAAGTGATTTTAATTCAAAATAAATCTTAATAATTTAAAAAACTTTAATTTCCGAAAAATCTTTACTATCAAAAATGTATTTTCCATTTTAGCATTTTTAATTACAGCTAAGGTTTAAAATAGGATTCGACGATATATAGCGAATTTAATATTTTTCACTCATAATAATCTAAAGTTAAAAAGTAGGTTATAACAACTTATCAACCAAAAATCTATTTCCACAGCGTCATGCATAAAAACCATCCAAAGTTTTAACCACAGTTCCCTAATCAGATAGTATCTTTGCACTTTATTTTATTTATGTCTATAAACACACTTTTAATTACTCCGCCTTTTACACAATTAAACACGGCGTATCCTGCAACCGCATACATCAAAGGATTTTTAGATTCTAAAGACGTACCCACAACACAAATGGATTTAAGTATCGAGTTGTTTACGGCTGTGTTTACCAAAGAATTTATAGACGCTATTTTTAAACAAGCAGCAATGTTGGGCAATAAAGAATTGCCTTTGGTTTGGAAACAAAAGGAAGAATACATTAATAAAGTAGATTCTGTAATGGATTATTTGCGAGTGCAAGAAGTTACAGCTGCATATCAAATAGTACATAAAGATTATTTACCACACGGACATAGGCGAATAAAATTAGATAAAGATTTAAGTACTGAGTTTGGGAAATTAGGAATATTAGACAAAGCAAAACATATTGCTACCTTGTTTGTAGAAGAATTGGGTGATTTCATCAATGTGAATGTAGATGAATTTTTCTCCTTTACACGCTATGCAGAACAAATTGGTAGAGCTGCTTCTAGTTTTGATGTGTTAGACGACTGCTTACAGTTTGAAACTACGTTGATAGAAGACGAAATGTTGTATATTTTAGATGAGAAATTACAACAAAATTCGTATGATTTAATCTGTTTTACAGTTCCTTTTCCTGGTAATTTATTTTCTGCTTTGCGATGTGCGCAGTTTATAAAACAAAATTATCCAGAGATTAAAATAGGAATGGGTGGTGGTTATTGTAACACCGAATTAAGAAGATTATCAGACCCAAGAATTTTTGATTTTGTAGATTTTATCACTTTAGATGATGGTGAAGGTCCGTTGTTAAAAATTACAGAATTTTTAGGCGGAAAAATAGGAGAGGAGTCTTTAGAGAGAACTTATATCTGTAGAGATAACAAAGTGATTTATGCAAATAAATTGCCAAATACCATTTTCCATCATAAGAATTTACCAGCGCCAAGTTATATTGGTTTGCCTACAGAAAAGTATTTGTCTTTTTTAGATGTAATGAATCCGATGCATAGAATGTGGTCTGACGGAAAATGGAACAAACTCACTATTTCTCATGGTTGTTATTGGAAGCAATGTTCTTTTTGTGATGTAACTTTAGATTATATTGGTAATTACGAAAACACAACCGCAGAAGATTTAGTAAATAAAATTGAAAAAATAATTTCAGAAACAGGTATTACAGGTTTTCATTTTGTGGATGAAGCTGCGCCTCCAAAAATGCTAAGAGCTTTAGCAAACAAGTTAATGGAGCGAAAAGTGTACATTACTTGGTGGACAAATATTCGTTTCGAAAAAACGTTTACACCAGAATTATGTGCTTTACTTTCTAAATCTGGTTGTATTGCCGTAACTGGCGGATTAGAAGTTGCATCTGATAGATTGTTGGCAAAGATGAAAAAAGGTGTAGATATCGGTCAAGTTGCACGAGTTACCAAGGCTTTTTCTGATGAAAATATTATGGTACATGCGTATTTAATGTTTGGTTTTCCTACAGAAACAGCGCAAGAAACCATCGATTCTTTAGAAGTTGTGCGTCAGTTATTTTATCATAATTGTATTCAATCTGCATTTTGGCATCAATTTGCGTGTACAAGCCACAGTCCGGTTGGTAAAAATCCTGATGAATTTGAAATTAATATTATTGGTCCGGAATTTAAAGGTTTTGCAGAAAATGATTTGTATCACGAAGATCCAACAGGAGCAGAGCATCATTTATACAGCCAAGGATTAAATTCTGCTTTAAATAATTACTTAAATCACAAAGGATTTGAAATTCCTTTACACGAATATTTCGATTTTAAAGTTCCTAAAATAACTTTAGAAAATACATTAATAGCAAATTATTTAAAAGTGTAATTTTTTTAGAAGCTATTTCCTGCTTTCACTACTCGCTTTTTTTATCCTTTTATAAGGATAAAAAAGAGCTCAAACAAACCGTTCAATCAGGGCTAAAACTTGTTTGTAAACATTGCCCCTTTACTAGAACTAATTATTATTCAATATCCAATTAAATAAATTCTCTTTATCAATAATAGACCAACTATGAGGATGTTTATCACCATTAGCTCTATAACCTTTATTTTTTGTAGCAATATATGCTACATCTTTAAAACCAAGTTTATGTAAAGATTTAGATAATTTTTGAATGTAATACGCATTTGTTTGTTCAAAATCAGTCTTTCTATTTACTTTCCACCAATTTAGATCTGGTTCAGTATATAATCTAATTTTAGTGTTTTTTAAATTACTGAGGTTCTTAGTGTAATTAGATTCAGAAGTAAATACTGCATGTTTTTCGTAATTAGAAATTCCATCTTTTGGGTTTCCTAGTTCTTTATTAAATAGCTGAAGTATCCAAGTACTTTCTTGAACAGCTACGTCAGAAAAATTCTTTTTTATATTTATTTCAGAAGCTTTATACAATGCTAAAAGATCAATAGGAGAATCCGCTATAAAAACTCCTTTAGGATCAATATAAAACTCTTTCATGCCGGTAATATAATTACTGATTAGTAAACTTACAATTCCTCCACTTGAAAAACCGCCAATATAAATATCTTTATGGCTTAAATTATGTTTCTCTAAAGTGTTTTGTAAAAGTGTTGCTAAGTTCTTTTTGTCATTTTCCTCAAGCCAAAGTTTGTTGCTATAATTCATTAAAACCAAACTTATTTGATTCTTTTTAGCAATGTCTAAAACCTGGAACTCTCTTTTTATATCGACAGCTTTTTCTCCAAAACCACCAAATAAAATTAATACAGCTTTAGAATCTTCAATTGGTTTTATAATTTCAAAATCATCAGTAATAAAAGTCTCTATTTTAACCTCTTTTTCAAATTCTTTTTTCTTTTCTGATTTACAGGAAATCAAAAATGATAAGAGTATTATAAGTGCAACATTTTTCTTCATTCTTAGCTTTTTATAACTTTACGTTAATTTTTTTCGGTTTTAATACTGAAACAAAATCAACGTAAGTTGCTAAGTTAATTGTTTTTATTTTGCATACGCTCCAGAAGAATAGGTTAACTCGTAACTATGTGTATACACTTCAAAAACGATTCCGAAAGGATCTTCTACATAACACATTTTAAAAGGTTTATCTTTTGGATAATATTCTCTAATTGGCATTCTTTGTTTGCCTCCGTAAGCAACTATTTCATCAACTAATTCTTCGATATTTGGATCTTGAATACAAAAGTGAAAAAGCCCTGTATTAAAAGGATTAAATTCTGGTGCTTCTTTTATGCCTTGTGGAAATGAAAATAACTCAACTCCAATTCCGTCTGAAGTAGATAAATGTGCGATTTCGAATTCTTCCCAATCTTCACCAAAAACATCAATACACATTAAACCAATGGCAGTTTCTTTTTTAACTACAGAAGGCTCCATAATAATATACCAACCCATTACTTCTGAATAAAATTTTACTGCTTCTTTAATATTTGGAACGGTAAGACCTATATGTGAAAATGATTTTGGGTACTCTTGTTTTGTTTTCATAATTTCTAATTTACATTACAAAATTAATCTATATTTGCCTATTGGGCAATAACTTACCAAAAAGTAGTATAGTTGCAAAAAAGAGTAAATTAATGATTATCAGTAAAATAAATAATAAATTTTGATAGAAAAAATTACTTGTCCGCTAAATTACACTATGAATTTAATTGGCACAAAGTGGAAACCTTTAGTTTTGTTTCATTTACTAAAAGGAGGATTGCGTTCAGGTATTTTACAAAAACATATTGAAGGTATTTCTAACAAAATGTTTACACAAACTGTAAGAGAATTAGAAAAAGATGGATTGATTTCTAGGAAAGTCTACCCTGTTGTTCCGCCAAAGGTGGAATATACATTAACCAAAAGAGGACAATCTTTAGAAGGTATTTTGAGGAGTTTAGACAAATGGGGATTAGAGGATATTAAGCAATAAGCGAACTAGAATTTAAAATATTTGTACGTATAAAAAATACTCAAAACAATTATTAAAGCTGTTTTGAGTATATCTTATATTATTAAAAAAAAGTTCAGTTCTTTTTTAAACGAACAACAGAATAATTGTTAGTAGAATTCCACCAGCAGCAAAATACATTCCTTTTTTAAAAACAGGCATTTTTGGTGTATACATCCAAAAAGCAGAAAAAACAAAGAATAGTAAAGAGACTCCAAAAAAGATGTTTAAAAAATAAAGAGGACTACTTGTATTTGCTTTATGTAGTTTTTCCATTTTATTAAGCACGAATGGCAATTGCATTTTTTTAATGTTAGCAACTCCAGTTTTTTGATTGTAATTTCCATTTTTTAAATATAAAACATCACCTTCTTTATTTAATACTTTTGCGCCTTTTTTAAAAATAGGAGCTAGGTCTCGTGCAGATAAATTTGGTGCTAATTTCTTTTCGGTGATTACTTCTGTTTTTAGGAAGTCAGTGTCTCTAAAAACCATTAAAATTCCGCTTAATGCGTATACAAACATAATTCCGGCTAAAAAATAACCTAAATATCTGTGAATAATTCTAATTTGAAATGAGAAGGGCGTCTTTCTTTTTGCCATGATATTATTTAATTTTAAAATATATTATAAGGACTGATATTTCCCTTTAGGGTTTAATTTAATTATTGTTTTTTTATCATTTTTTTTAATGATTACTTCGTTTTAACATGTACATCCATTTGTGGAAAAGGAATTGCAATGTTATTTTCTACAAACTTACGCCTTATAACTCTACGGATGTCACTTTTCATTCTATCAGATCTAAAAATGGTACTACTATAAAACAATACTTGAAAATTTAAAGACGATTCTCCAAAACTCAATAATCGTGCTTCTACCTTTTTATTTATACTAACTTCCGCATGCTCTCTAGCGCTTTCTTCTAGAATTTTAATTACAAATTCTACATCACAATTGTAAGAAACTCTAATATCAATTCTAAAACGATTCAAATTAGCTTGATGACTCCAATTAATTACTTTATTAGTAGTGATTAAAGAATTAGGGATAATAATAGAAATATCGTCTGTATTTAATCCTTTGGATGTTCGCAAACCAATCTCTTGTATTTTCACAGTATCTCCATCAATTTCTAAAACATCTGAAATTCTAATAGACCTTTCAGAAAGCAAAATAATACCAGAAATAACATCATTAAACGTTTGTTGTAAACCAAGTCCAACCCCAACTAATAATGCTGCAGACCCTGCTATTAAAAGGGTTACTTCAATACCTAAGGCCTCTAACATAAAACCAAATGAAAGTACCCAAATTATATATTTTATAATCTGGAATAATGAATAGGTATTTCCTTTACTAAACTCATCTACACTTTTATTTCTAAATAAAGATTTTTTTAACAACCACAAAGCAACTTTTGTAACTAAGTAAATTAATAGCACTAGGCATAAAGCACCTATTTTTAAGCTGTATTCTTCAAAACTAAAGAGTTCAAATTCTAAAATTGTCTTTAATAATTCCATATAATTATTATTTGTAAAGTATTATTTTGGATAGATTACTTTCTAATACTTCCGATTAAATAAAAGATAAGCAGCACAAAAATGATTAAAAAAAAATTAACTGCTATGTTTTTAATGCGGGCTGCTTTATATTTCTTTCTAATTTCTTCTTTTAAAATTTTCATTTCTGTTTTAGAAATCTCAGGAAATTCTAACTCTTGTTCAGGTTTGCTATGCAGTAAACTTTCTCTTCTTTTTTGAAGTTCATATTTTAAAGAAGCTTTTCTGTTTTTAGCAGCTTCCTGTTTTTTAATTAATGTAGTTAATGCTCCAAACGATCCATGCATAATTATTATTTTTTACAAAACATATTTGTCAAAAATATCATTCAAATCTTTCTCGGGCTCATCACATAAACCCGGATGCGTTTTAGAACTCTGTATAATGGTGCTTCTGCAGGCCGCTAACCATCTAAAACGATCTGATATTTCAAATTCACCAATTTTACCACCTGCAACTTTTCCTTCACAAATTAGTTTCCAAGCATTTAAATAGTTGTTTAAAATCTCTAACTCTAATTCTGGTGCTAATGCTTTTAGTTTATCAGCATTGATGTGGTATTTTATATCCAAGAACTTTTTTCGTTTAGAAAATAATATGACTCCTATATTAAAGAATTCTTCGCGTTCTACTTTTGGTACCAATCTAATAATAGCATATTCAAATGTAACTTTATCTTGCATTTTCTGCTTCTTTAACTAGTTCGTCTATCATTAAAAGTTTCGCATTTAAAAATTGAATGTACGCAGCTCTTATTTCTTCTGGCTTTAAAACATCGCCTTCATTAATTAACCAATCTTCAGGAATGTTAGCAACGATATCTTCTATTACAGCGTTATTAATAACTAGTTTAATTTCTGATGCTGCATTTTGTAATTTGGTTGCTTTAGGTAAAAGTACATGGTCTTTTATTAAAGGAAAAGTTCTTGTCAAATGGTTTTCCCAAGTCGCCCAATTATGATGAAAGTAAAAACTGGCTCCATTATCAATAATCCAAAGTTCATTATTCCAACTTAGCAGGTTTGCATTTTTTGCAGTTCTATCAATATTACTAATCAAACTGTCTAAAAGCACTACTTTAGAAGCTGTAAATTCATCAACCTCAGAAACTAAAGGATCATACGTAATTGCGCTCGATAAAAAATGCAATCCTAAATTTAAACCGACACTAAATTTTAATAAATCCTGAATTTCTTCATCAGGTTCTGTTTTACTAAAAGAATCGTCTAAATTCATAAAAACGAGTTCAGGAACATGTAGGCCAATTGCTCTTGCTAGTTCTCCTCCTATAAATTCTGAGATCAATGCTTTTTTACCTTGACCTGCACCTCTAAATTTAAGTACGTATAAAAAGCCATCGTCAGCTTTTACGATTGCAGGCAAAGATCCGCCTTCTCGTAAAGGTTGTAAGTATTGCACAACATTTACGGTTCTAATATCAATTGTATTCATAAATACTAAATTATACTAATTCTATAACTTGAAGTTTAATAAGAAGATTTTTTTTATCATTTCTGATATTCATCAAAAGTACCATCAGAATAAAAAACGACAATACGTTGTATTTTTTTTCCAACAGTTTCAGGCGAAGTGTCGTTAAAAAAAGTTGGAGCAGTAGCTGCCTTCGGTTCTGCATTTTTTGGAAAACTACCTTTTCCGTTCAGCAACCAATACATATCTACATCATTAAATTCTGTAGTTACTTTTAGGATAAAGTCTAAACTTGGTTTATTTCTTCCGGATAGGATATGGGAAATACTGGAGCGTTGTACGCCAACCTTATCTGCAAACATAGAGGCAGATAATTGATGAAATTCCATCACTTGTTTTAAACGTGTAGTAAATTCAGATATGTTTACCATTGTAATAATGTTTCTTTATACAAATGTATACAATCTAATGACAGTAACAAAAGATATAATTGTAAACAGTTTAAATAGTGATTTACCACATTAAGTAAAACTTCAGGTAAACTACATAAACATCTAAATGATAATGTTTTAATATTTAACTATAAGGTTTTATTATCTATTTTTACTTAAGAACAATATGAATAGTACTGATTACATAATGCAATTTACAAAAGTAACACACTCATCTGAAAACTCTATTTACATTTGTAACAAGTAATGAATTTACAATTGTAACTTGTAAACTATTAACAATTGTAAATGCATAAATGACCATCAATTATTCAATTAAAAAATATTTTAAAACGGTAATTATTGTAATCCTTAGAGCTTCTTTTTTATAAATAATTATAGATATGATTAAATTTATATGACAGTTAGCTTTTAAAAATTCTTTATTTTTGAAAAAAAATATTAGCATACCATGAATACTTTACCAATCGATTTTTTAGAAAATATTTATTCCGTAGAAAAAGAAAATGCGCTACAAGGAAAATGGATTACCTATAAAGACATCGAAAATTTATTTTCTAAATACGCTTCAAAATTTGAGGTTTCAAAAATTGGTACTTCAGAAGAAGACAGACCTATTCATCAATTAAAAATTGGTACGGGCTCTAAAAAAATATTATTATGGTCTCAAATGCACGGAAACGAAAGCACAGGTACAAGAGCATTGTTTGATCTTTTTAACTGTATTTTAAATTCATCTGAGAGTACTTTTACAAAAATACTAGAAGAATGTACGTTGGTTTTTATACCGATGTTAAACCCAGATGGCGCACTTGCATACACTAGAGTTAATGCCAATAATGTTGATTTAAATAGAGATGCCGTAAATAGAGAAGCAAAAGAAAGCAGACTATTGCGCAGCATTCTAGAAGATTTTAATCCGCAGTTTTGTTTCAACCTACACGATCAGAGAACTATTTTTAGCGTAGAAGGAACTAAAAACCCTGCAACGATATCTTTTTTAGCTCCTTCGGAAGAAATTACAAGAGGACTTACAAAAGGGAGGATAGCTACTATGGATGTGATTGTAAGCATGAATGCGATGCTACAGAACGTGATTCCTAATTTTATTGGTAGATATACGGATGAATTTTACCCGACAGCTACAGGAGATAATTTTCAAAAATTAGGATATAACACTATTTTAATTGAATCTGGTCATTATCCGGATGACTACGACAGGGAAGAGTCTAGAAAATATACTTTCTTTTCTATATTACAAGGACTGCATCACATAGCAAACTCAAATTCGTTTATCAATTATGAGGATTATTTTAACATTCCGAATAATGATAAAATTTTCTACGATGTTATTCATAGATATGCTGATCATAAACAAGACGTTGCATACCAATATGAAGACAAAATAATAGAAGGGAAATTTGTCTCAAAATTAAACAAAGTAGATGAAAATAGTTTAATTTCTAAGATTGGACACTGCGAAATCGTTTTCGAAGATAAAAAAGTTTAAGTATTTGTTAGTTTTATGTTAGTTTAATTAAATTAAAATCATAAATTTGCGTAGTAATTTGAATAATACGTAAAAAATGAAAAAATTTATATTAGACGAAATAGATCATCAGATTTTAGATGTGTTAATTGAAAATGCAAGGACTCCTTTTACCGATATTGCAAAACAACTATTGGTATCTGCAGGTACCATTCACGTACGTGTAAAAAAAATGGAAGATGAAGGTATTATTCAAGGATCTACGCTTACTTTAAACTATGAGAAAATGGGGTATTCTTTCATAGCACATGTAGGTGTGTATCTAGAAAAAACCTCTATGACTCAGAATGTTATTGCAGATTTAAGAAACATTCCAAACGTTACTGTAGCCTATGTAACTGCTGGAAAATACAATATTTTTTGTAAAGTAAGAGCAAAAGGTACTAATGATGCAAAAGACATTATTTACAGAATAGACGATATTCCTGGAGTAAATAGAACAGAAACAATGATTGCTTTAGAAGAAAGCATCAATGATAAAAAGAGAATGATGCACGAGATTTTTCAACAACTGTAAGCTTCTTTTTTTTAATACCATTTAAAACCTTATCAGTAAAATGATAAGGTTTTTTTTATGGATTCTATCCCTTTATCTGTATGTTTGTTAGCATAACTATAAAATCTACAATTTATGTCTTCAAAAATTGATTTTATTAAACCTCTTTCCATTCATAACGATACGTTATTAAGCCTCTATAAATACATGTTAAAACCTCGCTTAATCGAGGAAAAAATGCTAATTCTCTTAAGGCAAGGGAAAATATCTAAATGGTTTTCAGGAATTGGTCAAGAAGCAATTTCAGTTGGTGTTACAGCAGCTTTAGAAAAAGAGGAGTATATTTTACCAATGCACAGAAATTTAGGAGTTTTTACTACTAGAGAAATCCCTTTGCATAAATTATTTTCTCAATGGCAAGGAAAAATGAACGGCTTTACAAAAGGTAGAGATAGAAGTTTTCATTTTGGTGCACAAGAATACAATATTGTAGGCATGATCTCTCATTTAGGTCCACAATTAGGTGTTGCAGACGGAATTGCATTGGCTAACTTATTAAAGAAAAATAACAAAGTATGTGCTGTTTTTTCTGGTGATGGCGCCACGAGTGAAGGTGATTTTCATGAAGCGCTAAATGTAGCTGCTGTCTGGAATTTACCTGTGCTATTTTGTATTGAAAACAATGGTTACGGCTTATCTACACCTTCTTTAGAGCAATTTAAATGCGAACATATTGCAGATAAAGGTATTGGTTACGGAATGGAAAGCCATATTATTGATGGCAATAATATTTTAGAAGTATATTCAAAAGTTAGTCAATTAGCAAAAAGTGTCAGAGAAAAACCAAGACCAATTTTATTAGAGTTTAAAACGTTTAGAATGCGCGGGCACGAAGAGGCGAGTGGCACTAAATATGTTCCGCAAGCGGATTTAGATTTTTGGGCAGCCAAAGATCCTGTAGAAAATTATCAAGAGTTTCTTAAAAATGAAGGAATCTTATCCGAAGCACTAGAGGTTTTTCTTAAAACAGAAATAGTTCAGGAGATAAATGAACACTTACAAATAGCTTTTGATGAGGAAAAAATAATTCCGAATTTAGAAACGGAACTCAATGACGTGTATCAAGATGATGCATCTAATGAAATTACACCTTCAACAAAAAAGAAAATCATTCGATTTGTAGACGCTATTTCTGAAGGCTTAGAACAATCCATGGAAAAACATGCCGACTTAGTAATCATGGGGCAAGATGTTGCAGAATATGGTGGTGTTTTTAAAGTTACAGATGGTTTTGTAGCAAAATTTGGAAAAGAGCGTATTCGTAATACACCTATATGTGAGTCTGCCATTGTTTCTGCCGCGTATGGCTTATCTGTAAACGGAATGAAAGCAATAGTTGAAATGCAATTTGCAGATTTTGTTTCTTCTGGCTTTAACCCGATTGTAAATTTATTGGCAAAATCTCATTATAGATGGCAACAAAAAGCCGATGTTGTTATAAGAATGCCTTGTGGGGCAGATATAGGCGCAGGTCCTTTTCATAGCCAAACCAATGAAGCTTGGTTTACTAAAACTCCTGGTTTAAAAGTTGTGTATCCTGCATTTCCACAAGACGCAAAAGGATTATTAATTGCAGCGATTAACGAGCCTAACCCGGTACTTTTTTTTGAGCATAAAGCATTATATAGATCTGTTTATCAAGAAGTATCAGAAAATTATTTTACTACAGAAATTGGAAAAGCAGCACTTTTAAAAGAAGGAACGCAGCTTACAATAATCAGTTACGGAGCAGCAATACATTGGGTTTTAGAGGTTTTAGAAAACAACAAACATATTTCTGCAGATGTTATAGACTTAAGAACTCTACAACCTTTAGATGTAGAAACAATTTATACATCCGTTAAAAAAACAGGTAAAGCTATTGTAGTTCAAGAAGATTCTTTGTTTGGCGGAATTTCGAGTGATATTTCTGCTTTAATCAACGAAAACTGTTATGAACACCTAGATGCCCCCGTAAAAAGAGTCGCTAGTTTAGAAACTCCAATTCCGTTTGATAAAAATTTAGAAAATCAATATTTACCTAAAAACAGAATAGAAAAAGCTATTTTAAGTTTAATTGAATATTAAATTTCACTAAGTTTAAAACTTTAATAGTTGTAAATAATCAGCAAATAAACCGTTTGGTTGTACTCTAGACAAGAAAAGTTCGTAAATTGATTTAAAAATATAGTTTTAAAAAGGACAAAATAATGGAAAGAGAACACTTTTTTCAATGCCCACATTGTTGGGAAGAAATTTCAATGATACTAGACCAAAGCGTCTACCAACAAACCTACATAGAAGATTGCGAAGTCTGTTGCAACCCGATAGAAATTACGCCAGTTTTTGAAGAAGGAGAATTGATTAGTTTTAACGCACAATCTATAGAGCAATAATACTACACAGAGATTCGCAGAGTTTATCGTTGATGCTCGCAAAGATTTTTTGATATTTTCTCCGTGAATCTCTGCGAAACAATTTTTTCAATCAGAACAACTAGAATTGTTTTCTAACATTTTTTAATTCTTCAGAAATACACAGTCTGTAAAATCGAATTGTAGATTACTGTTTTCACAGGAATGACAAAGTAAAGTACTTTTTTATGGGATTATTTTTTTAAAAAAAAACTCCGTGATCCTCTGTGTTTTCACTCCGTGAATCTCCGCGAAATAACTTTTTTACTCAACAGGATTTACCCAAGAAAAAGCTTTAAATAAACCAATCCAATCTTCAGGAAAAGAAGCTTTTAGAATAAGTTTATCTTCAGTAAAAGGATGTTTAAATTCTAGTTTCCCTGCATGTAAAAACATATTTTTCCAACCAAAATTTTCTTCAAACATTACATCATGATTCTTGTCACCATATTTTGAATCACCAATTAAAGGGTGACTTATTTTATTAGAGTGCACACGCAATTGATGCATTCTTCCTGTTTTAGGCGATAATTCTACCAAACTATAACGAGAAGAATCATACGGTTTTACAGGAATATCTAAAGTGACTTGCTCTAGAGTTCTTAAATGTGTTAAAGCCTCTTTGTGAACATTAGCATCTCTGCCTTTTACAGGAGAATCAATAATTTTTGATTCCGGAGAAAAACCACGAACTACTCCATAATACGTTTTCTGAATTTCATTAGCAGTAAACAAGTCTTGAAACTTAGAAACAAAGTGTGTTTCCTTTGCTAATAAAATAATTCCAGATGTTTTTCTATCCAATCGATGAATCGGATAAAATTTACCACCAACTTGTTCATCTAACAGTTGTAAAAGAGATTTTTCATCAGCAACATTTCTAGAATGATGCGCATGGTGTACAAGTACATTATTAGGTTTAGCAACGCAAATAATAAACTCATCTTGATAAATTATAGGAATTTCCATACTAAAATATTATAATATTTTTTAAAGTTGATAGGCTAATGCTAATATTTGGTTGTTTTTATCTATTATTTCAAATAAATATAGATCTTTTTAAAACTAATTTTTCCTTAATTTTAGAAGTAGAATTAACAAGAGCGCAATGGTACCACAAACAAAAAAACCAATAAATAGAGGCAAAGCGGTGTCTGTAATATAACTACCAATAAAAGTAGCAATTGGTACTGCCATAATGGTAGAAACAAAACCATTAATAGCCGCTCCAACACCTGCAATATGGCCTATAGGTTCCATTGCCAAAGCTCTAGTATTACCAAATAAAAATCCGATTGAAAAGAATTGCAAACCAAAAAATATCAATAAGACATAAATATTCGGATTCGTATCTCCATAAAAAAAGAGAATGTAGATTAGTGAAACTACCGTAAACATTATTGTAAAAAAGGAAACTAGTTTAAACATTCCCATTTTTACTACGAGCTTTCCATTCAAAAAAGTAGCCATTCCAATACTAATTGCCAAACAAGCAAAAATAAACGGAAACTCTTCTTCTAAGTGATATTGTTCTACAAAAATATGTTGACTAGCACTTAAATACACCATAAAGGACCCTGTAATAAAACCAGAAAATATGGTAAAAATTACAGCGTATTTATACTTTACAAATTCTTTAATTCCTTCTACAAATAGTGCTAACTTAAATTTCTTTCTTTTTTCTACCACTAAAGTTTCAGGTTGTCTTTTCCAGACCCAAAGCATAATGAAAACACCTATAATTAACTGACTGTAAAAAATAGATTTCCATCCGTAAGCATCTAATAATATTTTACCTAAAGCAGGAGCAATAACAGGCACTAAAAGAAAGATTACCGTAATAAAAGACATAACTCTCGCCATATAATTACCGCTAAAACGGTCTCTAACCATAGCAATACTTATGGTTCTTGGGGCAGATAAGCCTATTCCTTGTAAAAACCGACCAACAATCATCATTTCTAAATTAGTGGCAAAAAGACAAATAAAACTAGCGAGTACAAAAACACTAAAACCAACATAGATAATAGGTTTTCGACCAAAACTATCAGATAATGGACCTGAAATAAGCTGCCCAAAACCAATTCCTAAAAAAATCATGGTTATAAATAACTGATTGTTTTTTGGGTCTATAATATGAATTGTTTCACTAATATCTGAAATAGCCGGTAATAATGCATCAATTGCAAAAGCAACTAAAGACATTAATGAAGCCATTACAATAATAAATTCCGATTCTGATTTTTGTCTAATTTTCACAAGGCAAAAGTAGTTTTATTTAGGGGTTAAAGTTGAGAAAAATAAACAAAAAAAAAGGTTGCTAAATAAGCAACCTTCTATTGTATTTTAATATTTGAAAGAGTTATTCTCTACCTATTTCATTTATAGCAGAATTATTTCCAATTCCCTTAGGATTTTCACCCCATTTATTTGCACCAGAAACACTATCTGTACACAATACTACCAATAACCAAATAGAACCAATTAACGGTATTAGAACTATAAAAAAGAACCAACCACTTTTTCCTGTATCATGTAATCTTCTTACAAGAACAGCTAAACTTGGTACTAAAACTGCCAAAGTATAAATATAGCTTAACCCGCCTAATAAAGGCGACTCTAAAGCGATACCAATCCCCGCAAACACAAAAGTTATTACAATAGAAATTATTGCATTAAATAATGTAAACATCCAATACTCTTCTCTTCTTGCTCTACCGTTAAAATCTGCGTAATGCTCTTTTACTGCTTTTAAATACCAATTCATTTTTTTAATTTTTAATAATTATACTATTCTTGACCTATTTGATTAATTTCTGAACTATTTCCTTCACCTTTTGGGTTTTCTCCCCATTTATTTTCACCATTCTCACTATTTGAACAAGCTAAAATTAAATTATAGATTGGTATTAACATATACCAACCACTTTTTCCAACATCATGCATTCTTCTTGCTGTAACAGCTAAGTATGGCACTAAAACAGCTAAACTATAGAATGTTTCAAGGTAACCGTCTTCACCAAATTCTCCGTAATTTGTACCAAAAATTTTGTCCATAAACATAAAACCGATGGAAATAATCGTGTTTATTAAAACAAACATCCAATATTCTTGACGTCTTGCTCTTCCTTTAAAGTCTGAATACTGTTTTATTACTTTTATATACCAATTCATTCTCTAATGTTTCGTTTTTTTAATAAGCGCACAAATATATTATTTATTCTTTACCAACAGCATTAATCTAATTATTTTTACACTTGTTTTAAGTGTTAGGCCTTATGAATTATGCATAACTGTTTTCCTTAATATAATTTTCTACTAAAATAAAGCTCATAGAAGTGATGAATTTCACAAACGATAATTACTTGATTTACTTAATCCATATCTTTCCTATTCATCGTTTTCCTTTACGATATCTTATTCTAAAATAATCCTCTAGATTTTAACTCTAAATACTTGTTAATAGTATCTCCGGTTAAGTTTTCTGGTTTTGTTAAAACAGCTTGAATTCCGTATTTTTTGAGTTCTTTTACAATACTTTTCTTTTCGTACATAAATTTCTCTGCAATAATACTATCATAAACTCCTAAAACATCTTCACTTTGTGTTGTGGTTAAAGCTTCTAGTGCTGTATTTTCAAAAAAGACCACCAAAACCAAATGGTTTTTAGCCAACGCCCGTAAATAGGGGAGTTGCCTCTTTAAACCATCCATAGTTTCAAAATTTGTATAAAGAATAAGTAAACTTCTTTGTGTGATTTTTCTTTTAACAACGGCATATAGAGTACTAAAATCCGACTCTGAAAAATCTGTTTTAATATTGTGTAATGCTTCCGAAATTAAACTCATCTGAGAGTTTCTTTTTTCTGCAACTACCCAATCTTCCAACTTTGTTGAAAACGATAACATACCAGCTTTGTCTTGTTTTCTTAAAATAACATTGCTAATTGCCAACGTAGAATTTATCGCATAATCTAACAGACTTAAATTATTGAAATGCATTTGCATAGCACGACCTTTATCGATAATAGCATAAACAGGTTGCGATTTTTCTTCCACATATTGATTGATCATTAACTGGTTTCTCTTTGCAGTGGCTTTCCAGTTTAAAGACCGAATATCATCACCAGAAACATATTCTTTAATTTGTTCAAATTCTAAAGAATGACCAATTCTACGAACCTTTTTTGTTCCGTAAGAAACAGCATCATTGTTAAAAGCTTTAAAATCGAATTCTCTCAACTTTAGGAATGAAGGATAGCATTTCACCTCTTTTTCTTCTCCTAAAACGTGTTTTTTAGTTGCTAATTGCAACGGAGAACTTGCGTAAACATTGATGTTTCCGAATAAATAAACACCTCTTTCTGTCGGAATTAAATCGTAATGAATTGTTTTTTCTTCTTTTTTTGATAGGATAATATTGAAGATAAAATCTCTTTTTTGAAATTGAAAAGGAATTTCTTCTATAATAGAAAGATGTGCTTTAAAACCGTATAAACTTTGCAATTGCATCGATATTTTATTTACATCTCCATTAGACAATCGCTCTGGTAAATAGCGATTCACAATAATTGCATTTTTGGTATTGTATAAAATAAAAACATCTACCAATAGTAACACCACTAAAACAAAAAGCAACATTTTAGAAACTACAAAAAAGAAAGGTATGAAAAAACCAACCACAAAAAGAGCTGCGATGCTTCCTAAAATGTAGAAAAATCGATTGTTTAAGAATAAGGTGTTGTAAAAATGTTTCAAAAATATGTGTAATTGTTAATTTGTTTAATCGTGTAATTGTACTTTCTGTCATCTCGAAATGAGGTACGATTGAGAGATCTCGTATTGTAATATCATTTAGAATGAGATTCCTCCTCATTCTTCGTTCGGAATGACAGATTTGATTGTTAAATTGAGATTGCTTCGTTTCCTCGCAATGTCGCTTAGATTTACCTCGGAATTTCCACTGCCTCAATAATTTGCTCTATAATCTGTTTGCTTGTTAAACCTTCCATTTCTCTTTCTGGCGTTACAATTACTCTGTGTTGTAAAACAGGTATTGTGGCTCTTTTAATATCTTCTGGTGTAACAAAATCACGTCCTTCAATGGCTGCAAACGCTTTTGAAGCTCCTAAAATTGCAATACTTGCTCTTGGTGAAGCGCCTAAATATAAAAAGGAATTCGTTCGTGTATTCACTACAATGTTCGCAATGTATTTTAGTAAATTTTCTTCAATTTTTATCTGATTGACTAAATTTCTAAATTCATTTATTTTAGCTCCAGAAATTACTGTTTCAATTTTACTTGCTTTTGTGGTATTTTCTAACGCTTGTTCTTTTAAAAGAATTTGTAATTCTTCATCTGCATTTGGGTAATCGACATTAATTTTGAATAAAAAACGGTCTAATTGTGCTTCTGGTAAACGATACGTTCCTTCCTGTTCTATAGGGTTTTGCGTTGCTAAAACTACAAAAGGTTCTTGTAATTGAAACGTTTGTCCGTCTATGGTAATTTGTTTTTCTTCCATCACTTCAAACAAAGCAGCTTGTGTTTTTGCAGGAGCTCTGTTTATTTCATCAATTAAAATCATGCTCGAAAAAATAGGCCCTTTTTTAAACTCAAATTCAGATGTTTTTACATTAAAAACAGAAGTCCCTAAGATATCTGAAGGCATTAAATCTGGTGTAAACTGTATTCTACTAAAGCCAACATCTATAGTTCTTGCTAGCAATTTTGCAGTAATCGTTTTAGCAACTCCAGGCACACCTTCTATTAAAACATGACCATCTGCAAGTAGTGCAACGATCAACAAATCCATCATGTCTTTTTGACCTACAATTACTTTTTGTAGTTCTTTTTTTATCTTAAAAACACTCTCTTGTAATTCCGATAAATCAATTCTATTTTCAAAAGAGATACCTTGTTGTACTTCTTCGTTATTAGGTGTTTCCATATCTTATTTATTTAAGAAATTTTCTATCATTTTATGTAACACAATTAATTCTTCTTCAAGACATTCCGTCTTCTTATTTAAAGCAATAATTGTATTTACTAAATATTTTGTTCTTTGCAAATCATTACCAGATTTAGAAGCTAGTTTTTCTATAAAATCAGCATTTAAATTACTGGTATCTAAAAGGTATTTAGAACGAACCTTCTCTAAAAAGTAGGCTATTTTTTTATCAACCAAATTCTTATGATCTTGTTCTTTTAAATACAAATTGGCAATGGTTTGAGTAAATTCTACTGTCGAATTTTGTAAGGGTTTTATAATAGGAATCGGACGTTGTTTTCTTCTTGCATTGAAAAGCATAAACAGCAATAATCCTATTAATGAAACAAATAAAAACCAGGTTAACGTTGGATGCTCTAAAAAGAATTTAAACACATTATTATCATCCTCCTTTTTATCTTCATATTTACTAGATTTTATCTGCGGATCCCAAATTACGTCTGCATTTGGTAAATACGAAAATACATTAGCCGCATATTCCTCTTTACCGTTTAACAAATAATAATTGGTAAAGGCAATGGGTTGGGTGTGTAAATAAAAAGCCCCTTCTCCATAATGAATTTTGACAAAATTAGGCACTTTTTCTCCATCAACAGCAAAGGTTCCTAAAATACTGGTGGTGTTTTCATTGTATTGTAAAAAGTAGTTTCTTCTAATATTTCTATCAAAAGAAAATGAAGTTTTAGAAAAAGATTTGTTATTCAATTCAAAAGTTCCTTCTAACTTTTTTAACCCCTTTACATCATATACATCTTTATCTAAATTATTCGTAGTAAATTTTAAAGAGGATTTTAATGTATCTCTAAAATTATTAAAAGCTAAAAACACGTTATTTCCTTTGGCTACAAAATCTAAAAGCTCCCTTGTACTTCCGTTAGTATATTTAAAACCGTTATGCTTTATGGAAACGTAATTTTTAATTTCTACACTATCAATTACAGATTCTAACATTAAGTAATCATAAATATTCTGTTTTAATAAAGTAACCTGCTTGTTTTTAAACAGCGTTTCTGCTTCATTATAAATAATATAATTGCCAAACGGACTTTTCTCTTTCTCTTTAAAGTTCTCACTCCAATCTGTTTTATGACAACCTATTAGTAGGAACAAGAGCAGGAGAGGAGCGTATTTTTTTAAATGTTGTAGTATCATTATTTTAAAGTGTTTTTAAAAGATTGATACTTGCTTTCTACCAATTTAAAATTGGTTTCGTCTATCGGGAAATCTCCATACCATACATAAGAATAAACGTACGATAAATACGAAAAATCAGTTCTTGTAGTGGTGTTTTCTATTTCAAAAAGGTATTCTGAATTGGTTTTATCTTTATGATAATCAATAAGTTTCTTGTCTGATAGCGTTTTTAAAACTGATAAATAATAATAACGAATTGCCAATCGATATTCCTTATTTTGAATGGCATTTTGTAACAATCCGTCAATATCTGTTTCATGAATATCTTCATCTTCATAAATCAGTTTTTTTGCCACTTTCTTTTTAGACTTTTTAAAATTCCAGAAATTGGTTTCTGTGCCTAAAAAGGTTTTTAAAATAATAAATATGATAATTCCCCCTAATATGAAAGGAAAAATATTACTGATAAAAAACAAAAATGCTCCAACAAATGCAGATTCTCCTGCAGAAGGTTTTAATGGCTCTGCCTCTTCAATTTCTTCTTCTGTATATTGAAACTCTTTGTCGTTATACTTTTCTTTTATATTTTCTGTAAACGCTCTTTTTTGCGCATATTCAATAGACTTCTCATAATGAACAGTGTCTTTCTCTAACAAAAGAAGACTATCGTTTTCAACCTGTCCTAAAACAATGGAAGTAAAAAATAAGACGAAAAGAAATACCTTTTTTTGCATTAACGTAAATGATGTTTATTAGCTACCTTAAAAGGTAAAATTAAGTAGTAATAACTAATAGTAGCTAAACTAAAACCAATGATTGCAAAACACAAAACGGTAGGCATAATATTGGAATATCGGGTAATATAACCTTCTAAAAAAGCGGCTGCTAAGGTAAACGGAATCGTGCTTATAAAAATATAAAACGCTGCTTTCATCCCTATTTTAAAGGATTCGAAGCGTTTGTATGCTCCTGGGAACAAAATACTAGCTCCAATAATATAACCGGCTGCTGCTTCTATGATCATGCTGAAAATCTCGTAGGTTCCATGAATCCAAATTCCTTTTAAACTGTCGAACAAACTATTATTTTGATAAAAGAATGCTTGAAAAACAGCTACCATAATGGCATTATATACTACGTAAAAACCGGTACCAATACCTATAAATAAACCAGATAAGAACATTTTTAAGCCAACTCGTTGGTTATTGTCGTAAATACCTATAAAAGTTCCCCAATTGCTGCCTCCTTTATAAATTGCCATGGCATCGCCACTTTCTATGTTTTCTAGCGTTTGATCTATATAATTGTTCCCTAAAATCTGTCTTGCAAAAGAAGTATCGTTTAATGTTGATAACAAACCGATGAAAAAACAAGCAAAAAATACAATAAAAGACAAATAAATATATTTTCTGTACTGGTAGGCGAGTAGTGGTACTTTGTCAAAAAAGAAATACAATAAAACATTTTTGTTGCGTCTTTTTGAGTGATACACCTTGTCAAAACTAGACTTTGCCAACTTATTTAAATACTGAGTAACTTTACTTTTAGGGTAATAGGTTTGCGCATATACCAAATCGTTCATGATTTTTATATGCAGGTTTGCAATGTCGTCTGGACTTTTTTTCTCTTTATTTGAAAAACCTTGTTCAAATTCGAGCCATTTTTCTTTATTTTGCTTTATAAAAGCGACCTCTCTCATACAGAGCGAATTTAACCATTGCATGAAAAGACTCCAAATAAAAACAGCACAAAATGTAAACATCAATTTTACCCTTGCAAATGTTGGCCAAAGGCTATTTGCACTTGGCGTAGATAATGTTATAAAATTTGCATATCTCTATTTTGCTATGGAATTTTTAGATTTTAGAATGTTTCAAACTGCCTTAGAAGGAGATTCTTGGTCTTTGCGTGCCATAGATGTACTAATCTTTCTGCCGGTTACTTTTTATTCCTTGTATTCAGAAATACTCCTAAACGGACAAACAGTTGGTAAAAAATTATTGCATTTAAAGGTGATTAATATTGATGGTTTTAAACCTTCTACAACAGATTTCATTATCCGTTGGTTTTTAAGAGTGGTAGATTTTAACCTTTTTACATTACTATTTGTTTATGTGGCTTCATTAGGATTAGACGATGAAATAGCTTTATTAATGTTGCTTTTTTTCTTTGGAAAAATGATTGGCTTTTTATTGATATTATTCACCGATAATCAACAACGTTTTGGAGATATCATTGCCAATACAGTGGTTATTTACCTAAAGGATAATGTACAGTTTTCTGAAACTATCTTAGAAAATATTTCCAACGCATACGTACCAACATATCCGAATGTTATTAAATTGTCTGACAACGATGTGCGTATTATTAAAAATACTTTTAATTCCGCAAAAAAATATAATGACTTTAAAACCTTGATAAAACTGAGGTCTAAAGTCTTGGAAGTAACCGGAATTAAATCTATCCATAAAACAGATAAAGAGTTTATTGATGTTGTTTTAAAGGATTATAATTTTTATACTCAGAGTATGTAATGTGTTTGGTTTAGTCTTATAAGAGAGTAAGATAGATTGTTTGTTAAAAAACCTATTTAACATAATATAAATTATAATACAGTTTTATGCAAACATACAAATTATATTTAATATCAGTATTTACATTTATTTAAATACTGTAAAACCTTTAGAATTTAGCTTTATCAATTATCTTTTTAACTATAGACTCATAATCATCACTTGTATAAACTGGAACAATTATTTCTTGATTATTAAATGTTGCTTTAACGTCTTTTAAATGGTCTTTACTAATTGCATTATGATCTATAAATTCTACAGAAGTAAACATACCTGTATTTATTAAATCCATCATTAATTTTGATAATCCTAACATCATTATTTTATTTTTAAATTTTACGCAGTCATTCCATCAATAAAGATGTTTATGTATTTTTTCATCTTTATGATGATTCTTTCACCAATTTCACGAGCTTTTAAAATACTTGGTCTATTATCCAAACATTTTTTTTATGGATTGTAATTTTAATAAGAATACTTATTCTACATTTAATTTAAATCCATAATTTGTTTCTAAAATTGCTTTAATATCATCATATGCTAAATTCTCTAAAGAATTTGGAGCTCCAATATTATATGTTTTCCTAAAATCTTGTGCATAATCAAATGGAATTTCAGTTTCATCATCATGTTTTTGAACAATAATAGTTGGTTTATCCATACTTCTTGCATAACCTAACTCATAAGCTACATTTGGATTTCTTTCTGTTACATCTGCAATAAAAATTGAGCAATTTTCAATTTCTTTTATCATTTTAGAAATAATGCTTTTTGTTGCTCCATTATGTGTCATGATTTTTAATAACTTGATATTTACATCAGGATTCTCAGCTTTTATTCTAGCTACTGCCCTACTATAAATACTATTATAACTAGCGATTTCATCAACACCATAATATTTCATAGCTACAAACACATCAATGCTTTTTGTATATATTTTCAAATAAATATCTAATAATGATTTAGCAGAAACTTCATTTAAAGTAGCTAATTCATGCTTTGAAACCCATTGTACAAAATGTTTTAATTGCTTTTTTGAATTCAACTCTATACTTAAAGCAGCTATTAAAAAAGCGCTATTTTTTGATTTTTTAAGTAAATCGTGATTTCCAAACTCTTGATTAATTTTTTTAAGTGCAGCTTTGACTTGCTTTATAGATTCGTTTGTTTGAGGAAGACTGTTTTCTTTTAATAGAAAATCAATAATCTTTGATACTACGGATAATTTATAAAGTGTATCATCTTTAAAGCTTAGAAAAGCATTGTGTAAATTTGGAACTATATCTTCTAAATGTTCTGTTGGTAGTAATTTGTTTAATTCTCTAATTGCAACATATTTCCAACCAAACTCCTTTTTTAAGGCTTCATTTTTAAAGTTTTTTTCGTCTTCAACAATTACTCTTAAATTTTCTTCTGATGTTAATGGAACACTTTTCGTATTTATATTATGAAAGACTACTTTTTCGAATTTTTCTCCGTTATTATCGATAACCTTTTTTTTGTTTCCATCACGATCTGTTATTTCTGATATAGTAGATTGAAAAAGAACTATACAAAAAGGTGTGTCTCTCTTTTTAATTTCTTCATCACCTTTTTTATCGCTTACAGCACTTAATCTATGATTTCCATCAATTCTACTAAATGGTTGAGTATTCTTTTCAATACATTTCAATAAATAGTCTTCATCAATTTCAATTTCAACGACTTGTACTTCTGCTTTATTACGTGAATCAAACTTATCCTTATAACTTAATTTTTTTGAAGAAAACTTAATCTTCTGAATATTAGACTCAAATTTTGAACCGCTTTCAATAATATTTATTGGTTGAATTCCTTGTTCTGCTTTTGGTAATGAATAATCATATTCTACATGATGTCCCAATATAACCTCTGGAAAAAATAAATGTGGACTATGTTTTAAAAACTGTTTTATAGTTGTTTCTTGTTTAGAAATCAAGTCTCTTTGATACGTGTAATCTGCTTTTGAAAGTCTTGCTAATTCGCCTAAAGGTGCAAAACCTCTAATACATAGTTGATTACTTAACGATCTGTCTAATATTCCTCTTAAAATCATAATAACATTTTTTCGATTCTCTGTTTGGTTTTATTAAGGGCATTATTTGCTTCAATTTGTAAATTTTCAGCCATTTTTCTTTTTGCTAATATTCTCTCTTCTAATTCAATTTGTTTATCTAAGGAAGGAAAAGGGATTAGAGTAGTTGCTATGTTTTCTAAATGTAAATCAGGAACTCCAACACCTTTTAAATGTCTTGTAAATTGTATTTTACATATAGAAGATCCTAATACTTCAGATAAATAATAGTTAGATACAGTCTGATTTGGTCGTATTAGAGCAAGACTAACAAAAATATTAAAAGGAATATCTTCTTCTCTAATTATAGCAGTTTTACCAATTGTTCCAATTTTTGTTAATAAGATATCATTCATTCTAGGCTTAACTCTTCTTTCAAGCTTTTCTCCTTCTTCGAAGCTTGTATGTTTTATGCTTTTAAAAGATATACTACTATTTTTAATATTTTTTACAGAAATAAATCGAGCACCTTGAGAAATATAATTTGGTGTATGATGAGTTCCATCTGTGATTTTATCAGTTATATCTATTAGTTTTTTTACTGGATATTTAGAATTTTTAATTGATTCTAAAACAGATCTGTAATATTCTGAATTATAATAACTATCTATTCTGTTACCATTAATTTCTTTAAAAGAAATATTAAATATTCTATTACTAAGTGAATTATCCTTAACATGTTTAATATTATCCATAAATACTCTGGTAATATTAAATTTTTATTGACTTTAATTCTAGTAATATGGTTTGAATAATAAAGATCTTTATTATCTGTAACTATTGTTGTTTTACCAACAAGCTCCTGGCTATTTGTATTATTAAATAAAACATCATCTTTTTCTAATTTATCTGCTTTCTCATTAAATGGTACATATACATTTTTATTATATTTTAACAAACCATCTTTACCAAGATTAGTTGGTCTAATGTGTATAATTCCATTTTCTGCATCACTTTGGTCTTTTTTACCAGCCCCAAAACCAGATTTAAATGAAATTGCAACTTTACCTATAGATAGACTATTAAACTTACCAGAATTAAACTTTGTTAGATCTGAGGCGTAAAAAATAGGGTCTAACCTACCTTCTAATTTACTTTTATCAATTAGAAATAAATTAGTTTTTCCTAGTTTAGTAGAAAACTTAAATTGTGCCATCTTCTACTGAATTTATAAAGTTTGTTAATTCTTTTCCAATAATTTCTAACTCATTATTTTTTGTAAGATTTCCTGTTGCATCATACCCAATATCTTCGGCTATTGCCATGAAAATTGGATAATCAATTAAATTATTTTGCTTCTCAGATATTAATTTTTCATTTAATTCATCTTTTAAACTTTCAATTTTTTCTTTGTAAAACTCATTAATTTCAGCTTTCCAAGCTTTAAAGCTATCGGAACTTTCAATTTCTTTTTTAGCTAAATTTTTAGTTTCTCCGTTGTAACCTATATATTCTTTAAATTTTTTTCTTTTTTCGCTATTCCAATCATTTACTTGTTCTTCATAATTATAAGTATTAATAACGTCTAATTGTAAACTAGCAATTTTCTCTTTTAATTTTAAAGTTTCTTTTTTCGACCATTTTTTAAGTATTAATACAGAACTTTTTACACCAGCACCAGTTGCACTAAATGCAGTTTGTGGCATAGAAACTACCGCTATAATCCTAAACCAAGTTTCTATATTATCTCTTACATATTGTAAACTACTATTTGTTAAAATTCCATCAGGAATAACTACAGCCATGTAACCATCCTCGGCTAAATATTTATGACATTTTTCTATAAATAGAATTTCTGTACTTTGTTGTGGTCTTCTACTTTTATTCTTTCCTTTTAAATCTAACCAGTCTTTTTCTTTATAGCTTAAATTATATTGATGCATATAAGCTTTTTCAGTTTGTTTTATTAAAGAACCAAATGGTGGATTTGTTATAATAAAATTAAAGTGATCGTAATTAAAACCTTGGTTTTTAGTAACAGCCTCAATAGATGTTTTATTAAGCCTTTCTCTTAGTTTTTTTTGTTCGTCAGTTTCATCTGGTGTTGCGGGTAATATTCTTGGAGGTGTTAACCCGTCCGTAGCAACAACATTTGTATGGCCATCATCATGAATAATCATATTCATTTTAGCTGTTCGGGCTATTTGCTCATTTATTTCTATTCCATATAAATAATTCTCAGCAAAATCATGCCAATGCTTATGATGTTTAGCATGCTGTTTAACATCAGTTTTATGTTTTGGGTAAATTTTGTCTGCATGTCTTCTAACTTTGTCTAATGCATGTAATAAAAAACCACCACTACCACAAGAAGTATCTAAAACGTAAGATTTATTTGTAATTGGCAAAACACTAACAACAAAATCTACAATTGGTCTTGGTGTAAAATATTGTCCAAAATTACCTCTAAAAAAACTTCCCATGAAAGTTTCAAAAGCTCTTCCTTTACTATCTAAATCAGTATCAGATAAATTTATTGATTCTAAGTAACCAACAACAGTTCTTAATTTTTCAGGTGTAAGACGTATATCATCTTTAAAAACTTCCTCATCAAACTTTCTGCCTTCTTCATAAAGAGCTTTAATTCGTTTTGATAATTCTATATTAGTTTTATCTTCATTTTTCTCTTTAAAAATTTGAAAATCATATGGATCACCAATCTCTCGATCCTTTCTTTCATCCCATATTTTACAGAATATCAATTTATCAAGTTCATCAAAAGCTTCTGATGGATTTAACTGTCCTCCACCCCAAAGAGATTTGTGTGCTTGTTTAAAAACTTCCGTAAGATTTTCTTGATTAATAACTTTAAGATCGGAAAACTTTTGCTCGCCCAATTTAAACTGCATATCATCAGCTTCATAAACATATTTATAAGGAGCAAGTTTATCTACACCAAATTGTGGTATATCTGGTTCTTCCTCTCTTGTGTCTTTGGATTTATCTACACTAAAAAATTCGTCTTTAATTCCTGATGTAACCCAAACATATTTTACTTCATTAGGCAAAGCATAGGCATAACTATAAGCTTGTTCTATTGCTTGTTGAAATTCTTGTTCGTTAACTTCCCTCCTTTTACATTCTACAAGTATATGAGGTTCTTTACAGTCATCATCATTATAAACAACAAGGTCTGCCTCTTTCTTTTCAGAACCCATAGTCACACTTACAAATTGTTTTATCCTTTTAGGATTATAACCATATTCTAAAACAAGCTTTAGAAATGTTATTGCTTGTACTTGCTCTTCTGGATTAGTATAATTCCTTGGCTTATTCTGATGCAAATATTTTATTTGCTTACCATCTTTAGTTAAAGTAATTAACTTTTCTTTTATTCCTTTTTCTATTAAACTCATTCTTCAAGTTTATTTGTAACTAATAATTCTTTTATATCTGTATCTGAATAATAAAATTTATCCAATATTATACTTGCCTCTTTCTTATAAAAATGATGCATTTGCATATGTTTTTTTTTGTAGATTTTAATTAAATAAGTTTCTTGATTATTTTACATTAAAGTTAACTTTAGAATATTTTATAAAATAAACAGCATTATATTATCAAATCTATAGTTGTCAATATTCCATAATGTTCGATGTAACGGTACTTGGTTTTTAGACATTTATGTGTGTAGCTTTCTATTAAATGAATTTCATAAATAGGTGCATTTTTTTTTGTTTAAAATTACATTTTTTGCCGGAATTGACAAGTGAATTGACAAGAGATTTTTCCACACTGAAACAGAGGTAATTACTTGATTTACAGACCGATATATAAAGCACTAAAAATCAATGTATTACAATTATTTTAACACAAAATTAACATTTATAGCATTTTGATTGATTATCAGTGTTTTAACTGTTTTATTTTTCCGATTTCGGTACTTGGCAAGGGGTGTTACTATAGACCCCTTGTTAAAGCACTAAATTGGACGTTTAAGAAGTTATAGATTTATGGCAGTTTTTAGCCTTAAAACAAAAAAGGCTAAAACCACGCTTTCCGCTATATCTTTAAAAAACATCTGAAGAGTTTGTTAAAGGATGCCGCTACAATCGTTACTGCAAAAAAAACAAATCAATTTATTTATAGACGTACGAAAGTTTTTAAAAAAGCAAAACTACGCACGATTTTTCAAAAAGAAATGTAATAAAACTTACAAAAAACTAAAAAGTTTTTCTTGTTTTATGGAATTTCAAGAATTGAAAAATAGTTCGTTTAACTCGCTTTAAAAAAACTTTCTACTACTGGGCACTCTTCAAGAAGTGAAAAAAAAAGAAATTAAAATTTCTATTTTTTCTACTTCTTTCAAACGACCTAAAAAAATTAAAAAATCAAAAAAAAAGTATCAAACAAGTTCAAAAAAACTCAAACAAGGTGTTTTTTGATGTTTTTAATAGGTTTTAAAACAAAAACCATGTACTTGTATTGTTTAAGTATAAAAAAGCGCTTAGAAGCTCTTTTTTTATGCTTGGTTTATTGTTATTGTTTTTTCTATTTCCTAAGAGATAATAATTTTTATCTACATCAAACCAAGCTTAAAATCAATTAAAGAAGAAATAAAATAAAAAACATCATCAAACAAACTCAATAGACCTTAAATTATAGTTTTTAAAGTGCTTTTGTAAACTCTAAAGATAAACGTAATGTAGTTTTGAGTAAGCATAAAAAAAAGCGCTTAGAAGCGCTTTTTTATTATTTGTTTGATTTTTTCAATTATGCAATTCTTAAATAGTTTTCAGATTGATTTATTGTTTTTGTTTTTTCTACTTTTCCAAGAGATAATAATTTTTTATCGACATCAAACAAAGCATCAATATCATTTCTTAGATATTTTAAATGTTTCAATTCCGCTTTTATTTGATTCAATAATGTTTGATTTCTACCATTTTTTGTTACTAGTACTTTATAAAACTCCATTTGCTCTTCTAACAAATAATAAATATTATTAATCTCTTTCCCTACAGAGGTAACATAATCAGAATTGTAAAGTCTCCAATATCTTTCCATAGCATAGTCCAGAGACTCTCTCATATTTTTCTGTACGGGTAAATCCATGTTTAGTGAAAGTAAAATATTGTAGTTGTAAAGTTTTGGGATGTTTAAAATTAATTCTTGTGTTAAAGTGTTTAAATTATTTTCAAATGATACTAACCATTTTTTTGCTTTTACTTGATTAGAAAAAACAAATTGCTTCTCTCCCATTTCAAGAAACAAAAAGTATGGTCTTTTGATGTTTCCACCAAATGATTCTCGTTTATCTTTTATATGTAGTTTAATTTTTTTTCGCACAGTATAACACCTACTGTACTCAATATAACATGATAAAAATTATAAGTTAAAAATGACGTTAAAATGACGGTAAAAATTACTGCCAGCTTTTATCTTTTTTTTCTAAACCCCTATAAACATTGGATTCTATAATTAATATATTATAAATTATAATACATTTATATAGTAATTTCTGTATAGCCGTTTTTCATTGCTATTTACACATAATATCAGATATAACACCTTTTGGTTTATATCGTCCGATATTATGTTAAAAGAAATTATGGGTTAATTTACTTCTAAGATTTAATTGATAGATATCTTTCTCTAAAATTATTAACATTATAAAATTATTCCTTTAGATGTGTTTTATTATTCTACAACACGTATTTATTTAAATTCCGTAGAATCTTGTATTTGGTAATCTATATGAATATTTTTTAAATACGCGATTCTCAGAAACCGCATTTTTAGTTAGAAAACAGATTGTCAGTTCGAGTGATTTCGATTTTTCATCGAAATTGTATCGAGAACCTTTTTTTATACAATGTTACTTATGGATAAAAATTCTCCAGTCATTCTATCAATATTAATGTTGCTGTATTTTTATTAAGAATAAAACATTTTTCTATTTCTATGCTTTTTATAATTTAGCGTTTACTCTAGTGTTAATTTTATTATGTTAAATACAAAATAATTGATAAAGTTAATCAAATATAGGATTAAGCTATTTTAAATAGTAATTCAAAATTGTTACTATTAATTTTTCATTATTTTCTTTTTTTCCTTGACCTTTCGACTTCGCTCAAGATAAATTCCAAAAGAAACAAAAAAATCAAGACTTACATATATTTTTGGAAACAATTACGGTTCGTTTCTCTATATTTTAGGATAGATTCTAACTTTTAAGACTATTTTTAGAAGTATTATAAAATAGGAAAACTTAAGAATATGTATTGCTAACACCCTAAAATATTACGTTCCACTCTCCTATTATTTTTTTGCCAAAATTATATTAGGTCAAAGGCATTTAGTAATTATAATATTCATTTTTTTGATTCATATTAAATAGATAATTAAAAATGTTTTAAATCAGAATATTTGTGACCTTTTTATTTCGTTAAATGAATATATTGGTAACTCCGTTTCTTCTAAAAATTTAATTGGTAATTGATATGATGAAACTACCATAGACTTAACCTTATAATCATCAACATTTTTACTAAATTTTTCTGAAAGCTGTTTAATATTATTAATTAACCAATTATTTCTTGCAACATGTTTAGGTAATTGTTTCTCAGTATAATTTCTTACATCTCTTTGAAAATCATACATAATTTTAGCTTGTTTTGTGTTTTTACACTCAATTGAATATATCAATTTACTCTTATCATCAAAAGCCAAAATATCAATATCTCCATAATTTTTTTCAGCGATTAGCACTCCTTTTTTATCTATTTTCACTTCAAAATCAACAACCCTTAAATTAGGGTTTTGGTTTAGCCAATCTCTTACTTCATTTGTAAATTTTTTACCTTTTAGATTAAGACGCTTTGCAATTAAATTTCTAATTCTGTTATGCTCATCTTCAACTCTAAGACTTGCATTTGAAAATTGATATATTAAATTGTCTGATGCTTTAATTAAAAACCTTGCACTCCATAGATACCAAACTTTTTTGTCTTCATCAATAATTCTAATTAAAGGTTTCCTTAGATAAGAGAGTTTTCTATTATATCTCCAAGGAAAAATTTCCGGTATTATATAACCTTTTGGTGCTGCATCCATTTTCCCTCTACTATTAAGAGTTAGTACTTTTAAATATGAATTAATTTTTTCAATATTGAATTTTGTTTCTTTTAATATTAATTCCACGAACTCATTTTCTTTCATTTTAGAATAAGAACTCTCTTGAATAAAACAATATTCAGCTAAAAATAACGAGATTGTATTTATTTCTGAAAATGAAATTCCCCAATCATTTATAAAAACTTCATCAATATTATTTAAATAGTCATCTTCCTTTTCTTCACCCAATTCCTTCTTTTCATGTTTATTAAAATTAGATTCAAAATTCTCTCTATAATTAACTAATTCATCTTCTTTATTAGATATATTATATTTACTTAAAACATCATCAAAAAAACCTTTATTTATTCCTAATCTTCCAGACGCTAATAATCCCATTTTAGGATTGTCTATATCAAATCTTATTATGTCTTGAACATACCCAAAATAAGTTATTTCACTCATTAAGGACAGTAAATAATCAACATCATCATTATTTGGAAGTTTCTCACTAAAATATGGTTCAGCGCTAACGAATTCGATAAGGCATCTCATAGATAAAGAAACATTTACATACTCCGATTCTGATTCATGAAACTCATTAAAAACATCTGTATATTTTGAAAAACATTCTAATCTTGCAGGTATATATAATTTTCTGTATTCATTAGCTTGGATAATTGCTTCATGATGATGCATTAAAAATTTTAATAGTTCAAGTGTATTATATTCTATTAATTTATTTCTTAACTCTTGAATTATAGCATTAACAGAATCAACTAATAATTTAATTTTTTCTTTTTTATCAATTATTTCAGCAGGAATTTCATTATCATAATTAAGCCAATCAACTACGCTTTCTAAAACGTAAGAGTTATCATATTTTTGTATAAATCTTATTTTTGGAAGGTATCTTGGGTCTATCTTTAAATTATAACTTGAATCAACAGTCAATATCATTTTTGCAGAACCTAATGGAATATGATTATCAATTATAACCTGTATAACTTCCTCACTTAATTTTTCATACCCAATTGCATTAAATAATTTACTCAAGCTTTTAATAACTATAGACATTAGTTGTCTTTCTCCTTGATTATCTTTTCTATGTAGTGCTGCATAAAATTCCGATGGGATTTGTATTTTAATTTTTCCTTCAGCTGCTATAATTTCATATTCAAGGTTGAATACTTCTAAATCTATATTATATAAAACTTGAGGGTTAAAATCATATAGTTTTTCATCTAGTAAAATAATAAATTCAATTGGAAAAGGAACAGAGTGATTGAAATGTTTGCTAAGTGATGGATAAAGTTCATTCAACCAATGGGTAATTGCATCAATAAAATGAGTAACCATTGTATCTCTTTTTCTGGGACACGTTATCCAAATTGGGTAATCAAATAATTCTATAACAGACTTATAAATCCCAATATAATATTCTTGTGATAAATAAATCGGAGCATGTTTAGCTGTTTTATAAACAGGCAAATAACCTAGCCCTCTTTTAGGTTTAAAAAACATAACACCATGTTCATCATTTTTAGTATTAATATCAGTTATAACTTTTCCTTGTGTTCCAAAATCAAAAAACAAACCATTATAAGCTTCATCACTATGCAAAAATGAATCGTGATTCTTTGTATAATATGAATAATAAGTTAAAATAGAATACATAGGAGCAATTCTAACTCCTTTGTTTATAGCTCTATCAAAAGCCTTACAATATTTCCAAAGAGAAATTTTGTTTAAATCCCAATTACTATTTAATCTCTTTAAATCAATAATGTTTATCATCAAAAAGTTATCTGAGCCTTCAATATCTTTTAAGGCAAAGAATTTATCATCAGTAGTTGAATAAGAGGAAATTATTAATAATGTCAAGAATTGGTAATTTTCATTATTAACTTTATCTCGTACAAAAGAAATTACAGTACTTGCTCTTTCTTCATAATCGCTATCTTCACTTGAATTCAATAATACATTAACATATGCCAATTTATTTTCATCAAATTGCCATATTGATTCACCATTTCTTAATTCTATTTTATCCTTTATTTGGATATTTAAATCGGTCATAGACCAATTCATTTTTCTTAATTCTTTGAACGAATCATTCTCTATATTTAAATCATAGATTTTTAACAATCCTTCTAAATGATTATTGGCTTCTAATTCACTAACTATGAAATTATTTAGTGAATACATTTGTGCACTCGGGAATATTAAATAGTACATGTCATTAAATATGACAAATGGCTTTAAAAGAATTGGGTTTTTATCAATATTGATTAAATCTATATCATCTTTTTCTATATCAAAAATGAAATTATTTATAACATCACTTTTAATATTAAATTTATTATAAATAGCTTGAATGTCTTCTTTACTGAAACAAACTAAATCTTTATATTTTTTAAAAAAATCTTCTTCAGGAAAGAATAACTCATTTTCATTATTATCTAAGCAGATATACCTTTTTAATCCTATCTTATTAGCAATATTTGTATGAATTGAAAGAAAAAACATAATAGATTCAAATATTTTTTTTTTGAATTCACTCTTTAAATTGTTTTTTGCATGAAGTATGCTGTATGTTAATCCTTGAACGATTTCGGTACTGTTTATTACTATTCCTGGAAAAACTATATTATTACCATTTGAAAAAAGAAAATTCTCTGTAAATGATGTTTCTACAGGGTCTTCTCTGTGATCACTAGGAAACATCTCTTGAAAAGCATTAACTACACCATCATAATTGAGTTCTTCATTTATATTATTCATATTCTTAGCTATTAAGCTAAGTATAATTTCTATTCTTAAATTTTTACCATGATTTTCTGGACATAATTGTAGAATTGAAAATAACTTCAATAATTCTGATGTATTTTTCTTTGATATATAATTTATAAAAGGTTCATATTCTTCCATAGTTAAATGTAGAGAATCTAAACGAATAAAATTTACGGAATACCATAATTAATTGAAAATTAGAAATAACAATCCCATTCCATACACATTTCACTACGCTCCTATCCCTTCGAGAAACTCAGGACAGGCTCTGTTTCGTGAAAAGCGTATTTCATTACATTTTTTAAAGAAGATTTTAGAAAGAAAAAAATAAAGAAAAATTGTGAAGTGTAAAGCTTTTTACTCAAATCGACAAAGGAGATTCACGAATACCCAATAATATAAACGCATGAGTAAAGCAAAGTAACCCCGCAATAAATATGCGGGACAAGCGCCATACAGAACAGTATAATACATTTTACAACAATTAGCAAAATAGCGCTTTTGGGCTATATGTAACGTAATTGGATGCTTTAGGAATTCCATATTAAAACAATAAACCCAATAACGATTCTATTGGGTTTTATTTTGAGAACTATGTTATAATTACTCGGTTAACAAGAACAACAATCGTTTGTGTTAGCGTTTTGATTAAAAGAGCAATCTACACCAGCATCAACCGCTTTTTTTAATTGATGAAACGCTTGCTGAATCTTAGCTAATGGTGACGCTACATTCATTCGCATAAATTGTGTGTGCGAACTTTCAAACCAATCTCCAGGTGTTAAGGCTAATTTTGCTTGATGCACCACTAAATGTTTTAAAGCAGCATCCGAAAGATTCAATTTACTAAAATCTAACCAAATTTGATACGTTCCTTCTGGTTTAAAAAGGGTTACTTCTGGTAATTCTTTTTGCATAAAATTTTCTATCCAATGCATCGTTTTTTCAAGATACGCGAGTAAATCATCTAACCACTCCTCGCCTTTTGTATATGCAGCAATTGTAGCATTTGCAGAAAGTATATTTCCGTGATCTAAATACAAAGAACCTATAGTGTTTTTAACTTGCTTATGAGTTTCTTTATTTGGTATATATAAGTATCCATTAGAAATGCTTTGCATCCCAAAGGTTTTTGCTGGAGAACCTAAAACAGCAATGTGATTATCACTATTAGTTAATGAAGCGATGCTATTAAATTGTGATTTAGAATACACAATACCAGAATGAATTTCATCACTAATAATAGTAACATTGTATTTATTTGTCAAATCTACTAGTTTTTGTAATTCTTGCTTTGTCCACACTCTACCAACAGGATTGTGAGGATTACAAAGTAAAATAGCTTTAATATTTAGGGTTTTAAGTTTACGCTCCATATCCTCAAAATCCATTTGATACTGTCCAGCAACAACTTTCAATTTATTATGGATTACTTTTCTTCCTGCAGATTCAATCACCTTAAAAAATTGATGATACACAGGTGTTTGTACCAATATTCCATCTCCTTTTTCTGTTAATTCTCTAATTAAAACACCAATTCCTGTAAGTACTCCAGATACTTGTATAAAGGATTTAGGGTTTAATTTTAATTGATGACACTTTAAATTCCAATCAGCAATAGCTTTAAAAACTTCATCCGTATTAAATTCATAGGCATACATATTTCTTGTGACCAATGTTTGCAGAGCTTCTTGTATGGGTTTTGCAATTTCAAAATCCATATCGGCAATCCATAAAGGCATGACGTCTGTTGCGCCAAACATTCCTTTTAAATAATTAAGATTACTCTTAGCAAAATTGTTTTGGTTCTCGTGTATTATATCAAATTGACTCATTTTTATTGTATTTTATATATAGACGGCTGATTAAAAAAAAGACGCAAAAAAAAATTGCCTCACTAAATTGTGAAGCAATTTTTATATTCATATATCTACTAAAACTATTTTTCTGCATACACACCAAGGCTAACAATAGCGTTCTCGCTTGCCTTGAACTTTTCTAATTCTTCTGGGCAACAAACATAATTCAGCAATACATTATCTGGTATGTCTATAATACGTTCTTTAGTAATGGTACTATTTTTGAATCCAGTATCTTTTATGGCTTCCATATAATCTTCTTGCTGTAATGCTCCAGAAATACAGCCTGCATACATTTCTGCAGCTTCCATAATCCCTTTTGGTAAAGTACCTCTCAATACAATATCCGACATGCTAAAGTGTCCTCCAGGTTTTAATACGCGATATACTTCTTGATACGCTTTCGTCTTATTTGGCACCAAGTTAAGCACACAATTACTTACAGAAACATCAATAGAATTGTCTTTTAATGGAAGAGCTTCAATTTCGCCTAAAACAAAATCTACATTCGAATACCCTAATTTCTGTTTGTTATCATTTGCTTTTTCAATCATGGCTTCGGTCATATCAACACCAATTACATGACCAGTATCTCCAACAATTCTTCTAGCAACAAAGGCATCATTTCCAGCACCAGAACCTAAATCTAGTACGGTATCTCCTTCTTTAATTTTGGCGTGTTCTGTTGGAATTCCGCATCCTAAAGCATAATCTGCATCTGCTTCATAACCATCAACTTTAGCATAACTTTCACTCATGGACCAGTCTTGAATTGGCGAATCGCAAGCTGTTGGTCCACAACCACAACCTGCTCCAGAATTAGCGACTCTTGTATACGCTTCTTTTACGTTTTCTTTAATTTCTTGTGACATACTATATCTATTTAAAGTGTTATAATTTAATTTTCACTCTATAGACGTCAACCTTATAAAAAGACGCAAAAAAATAGTTAATCACAAGATGGATTGCATTTTTTTTCTTTGTAATCTATTACATCACCATATACATCTGTAGATATTTCACAACATTGGTCGTAAGAAGATTTTAACAACTCTCTACCTCGTTGTACTCTAGATTTTGCACCTGAATACGAAATGTTTAAACGTTCTGCTATTTCTTTTTGCGGAATATTTTCAATATCAGCCAAAATAATTGCTTGTTTATACTTTTCTGGAAGTGAATCTATAAACGGACTAATGCAATGTGAGAGTTCAGAGGTAAGTGAATCGTTGGCATAATCTTCAGCCTCTATGTTATCGGAAGATGTTTCAAATTTTAATTTTCTAAAATGAGAAATTATTTCGTTACGTGTTATTTGATAAATCCAAGACACCAATTTCTCTTTATTCTTTAAAGAGTCAAATTTTATAAACGCCTTTAAAAAAACATCTTGAACAATATCTTTAGTAAGTTCAGGATTCTTAACTTTTCCGTTAACAAAATTTGTTAATCGGCCATTCATATAATTCCAAACGTGTATAATTTCAGTATTCATAGTAGCAAAAATAAATCTTTGATTTATGTATAGACGCATAGATTAAAAAAAGACGCAAAATTTTTAAATATTAAATTGAATTTGCACACAAGCCATTTCATACAGTGAATTAATATTGTTCATTTATACTTTTAATTCTTCAAAGACTTTTCTGAAATTTTCAGCACTTTGAGCCCCAACCACTATAATTTTATTATTAATAATAAAAGCTGGAACACTAGAAATATTATTATCCATACAAAACATTTTATTGGCTTCTAATATTTTTTTATACTTATTAGTAGCAAAAACCTGATCGACTTCTGCTTCTGAAATACCTACTGTCAATGCCATTTTCTTTATTTCGGGAACCAAACTTATGTTTATGTCCTTAAAAAAGAATGCTTCGTACATTAGTGTATTAAAGGCATCAGATTTGTTTACCTCTTTAGCATACTCTGCAACTTGTAATGCTTTGTTAGAATTAGGCATCGCAGTTATATCTGCAAATTCATAGCCGTATTGACGTCCAAATTCTTGTAGCTGAACATTTTTCTGTTTTGCATTTGGGAAATAATCTTTTGAAGGAATACCGTTTTCCGGTATGTCTGAATGAATTTCATAACCTCTAAAGTTAATTTCAATATCGTATTCTTTTTTCAGGCTATCAATAGTTCCTTTTGCAATGTAGCAATATGGGCATTGAAAATCGGAAAACATTGTAATTTCGTATTTCATTTTATCTCGTTTTTTTAGCACTATTTATATAGAATTCTTATTTTCTATAATCTCTTTTAATATTATTCTAAGCGCAAATACAAAGCTTTCAGGGCTTTGTGTTTTTAATTTATTTAAATCTTCTTTTTTTTATGATGATGTCTTGTTACTTCTCATCAACAATTTTACTTGTGGTAAGGTCTCTTGGTAGTGAAAAGGATTCAATTTTATTACTAAAGAGAATTGGAGCATACAATGTGTTATTTTCTATACTGATATCTGCTAATCCTTTTGGAAATGTTCCTATTCTTTTTCGAGTATCCTTATTGATAAAAAACAAATCACTTACAGTACCTCCGGTTACTAAATAACCATCTTTAACTGCCGTTAATCCGTCTAAAGCACCTAATTGATAAGAACTTTTAATCATAGCAAAAGACTTATCTATTAGATCGACTTTATACACACTTCCGTATTTATCAGGAGTTAAGGACAAAGATAATTCTGAACCAAAATTGGCAATAACCAAATTATCATCTTGAATAAAAATACCATTAGGATGCTTAATTTCTGATGTTTGAAACCAAACCACTAGCTTATTATTTTCTAGCGTGAAAATTTTACCACTAGCAATATCCGAAACAAATACTTGCCCATCTTTTGAAATCGCTACGTCATTTAAAGCCATTGCCTCTTTTGAAGAAATACTCGCTAGTAACTTCCCCTTTTTTACATCAATAATATGCAATTCATTACCGTCACCCACATATAATTTATCTTGATACAATGCCAAACCTGCAGGATTATTTAAACCTGTAACCCATTTGTAATTATCTACTTTACCTGCTTTTGTAATTCGGCTTATATATCCTTTTTCATTCTGATTTACATTAGAAACATACAACCAATCTTCAGTTGGAGAAGCGACTATAGATTCTGGCATAGCAAAGCCCTCTAATTCCCAGTTTTTAACTAATTGATCCGTTGAATTCATTTTAGAAGAAGCTGTATAATTAGTTTCATCTAAAACTTCTTTCAAAGCAAAAACGCCATTGTTTGCAGCCGGAAAACCAGTATATAGACTCAGCAAAATCATCGTTTCAGAAATCTCATTTGGAGTTACTCCAGTATTTAAGGCCGCCTTCATATGCGATTTTAATTGAGATTTTGCATTAGCTTGTGTAGTTAGACTTGCAATAATTAGTAATTCTTTTGTTTTAAAATCTAAACCTGGTCTGTTGTAAATTTCGCCAAAACCATAACGAATTATGTATTCTGACATATCTGGAGATACGCTTTTAAAAGCAGCTTCTAGACTTTTGGAAGCGCCTTCTCCATTTACCTCATTTACAATTTTTACACCTGTTTTATAGTTATCTTCTTTTGTTATTTGTGCCAATGCCAAGTAATTAATACCTAAAGCAAAAATTAAGACAATTTGTTTTTTTAATATGTTCATTTTATCAGTTATGTTTAGCTCTAGTTTTAGAGCTGCTTTTGTTTTATTTTTCTATTTTTAAACTTCTCTATATAAAGAAAGTTTTAAATTCACTTGATTTTTTTAAATAGTGATTTTCGGTCAAAAGAGAATTACGATTAAATTTCAGTAACAAAATGCATGTACTGTTTTAAATCTCCTTCTACCGCTTCTTCTAACAATTTTCCTGTTTTCATGGCGTATGGTTGATGAAAATGAATATCCCAAACATCAGATTCTTTTCTCCAGTGTTCATAAACCGCCAAAGTATCTTCTTGGTCGTCTACCGTATATAAATCAAAAAAAATGTTTCCTTGCTCTTCTTTTCTTGTGTTGATAACATGATCTTCAAACTGTGCTAAAACTTGTTTTTTATAATTGGGCTTCAACTTAAATATGAAGAAAATAATGAATAATTCATCTTCAGCATTTGGAGATTTTGAACGATCTGGTAACGGATTGGTATCTCCTAAGAAATAAAAATCGGGCACAGTTTCCAAGGTCGTTTGCCCTACTTGCATTAACTTCTGCATGTGTGGTTCGTTATCGTGAGATGTTATTGCTGCATTGTCTTCCCAACGTTCGTACACAAAAAATACATTGGCATCTGTATTCGATACAAATACTTTTATTTCTTTATTACCAGCTTCTTTTTCTGTTGCAGCTTGTGCTTCTTTTAACGTTGCTGCAAAACTTGTTGCGTGTGCTGGTTTTGCTGTGAATTTTACTATGGTACTTTTCATAATTATGTGTTTATAAAAAATTTACTTTTTTCGAGTTAGTGGTGCTTTTTGGGTTATGGTAACCTCTTTTATTTTTGCAAATCTATCATTAGGATTATCCTCTACAATCCAATGATGTGCTGTAGTTGCCGTAACTATTTGTCCGTCTTTTGTTTCTCCATTCCAAACAAAATCAACGTTAACTTCATATTGGTTCTCTGAAATAACTTTCATAGAAAAATTCTCTGGAGAATGACTGCTTTTATTTAATTGCAATGGTGTTCCATTTAACCATTTTTCTAATTGTTCTATGGTAACAATAGGCTCACTATTTGTTGAGAAATTAAGTTTAAAATCTTCAGCTAATACTTCTTTAAAAGAGGCCACATTACCATCTAATTGTTCCATATTTAACAACCAATAATGCATTAGCGATAACATTCTGTTTTCCGGATAAGCGTCTTTAAATGTAGGATTCTTAATTTCGCCCGTAGGCTGAATATTTATCTCTGTAAAAACTGGTAATAGCGCATTAGGGACTTCTTTTAAAAACGTACTATAATGCAATGGATAACTATAATTAGATCCATCTGGTTTTAAATTTTGATATACAATATCAGCCTCAAGATTCATAGTGCCATCCTCTAATTTGTGAACCGTTATATTTTGGATATGATGCGCATTTTTCCACCCTTTATAAACTTTTAATCTTTCATGATAATTTTCTTTGCCCTGCATTTCTCCCGCTGCAGATTTCATTTTTACAGAATCTGCTAAAATTTCTAACTGATTTTCTAATCGTTGCTTGTTTTCAAAATCACGTTCGTAAAAAAGATACCAACGATGATATTGCACAATAGCTGCATGCATAATTTTTGTGTTCGTATTCATCATTATGTGTTTTTATTATTTTATAAATTTTTTAATATCGTTAGCAACTTCTTCAGGAACTTCTAATTGAGGAGAATGTGCTGCGTTTTCGATAACTACTAAAGTTGCATTCGGAATGTGGTTTTTGTAATATTCAGCTGCATTCAACCGTACCACTTCATCGTGTTTACCTTGTAATACTAATGTTGGCGCTTTTATAGACCGAACATCGTCTTTAAGATTGAAGTATTTTCCGTTTGTAATTGCAGGAATCAAAGTGTCATCAACAAAATCTTTACTGTTATTCACGGTCTCAATCATATAGTTCGCTATTGGTCCTGGAAGGTCTGGTACTTTATAAAAAACACGTAGAAGCACAACATTTAACTCTTCTTTATTTTCGATTTTTTTACCAAAACCACCATACACAACGTGGTCTTCTATTTTAATGCCTGCAGCATCTAACAAAACTAAATTTTTAACGTCATTAGGGTATTTTATAGCGTAGGCAGCAGCTGTATGCCCTCCCATTGAATTACCAATTAGGTTAAATTTTGTTACGTTAAGTTTAGTTAAAAACGATTTTAGAAAAGTGGCTTGTCCATTAATAGAATAGTCCAATCCCTGTTTTCTTTCATTCTCACCATGTCCAGCCAAATCAGGAAGAATTAGATGATACTCATTTGATAAGAATTTAGCAGTTTGTAAAAAGCTATTTTTATCATCTGCCATTCCGTGAAGCATTACAAAGTCCGGTTTATCATTATTCGCTTTACTTTCGTAAAAATGCACGGTGTATCCATTTACTTCCACCGTTTTCTTTTCTAAGTTTGCTGCATTGGCATAACTAACATTCGTTTGATCTACCAACACTTTTGGAAAAAAGAAAAATACAATAACTCCAATTACAAGTAAGCCAGCGATGATACCTCCAATTATTTTAAAGAATTTTTTCATTAGTTATATGATTTTTATAAGGTTTATAATTTGGTAATAATGGTCTCTTCTGAAAATCTAGATTTTGGAAGTTTAGAATTGAAATCGGTGTCTTTTCTGTATCCTAAAGACACCACTGCAAGAGCTGTGTAGCCTTTTTCATGCAAGCCAAACTCTTTATCTAAAGCTTTTACATCTACGCCTTCCATTGGGCAAGCATCTATACCTAAAACTGCAGCTCCTATTAACAATGACCCCATATTAAGGTACACTTGTTTTTCTATCCAAGGTTGTACATCCTTTAGGTCATATCGATGCAGGTTTGCAAACATCATACGTCCTGCATAAGCTTGGTCTTTATATTCTTGTTTTGCATAACGTCCGTCTTCGTCCTCTTTATCTTGAATGCTTTTTATATAATTCTCATCGACATTTGTTTTTGCTGCAATTACAATTACGTGAGAAGCATCCAAAACCTTTGGTGTATTAAAAGGAAAGGTTTCTTCCGTGCCTTTTGCAATACGCTTTTTTCCAGCTGCCGTATCAGCAATTATAAAATGCCAAGGCTGTAGGTTTATACTTGATGGACTTAAACGTAATAAAGATTTGATTTGATTAAAGTCTTTATCCGTTATTTTTTTTGTCTCATCAAATTCTTTTACGGTATAGCGGCTGTTTAAAATCTCACTTAAATTCATCTTTTTATATTTAGTTGGTAAATTATACTATCAAAATTATAGTGACAAAAGTATGTGTAGTTTCATTGCTGTGCAATAATGGTCATAAAGTATAGTATAAGATAATTTTACAACCCACTTTTAATCAATTCTTTAAGTGTAAATATTTTTACTATACAAAATATAGTTGCACACTAAATTAAAGTCCATTAAATTTGCAGAAGAATCTATTAAAAAGAGAGTACATATTCGTATGTTACTTTCATAAATATATATCATTATGGACAGAAAAGAACTGTTTGAAAAAAAGCCAAAGATTAAAATAAACGATAAAATATCCTTCTGCCCAACAAGTGCAGCAATGGAATTGATTGGCGGAAAATGGAAAAGCGTAATCCTTACCCACTTAATTGGCGATAAAAAACGTTACAACGAATTGAGAAAGGAAATTCCAGGTATTACAGAGCGTACTTTAAGTTTACAATTGAAGCAATTAGAAGCCGATGGTATGGTTAGCAGAAAAGTCTTTACAAAAAAACCACCTTTAAAAGTAGAATATAAGCTTACCGAATTTGGTGAAACCCTTACACCTATTTTAACCCTAATTACTGAATGGGGTTTACACGCTGCAGAAACAAAAGGTGAGTTTATTTTTGAGGATGCGAAGTAAATTAAATAAGGCTATCCAAATTGGTAGTCTTATTATTTTTTTAAACTAAAGCGTTTAGAATAAACTATCCGTTAGTACTAATAATTTTTCAATTTTAGCTCCATCATAAGCATCTGGATATGCTTGCGAAAAATAGCCTTTTGGATCTCCTTTATCATTATCAAAATACTTTCCTGAATCGTCTTTATAAGTTTTAGAAGTCACTAAATCATACAAAATATCCGCACCTTTTTCTGCCGGAGACCAATAACAAGCTCTGCAAAGTGTTCTGAAAAATCTAAGTGCTGCTATGCGAGTGTCTCTGACTTCGTACCCACAACAATGAGCAAACAATAATATACAAACAAAAAGCACAGCGAGAGTTGTGCTTTATTTATTGTTAATGATAATAAGCGGGTGCATTTTGTTTATATCAAATGAATTTCGAAATGATTGATAATAAATTTGAATTATTTTTTCTTAATATGAAATAGAAAATCTAATCATAGCCTTAGTTATGGTTCTATTTTATATTGAAATATTAAGGAAAAAGAAACGAATTTAATCGGTCATTTTGATGTTTATTTGGGTATTACTTCATCTTTGCTGTAAATATATTTCGAAGCACCTCTAGTTCTTTCTTGTATTTCAAATCTGTTCTTGAGGCAAAATACAAGGTGTTTTCGGTTTTTACTTTTCCTTCCCAAACTAAATTGATTTCTTTATTCGAAATCTCCTTTTGACATAGAAAACCAGGCACTAATGCCAATCCGTTTTCATTAGATAAACATCGAATGATAGAAGTGATATTAGGCAAAATATAGTTGGGCTTAAAAGATGGTTTTTTATTGAAATTCTCAAACCAAAAACGTCTAAAATGCTCCATTTCGTTGGAGGAACTATACCAACTATTTTTCAATAATTCCGCTTCTAAGGAATTCAAATTATTAGCTTCTATGTGCTTTTTTATCTCGGTCGTATCCGTTTTATTTCCTGCAATGAGAATAATTCTTTCTTTCGAAAAAGGGACATACTCCACCAGCGATTTTTTATCATTTTGTTTTTTGGGCGTAATCACTAAATCTAAAATGCCATTATTCAAGTCTTTTATTAAATCTGTATGCGCACCAAATCGTGCCACTAGGTCAAAATCCAACTTCGGAATTTCGGGTTCAATAATGAGTTGAAACATCTCAGAACACATACCAATATTTATAGAAGGATTTGTTTCTTGCGTTGTTCTTTTAAAATGCTGTTCGGCAATTTCCAACTTGTTCAGCGATTCTATAATGTATTCGTATAAAAATTTTCCATCCTCTGTAGGAATCATTTTTCTCGAAGTGCGTTCAAATAATTTTTTCCCAATATAGGCTTCTAATGCATTCAAGTGCACGCTAACACCAGGTTGAGATGAATATAAAGCAATTGACGCTTTAGTTAAAGTGCCGTTTTCATATACTTCTTTAAATGTTCTATACCATTCTAAATTTACCATAACTATTAATATTATAATACAAAGGTATGATTTGTATTATTTTTACAATACAAAAAACCAACTTAATTTTGTCCATAATTAAATAAAGAAAGATGAAAAATATATTTATAATAAATGGAAGTCATCCATTTGCACATTCTGGAGGTCGATTTAACGAAACACTTTTCAATAATACAATGGATTACTTTGATTCAAATGAGAATTTTGCTGTAAAATCTACTCAGGTTGGTGATGATTATGATGCAAAGGAAGAAGTAGAAAAATTTAAATGGGCAGATATCGTTATTTACCACACCCCTATTTGGTGGTTTCAGATTCCATTTGGTTTCAAAAAATATATCGATGAAGTTTTTACCGAAGGTCATCAAAACGGAATTTATAAAAGCGACGGAAGAAGCAGAACAAATCCAGATATTAACTACGGAACTGGTGGATTGATGCACGGAAAAAAATACATACTCACCACTAGTTGGAACGCACCCAAAACAGCTTTTACTTTAGAAAATGAGTTTTTCGATCAAAAAAGTGTTGATGAAGGGGTTATGTTTGGGTTTCACAGAATGAATGCTTTTACAGGTATGGAATTGATAGGTACACACCATTTTCACGATATGGAAAAAAATGCAGATGTACCGCTGGAGTTAGAAAATTACAGTGGCTTTTTAAACAAAATTACTTTGAAGATGTAATTACTATGACTTTCTAAAAGTTGATTTTTAGTTCTATAAAACAATCTATAAGTAAACAATCGAGCGAAGCCGAAATCTATTATTGATTATTGACTTCGCTGGATTTTGCAATTGTACTATTTTGTAAATCGGATGGATTTTAAATCTACCTAGTTTGTCATTCTGCAAGAATCTCACACACGTATACACAACGAGCATCCACAATCAGGGTCATTGCGAGGAACGCAGAAATCACGTACAGTGCATCACTTTTTGAGGAGTTGCAAATTTGATTTTAAAGGATTAATATTGGTGTTTCTTGTTTTTCATTTTGTCAACACATTTTTTTCATCACAGAATACTTTCTCGTAATAAATAACCATGTATAGAACCTCGTTCAATCATAAAATCAAGTATTGGGATTATTTTGTTTTTTAATTTTATTTCTTCTTTTATTTTTTGTTTGTTGATGAAAACAAATTTTCTTAAAAACTTTTCCAAGTAGTATAGAGTGTTTGATTCTAAATCGCCAAGATTTAATGATTTATTGTTTGATATAATTGTATAAATCCAATCAATACCTTCATCTTTAAAGTTTGACCCGATTGAATTTAAAACTTTGACAACAGAATACAATACAGAGGGAATGTTACCTATTTCTTTTGAAGCGTTTGTATAAAGAGATAAGTTTTCCTTTGTTAAGCTACGCCACTCTTCAACTCCTTCACGCCACCAGCGCCATGCGAGCAAGTAATTTATTATAATTTCTTTTAAATGGTAGCCACGTGGATTTGAGCATAGTTCTTTTATTTTAGGATATAGATTGTTCCATATGTACCAAAATTGTTCATACTTGTTTAAGTAATCTTCTGCCTTTAATAATTCTGCAATAAATGAAGCTGTTTCTTCTGTTGAAGAAAACGAATCAACAAAAGGCTTAAGATATATGTCAATTTCGCTTTTTTCTCTTTCTAAGATAAAATAAGCAAACCTCATAAATATATGTAACCGTAAAGTATAAATGTTGGAATCGTCTCCCGAATCATCTTTGTAACTTCTTCTATCTTTGAGCAACTGTGGTGCCAAAAAGGGCAAAGATTTAGAATAGATATCTAAGTGAGTTTTATCTTTTGTGTTGGAAGGAATTAATTGAAGAACTATTTCCAAACCATGAATGTCAAGTGAAGAAATATCGTTTATATCAAATGAGATATTCTCAAAAATAAAATCAGAATTTGTCTTTTCCAATTCTTCTAAAATCGAGCTTTTAGAAATTAGACCCCAACCTTGTTTTTTCCTTATTTCCACAATAATATTTTTGTAAATAGGTTGGAGTTTTACATATCCAAATAAAATTGATTGAGCAATTTTTGGATTTTGTTCCCACATTTTTGATTTATGAATAGATTCAATAACGTAATCACAAATTCTTTTGTAGTGCCCAATAGATGTTTGGTCTAAAAGTGCCAAAACCATTAATGAGGTATAATCTTCAGTTTCTTTTAGATATTCATTAATTAATACTGGAATAGCATGAATCGAAGCTTCAACTCCATCACTTATTTGATAGTTGTAATCATCAGAAAAAAGGACAGATATATTGGAAAGTACAATGTCTTTGCAATATTCTTTATCTTTTCTTGATAGTATGTCGTTGTGTTCAATTAGTAATTTTGAGCAGGAAAAACCAGGTATTGAATAACCCATAATACCCATTACATTTCTTCCAGAATTTAATTCTGCGACAAGTTGTTTAGTTTCAGATAAAGCTAAAAGAGGGGTCTTATCATATTCCTCTTGTTTTAAAGTTTTGGTTTGAGACCTTTCTGTCTTCAAGAAGTCTGCCCATAATCTTAGAGAAGTATATTTAAAAATCTCTTGGTATTGACTATCTGCTTGTTCACTTTCCTTTCTATGGTCATCAGAAAGTTCTTTAGGACTAAATTCTATTCGTAAATTATTGTCGTCATGCTTTGATACTTTGGAAATAAGGTTTCGTCTATCCATTCTCGCTAACAATATTCCAAATGCTTTATTTGTTAAACCGTTGGATTTGTATTGGTCAATTATTTTATACAATTTCTCGATGAATTCAGAATTTTGTTCTTCTGTAAAACCTTTTACACCGAAAAGCTGATAATTTAAAAATAATGATTCCAAATTTGAACTTCTATGTTTATCCTCACAAGTCTTCAATCTTTCACCTGCATATAAAATATCTTTCATTTTATCCATTCCAGATCCTATTGAATACAGAGATTTAGCTTGAAACTCATTTGTGCATCTAAATGTGTCCGAATGAAATAATTCAATTGTTTTAAATAAAATTAAAGCTATATCGTAGAATTTATCAGGATTTGCAAGTACAACACTACAAACAATCGAAGTAATAGAAGCAGATTTTGATTGAGTAAGAATTCTTAGAAGTATTTTCTGAATTATTTCTGGCTTTATGATTTGAGAAAATTCTAAAAGAGTTTTTTCTAATGCCATATGTATTGACTGCAATAGGTTTGGAACAACAGGGCTTCCATTGCCACGATACATACTCCATATAGCACCACTTAAATACTGGGTTACTTCCGTTTCATTAATGTGTATTGTAACTTTTACGACACCTTCTTTTCCATAATCAGATTTACTGAAAGATTCAACGGCTCTATTTGTAAAATCTATGATAAAATCAATTGTTTTGTAGAATTCTATTTGTAATAACCATTTTATTGGTGTTTGATTAGCACTTGAAGGAAAATAATTGAATTGGTGTTTTTCTGCTAAGCCATATCTACTTTCCATTGTGTCTCTATCAAATCCAAATCTGTCTTGCTTTATTGGCTGTTTTTGCCAAAACAAATCACACAATTGAATAATAGATTGCGGAAGTGTTTTAATTAATTCAGTTGCTATATATGGTTTCTCTATAATTTTGGAGCAAAGTCCGGCGTATGGGTTTCTGTGTTCAGTCCAAATATTAGAAATTACTTTGTCAAAAATTTCTTTTAGTTCATCTTTTAATTCATAGGCTGCATTGAAAACCACTTTCAAAATATTTTCTTCTACAACTTCGTGTATATAGAAGTTTTCTTCAGTTTCAGTTTTTTGAATTAAACTCAATGCTAACAAGCCTGCGTATTTTGTTGTTTTTCCTGTTTTGTTGAAGTCGCACCAATCAGTTAAAATTGGTAAAACAAGTTTTAAATTACTATCAAAAAAGTCAGTTTTATGTTTGTAAATAAGCGAAATTATTTCTTCCCAACCTTTGCCTTTAGGTTTTATAATTTCAATATTTTGAATTTCTGAAATATCACTACAGGCGATTCTTAACAGGAACAAAATACGTTTTAGTATTTTAAAATCATTTGCAATGATTTCCTTCTCGAAAAAATTAAAAAACGTCTCTGAATAATCCGATAATATAACAGATACTAAAATTTCATCTTTCCAAAATTGTGTTAACTTAACGTTGGTAAATGCACTTTGAATAAAATTTTCTATTTCGTTACTGTTTTCATATAGATGGTCAGATAACCATAATCTAAACGCTCTGCGAATAGGTAATGAATTTCCTAAGTCGTCAAAAAAATCTTTTATGTTTGAATAATTTGAAAAACTACGGGAAACTATTTTATCCAACGTCCATTCTTCATAAATGTCATGAGTAATGAAATATCCGTTATGTGTGTCGTCATATCCAAGTATTTCGTCTTGTTTTAATTGAAATAATGCTTTTTGTGGCAAACTGTCTGCATTGATATAAAATCGTCCTGTTTCACATCTTTGTTTGGCAATGCTGACAATACACCTTTCTCTTTCAAGATGCAGGTTGTCTTTTTGAACAGTATTTTGTATTTTCTTTTTCCAAAGCAAATCAATAAATCCATTATAATTTCCTTGTTTGTCAATGTTTGAATATTGTTGAACATACTCCCTTAGATAAAACAAGTTTCTAAGACGTTCTACGAATTTTTGATTGTCGGGAAGTGAAAATTTGAATTCATCTGCGATTGATTTTAATTCATCACCACCAATCAAAGAAACATTATTCACTTCAAATGGCAACTGATAATTCTCCTTTATGTGAAAAGTTAAATCATTAAGATAAGCGTAGCGTGTTGTAAATATAATATTCCAATCATTCTCTTTTAACTTTTGTATTAATGTAGTGAGAATATCGTTGTTAGAAATCTCAGCGAGTTTTTCTGCGGAATCAATTACAAATATTTTAAGTGCTTCATCTTTGTAAGTATTGAGAAACTCTACAAATGTAAATTTGTGGTCAAAGTGAAATATGTCGTTAATGTGATTTACATTAAGTTCATTTGCTTTAAAAACACAAATTGGTATTTTCTTAAAATAAGAATTATAATATTCCTTGAAAATTGCGGTTTTCCCACAACCGCCTTCACCTGAAATAATTATGTTTTTTTTCGATTGAGAAGTATTTGCTATTGTTTCAACAACAGAACTTCTGTCAATTTTAATTTGTTTGTCTCCGAATGATATTTCCGTTTGAATTGCTTGTAAAATATTCTCGTTGTGTTTAGAAATTTCATCAAGTAAATCTTCTTGGTTTGGTTCAAGGCTAAAAAAAATGTCATTAATATATTTGTTGTCTGGTAAAGATAATTGTAATTCAAAATGACTTGGAACTCGCCATTGAATATTAATACCTTCTGCCTTAGCAGCTTTCTCAATATCTAATTGATATTGCGGTTTTTTTTTACTTTTAGTAGTGCTTTCAGATAGTTCTTGGTTGATGTAGAAAAATAATTCGTCTAATTGTTTATTTTTTGATTTAGCTTTTTTAATTGAAGCAATAAGTTCGTTTTTATTGACAGCGACCGAGGTTGTATAATATTTAGATTGAAAACCATAATGTTTTCCATCTTTTTCAATTGGTTCTGTCTCAATTCCTGTTTGGTTTTTGTAGCGAAATAATCCAATTCTATTATTAAATTCAGCACAGAAAAGCAGATAAGACATTTGTTCAAATGCCCAAGTTTCTCGATTGTCGTATTTTAAACCAAAAATTTTCCAATTCATTTTTTGATATTTATCCTAATTGTTAATATTCGGGGGCTTGCTTTTTTCACTTGCTGCCAACTACTTAATAACGCATAATTTACAGTGAATATCCACCAAATTTGATTTATAGATCCTCTACACAATAGCGTAATTACATCAAATATAAAACTAATATTTTTAGTACAACAGATGAGAATTTGCTGTTGTTTGAAACTTTTAAGATTAAATAGAGTAAAGAAAAGTTATACTAAAAATATTATTCCTCGCATACCCAAAACCCCTAGCCCAGATAGAAGTGGAGCTCTTTTTAATCTTGTCTTTTTTGGCAATATTAAAAAAGCGGGAACGGATAGCTGGAAATAGCTCCAAAAAAAAAACAACTACTATCATCAAATTATAACCAAAAAAAAGAGCTTTTGGACCATGTTTTCACATTGGTCGCAAAAGCTCCATTTTCAAATTAAATGGTGTCTTAATTAGGCAAGCATAGTCATTTTATTCACTGCAAATTCGGCAATAGCATCTTTGGTCGCAGTTTGGAGCGCTACATAATGAGGCGTTGCAGCGTGAAAAGTAAGTGCCTCAGCATCTTTCCAGTTCTCATACATTGTAAATGTATTGGCATCGTCATTGTCTTGAAGGCAGTTGTAGTTGATACAACCAGCTTCTTTAACACTACTGGCAACTAATTTTAGTAATTCGGTTTTAACCAATTCTCTATTTTCTTCTTTGGCTACAATTTTAGCCACAACAGTTATTTTACTCATGATTTGTCTATTTTTAGTGTCACAAAATTACAGCTTTCAGATGGCTTTACTGCCTAATTTAACGTTCTCTTCTCCCCTTAAATTTGGTTTAAAAAGCCAACCAATCTGCTGAATAATGATCTCTATTTTTTAGTTTTCTTTAAATAGTCAGGAAGCTCTTTAGACAACCAATCTTGACGCACAGGTACGTGCACATCTAAGTCTACCGTTTCTTCTAAAGCCCAAAACTCGTGTGGTACATTTTCAGGAAAAACAATTACTTCTCCTGCTCCAACTTCTACAAATGTTTCTTTACCATCAATAATAGTCTTAATTTTTACTTTACCAGACATTATATAAGTAATCTGTTCATTTGGATGCTGATGCCAAGGAATATGTGCTCCTTTTTCTAAATTAAAAATAGTCATTTGACCTTTTTCTCCGTGAAACCACTTACGCTTGATGCCTTTTCCAATAGTTTCCGATGCCATATCATCAAAATTGAAATGTTGCACTTTTGATGTTGCTACAGAATCTATGGTGTTTCCTTGTGCATTTGCTGTATTGCTAACAAAAAAAGCTGTTATAGCTACTGCTATTATAATTGATTTGAAATTCATTTTATGTATATAATATGTGTCTCATTGAGACTAAAATCCTTCTAAAACTATTTTACCTTTTGCTTTTCCTGTTTCTAAAAAAGCGTGTGCTTTACGCAAGTTTTTAGCATTAATAATTCCGAAATTTTCACCTAAAGTGGTTCTAATGGTTCCGTTGTCTATTAATTGAGAAACGTTGTTTAAAATGTTGTGTTGCTCTATCATATCATCCGTTTGAAACATAGAACGTGTAAACATTAACTCGATGTGCGTAGAAACTGCTTTCCCTTTAAAAGGCATCACATTCATCACTTTAGGATCATCAATAAATCCGAATTTACCTTGTGGCTTAATCAACTTAGCAATTTCATCAACGTGTTGTTCCGTAGCATTTAAACTTACCACATATTCTGGCGCAGGAAGACTGTATTTCTCAAACTCTTCGCTCAATTTATTTCTATGATTGATAACCGTATCTGCACCCAATTCTTTTAACCAATCTGTAGTTTCCTCACGAGAAGCAGTCGCAATAATGTTCAATTTTGTAAGCTTTTTAGCCAATTGAACCATTATAGAACCAACGCCTCCAGCTGCTCCTATTATTAAAATAGATTTATTGGCATCGTCTTTAGACACCTCTAATCTATCAAACAACATTTCATACGCTGTTAATGTTGTTAATGGCAACGCGGCAGCTTCTGCATACGATAAACTTGTTGGTTTTTTCCCAACAATGCGTTCATCTACTACTTGATATTGCGCATAACTTCCTTGACGCGTAAAATCGCCAGCATACCAAACTTCATCACCTACCTTAAAAAGAGTAACGTCGTCACCAATTGCTGTTACAATTCCGGTAGCATCCCAACCAATAATTTTCCAATCGTCACCTTGTACAGGCATATTTGCACGTACTTTGTAATCTGCAGGATTTACTGAAATGGCTTTAATCTCCACTAAAACATCTCTACCTGTTGCTTTTGGAGTAGTAATTTCTATGTCTTGTAGCGAATTTACATTGTCTATTGGTAAATTCTCTTTATATCCTATTGCTTTCATCTGAATTAAATTTTTTGCAATTATATTACAGTAATAATTTCACTTTCTGCTAATCTAGATTTTGGAGTTTTGTCCGTCGAATTAAAATCAGATGCTGCTCTATATCCTAAAGATACCGCTACTAAAGACGTAAATCCTTTTGCTCTTAATCCGAATTCTTCATCTAATGCTTTTACATCAATACCTTCCATTGGTGTTGCATCGATACCTAAACTTGCAACTCCTAATAAAAAACTACCAATGTTAAGATAAACTTGTTTTTCCATCCAATGTTGGAGGTCTTTTAAATCAAATTTATGAATATCAGCAAATGCTTTTACAGCACCTAAAAATCCATTTTTAATATCTTCATTTGGGAATCTACCATTTTTGTCATCTATATCTGCTATATGCTTGTAATAGTCTTCATCAACATCTACTTTAGAACAAAACAATACAACTGCTGATGCGTTCGTTATTTTTGGTTCGTTAAAATGAAAAAAGCCTTGTGTTCCTTTTGCCATACGTGCTTTTCCTTCTGTACTTTCTGCAACTATAAAATGCCAAGGTTGCAAGTTTACGCTTGATGGACTCATTCTTAATAAATTTTTAACCTGTGCCATATCTTCTCCAGATATTTTCTTGGAAGTGTCAAATTCTTTAGTGGCGTATCTCCAGTTTAATGTGTCTTGTAAATTCATTTTTATATATTTTTTATTTAACTATCATTTTTATAGTGACAAAAGTAAGTATAGTATTAATAACTCACAATAACGGTCATAAATGATAGTACAAAATAAATAGAAAACCGCCCCAAATTGATGTACAAAAAAAGGGAATATTAGTATAATCAAAGGTGAATTAGAGGCTACTTCTTAAATTTTTCATAAAAAAGACAATAAACATGTTTTTAAAACAATAAAACGTACCATAAGTTTAAGTGAATCCTTTATTGATACTTTTTTTGCTTTATTCAACCCATCTAAAGGTCAAGTTTATTCGTGGTCTAATTTTTTTTGTGGTCTTCGGAATTTTGTGTTTCCAATTTTCTTGTGTAGCACCTTGCATTATTAGCAAGCTACCATGAGTTAATGGAATTTCAATACGTTTTAAATCCTTACGAGTGGCGTGTTTTAACTGAAACGGTCTTGTTTCACCAAAAGTAGCAGAACCAATAACCGTGTTTTTTCGTTTACCAACTTCATAATCTTGATGCCAATCTACACTATCCTTACCATCGCGATAATAATTAAGTAAGCAGCGTGTAAATTTGACATCCACTTCCTGTTCTATGCGTTCCTTAATTTTTATTAACTCCGCAGTCCAAGGTCGTAACTTTGTTGTTTTCCCAACATAAGCAACTTCTAAATCCGTATCACCATACCATGCTGTAAGTCTTGGTAAATCTATTTGTTTGCCATAAATAGCCATCTGGTCTTGCTCCCAAGTTGTATTATTTAATAGACTTGTATATAGAGCATTACTTTCTTCTATGCTGAAGAAATTTTCTAACAAGGTAACATGAGCACCTGGTAAGTCAAATACTGTTTTTATGACCTGATCTGTAGAAAATAAGTTGGGTTGATTAAACTCATCCATACTTTTATTGTTTATATATTAATCGAAAAAAGACTAAAAACTTACAGCAATTACGGCTTTGTTTTACTAATTATTGCTTTGTTTTTTCTGAGGTCTTTAACAAAAAGAAACAACATAATTATAATAAAGAAAGAGAACGGTAACGACGTAATTATTAGTAAACGCTGTACGGCTTCCAGAACATTAATATCTGCCTTAATATTACCTAATAACACCAAAGCTATCGTTGCTAATAAAATAAAAACAGACCAGATGACACGATGTGATTTACTTGGATTTTTATCACCTTTATCAGTAAACATGCTTAATACAAATACTGCCGAATCTACAGAAGTAATCAAAAAACTAATTAATAAAAACAGGGAGGTTATATTTAAAAATGTTGCGAACGGATAGTGTTCAAAAAACACAAAAATGGAAGAAAACACATTGCTAAATTCATTATTATAAACACCCCATTGTTCTATTAATTGAAAGGCTGACGTTCCGAAAACAGAAAACCAAAAAAAAGTTCCCAAAGACGGAATAATTAAAACACCTAATAGTAATTGTCTTATAGTCCGACCTTTAGAAATACGAGCTATAAATATACCTGTAAATGGTGCCCATGCCAACCAAAATGCCCAATAATAAAAAGTCCAACCGGTTAAAAATTCTAAACCTGGATTATAATTACCAATGGCTAAACTCATTGGTATAAAGTCGATTATATAATGATAAGTAGATGTAAAAAACGCAATTAAAATACGTTTCATATCACTAGTAAAAAAGATAAACAACAAAATACCAAAGGTGACAATGATATTTAAGTTAGAGAATATTTTAATCCCTTTATTAACACCTTGCCAAGCAGAATAACAAGCCACTGTAGAAATAAAGACACAAAGTAAAATTGTAGTAATCAATCCAAAATCTTGGTTTAACAGATGATTTAAGCCACCATTAATTTGCGTAGTTCCTAAACCGATTGCCGCTATTAACCCGAAAACAGTAGTAATAATAGTTATAACATCTACACTATTTTTTAGTGTATTACTTTTAACGCTATCTTCTATAGTTGCACTAATTCTTACCTTCTTTTTCTTGACATGTAATGCATAGCCAACAATTACTGCAAAAAGTCCATAAAAAGCCCACGCCGTAAGTCCCCATTGATAGAACGTAAACTCTAAAGCTACTGTTTGCGCAGGTAAACTAGAGTTAAAAGGCGGGTTTTGCTGCATAAAAACAGGTTCTTGCACTGCTCTTAATAAAATACCAGATCCCATTCCTGCGCTATAAAGCATAGCAGTCCAAGACCATAAAGAGTACTCGGGGTTAGATGATGGTTTTCCTAGTTTTATCCTTCCATATTTTGAAAAGGCAAGTAGTAAAAGCGCTATAACACATCCAAAACCTAAGTATAAATAAAAATATCCAAAATAATTGCGTACCCACAACGAAGCACTTTCAATAGCATTATAACTTGCTTCAGTAGCAAAAAAAACAATTAAAGTGCATATAAATATGATGCTTACTGATATTGATAAAATGGAATGTTTTTTTATTTTTTCTCTAATCAAACTACTAATTTTTACGTAAAAATAGGAATTAGAATTTAAATCCCTATTTATACTTACTATGGTAAATGTTGTCCTTTAGTTATCGATCGAATAACTTAATTAAACTACTTATGTTAGTGAGTTTTTAAAAAAACAAGTTAGTATGCCTTTGCGCGAATATATTATTAAACCATCTGTTTAAATTTATTAGTTTAATACCTGCCCATATATCATGTGCTATTAAATCCATGCATCTACCTTTAACTGTGTATATATAATTCGCTGGATCTACTGGTAAACAGAATTTTGTCATTAAAAATTTATTTAATTATTCAAATATAAGGTGTCAATAAATTTTATAAACACACAAATGTTTTTTTTATGTTTGATAGATATAAATTAAGGCTAATGATATTTAATTCCACTTCTCTCCTATTCCTTCGAAAAACTCAGTAAAGGCTAATTTTCGTAAAAAGTCTATTTTATTCTCTTTTATTATTTTTTAATTGTATTCTCAGGTGGATAAATCATAATTTAAAGCCATTTAAAGGGAAAAAATAATATTAGCTATAATTCTAAGTATTAAAAGGAAAATAGCACTTCTTCTTTTTTTTATCTAGTAATAGTCGTTTATTGTATTAAGTTAGAGAAGTCTAAATTAAGAATAATATTATCGTTTAAAAATATGTTACAAAACTTACTCTTATTTTCAGGATTTGCAGGAATTACAGTTTTTATTGGTGGTTTATTAGCTAATTTTTTCAATCATCATATTCGTGAAACTCCTGTAAAATATGAAATTACACACACAATGATGTCTTTTGGTGCAGGTATTATATTGTCTGCAATTGCTTTGGTATTAATTCCTAAAGGTTTAGAAGAATTAACAGTTTTACCAATGGCAATTTCCTTTACTGCTGGGGTTTTAATTTTTCTTTATATCGATCAATATTTAGCTAAAAATGGTAGTAAAAATGCTACTTTGCTAGCAATGATGATGGATTTTATTCCAGAATCAATAGCTTTAGGAGCTACATTTGCTGTTGATCCTAAAATGGCAACTCTATTAGCCGTTTTTATAGGACTTCAGAATTTACCAGAAGCTTTTAATTCTTATAGAGATATGGTGGGAAGTGGTTTTACAGCACAAAAAACATTAATTATATTTTTCGTTTTAAGTTTTTTCGGAATTGGAGGTGCTTTAATTGGACATTATTTTTTAACAGATTCTCCAATTTTAACGGCACATTTAATGACTTTTGCAAGTGGAGGAATTCTATATTTATTAATAAACGATATTATTCCTGAAAGCAAATTAAAAAACAACTATTTAACTTCTTTGGGTGCTGCTTTTGGTTTTTTAGTCGGTATTATTGGTGAGAAACTAATTTAAAATAACAGATGTTGTTTGTTCTAATTATGAAGTTAAAATGAGATTCCTCAATCGCCTAAAAAGGCTCATTTCGGAATGACATGTTGCATATTACCTAAATAAGCTCATTTCAGAATGACAAATTGATGTACTCTAAAAAGGTTTATTTTGGAATGACAAGTTGTACGTAATCTGAAAAGGCGTATTTTGGAGTGAAGACTTGATCTACTCTAGAAAGGATTATTTAGGAGTGTTAAATTCTATGCTATCTAAAAAAACCTCGCAAGCTTTTGCACTTACAAGGTTTTAACAACTACTTTACTCTCTTTCTTAAATTGTTTGTTCTTTATCTTATGGTAATTGTATTACCACAACCTGTATTTTTACTGTATACTTTTGCATTGGTAGCTTTACCATTAACTTGTAAATATCCATCAGTATCACAATCCCATTTAGCTGTTCCACCTGCAGAAATTTCTATTTCATGAGTATCCATACCTTTTGGGCATACATAAATAGTGCTTCCGCTAGTGTTTCTAAGCGTTACTTTATTTGCCTTTTGTGCACCTTGGTAATTGGCTTCGTTCAGTTTTTTTCTTCTCTCTAAGTCTTGCCATTCTGGTGTTGCTTTCACAAAATCATTGTATCTTTTAGATTCTGCCCATGATGCATCACTTGCAGCTTTTTCTTTTGCCAATTTATCTATAGTAAGTTTTGCAACGTTTTTATCAGATTGCTTTTGTTTTGCCGTTCTACCATCTTGTTTTGCTTTCATGGCAACTAAATAATCTGTAATTATTTTATCTAAATCCTTCTTTTTGAATTCTTTATATTCAGGTCCAAAAACGCCGACAGATCCTAATGCTTCCTTTTTTAACGCTTTCATTTTCGCGAAAAAAGAGTTCTTCTTTTTAGTCTTTTGCTCCTTTTTCTCAGCATCAGCCTTTACAGGTGCAGTTCCTGCTTTTATATAGACAGCGTAAATACCTTTAAAAGTAGCAAATTTTGTTGAAACTCCTTCAAGAGCAAAAACATAATCATCAACAGATACATAGTAACTATTAGAGCTCCAACCTTCTATTGTAATAACAGACTCATATGGATACCCAGAACACGTTCTTTTTTCATCTGAAAGATCAATTGTCATTTTAGTTTCTCCTTTTTTTGGACCTTCTTGTATAATCGTAGAAAATTTATACCCTTCTCCTGTTGGTAAATATTCTTTTTTAAATTTAACCGAACTTGTTTTTTCTTCTGCCTTATAGGTTCCATCTCCCGCTTTTGACACCTTTATATATAGGTTGTAAGTTTCTGTTTCAGAAATGTTCTCAAAAAAGCTTTTTTGTGCTTGTGTTGCAGTAGTTATTAATAGTACAACTGCTAAAATTAAATGTTTCATTGGTTTCATTGTTTTGGTTTTAAAATTGATGTTTCTTTCTTTTTTATAACAGGTCAAAATTAGAACTAAACACGGTTTTACATCATTCAAAAAATGACTATTTAAGTCAGAAAGCAACCATTTGATTCAAAAAGCTACTATTTGGGTCAAAGCAGTTATACGCTCAAATAATTACATAATTAAAGTATACATTTGAGTGTTATTTAGTTTAAAATGAGCTAAAAAGCTACACTTAAATTGAATGTAAATACTAATTAATTAAAATTAAAAATGATGAAATTAAAAGGATTATTACTCGTATTATTTGTTTGTGCTTTAAATGCAAAGGCTCAAGATTATTTTCCTAAAAGTGATGTGTTTGATGGTAAATATTATTCATTAAATAAAATGGGGAATCCAGGTCAAGAAGTAAAAGAGGTATTTCTTGCAGCAGGTTCACCTGGTACCACAAAAATGATGACACTTAGTCTTACGGAAGGTGGTATGCCAGCCTATTTTGTGTTTGATGAAGCAATATCTAAAAAAGTAAAAAAAGCGGTATTTCGTAACAGAATGTCAATGGTTTTTATGTACGATAAAAATAGTTTAGTGATGGTTCGTGAAAAAAAGGAAAGAAACCAGGCTGAAGGAGAAACCTTGGTAGATTTTTTTAGTAAAGACAAAGCCAAAGTAGCTACTATGACAAAAGAAAAAGCAATGGAGTACGCAACGCAATATGCAGGTGAGTTTTAAAAACAGTAATGATGCGTTTTTATAAACTAATTATTTTAAACTTATAATTCCCCTTTGTTCATTTAGAATGAGCAAAAAGGTTGTGCATCTTAAATAATCATAATTTTAAGTTGCACAACTTTACTATAAATAGAGCCCTTTAAAGACAAGAATATCAATTGTATAAAATAGACTTTTACAAGCATCATGTAAGTGATTACAGTTCTTGTAAAGTTAATTTTTTAGCCCTTTTTAATTGTAAAAAAAAACTAAGAATAAGAGGATTAATATGTGAATTTTTGAATTATGAATTAAGAAGGAATTTAATTCATTTTAAAGTGGAAAGTAAATTGTGGGGAGAGCAGGATTCGAACCTGCGAAGACGTAGTCAACGGAGTTACAGTCCGTCCTCGTTGGCCGCTTGAGTATCTCCCCTTTATTTACTTTTTCCTACAAATCTGTTGTAAAAGTTAACCAAATAACATCAGATTTTGTTGTAAAGAACTACCTTGTTTTCTTAAGGTGTGCGAATATACAAAGTTTTCATAAATGACCTAAAAATATTTTGTTTTTTTTTCACTTTTATGCTTTAATTTAATCTTCAGAACTTGTTACTTTGTTAGACTTGCAAACCTTTATAAGAGTAACAATCTGAAAATAAAGCACTTCGGGTTTTTAGTGTGAATTACACCAAAATAGTAGTTCCTTTTGCTGTTTTAGTAGCATCTTCATCAAAGTAAAAATCAATACGTCCTAAGTTTACACCATAAGCTCCTACTTGGTTGACCAAGGTGTTTTTTCCGTCTGCATTTTTTACAATGGTTGGTTTTGGTAAAAAAGTATGAGTATGACCACCAATAATTAAGTCGATGTCTTTAGTAGCCTTTGCTAGGGTTAAATCTGAAACTTTATCTGGATTGCTTTTATAGTAATATCCTAAATGCGATAAACAAATAATCAAATCGCATTGTTCTTCTTGTTTTAATTGACGGGTAATATCTTGTGTAATTTCAATCGGATTTAAATAACCGGTTTCTTTGTACATCTTCTTACCTACCAAACCTTCTAACTCAATACCCAAACCAAAAACACCTATTTTAAGTCCGTCTTTATGCAGTATTTTATAAGGTTTTACATGTGTATCTAACACCGTATTCTTAAAATCGTAATTGGCAGAAACAAAATCGAACTTTGCGTTTGGTAATTGTTTGTACAATCCTTCTATAGAATTGTCAAAATCATGATTCCCAATGGTAGCAACATCATATTTTAGAATACTCATCAACTTAAACTCTAATTCTCCTCCAAAATAATTAAAATAAGGCGTTCCCTGAAAAATATCACCAGCATCTAACAACAAGGTGTTTTCATTTTCTTGTCGTATTTGTTCTATCAAGGTAGCACGTCTTGCCACTCCTCCTCCATTCGGAAATCTGTTGTGGTTGGCTTTAAAAGGTTCTATATGACTGTGCGTATCATTGGTGTGTAAAATAGTAATATGTCTTTGTTTCTTAGCAATAAAAGACGGTAATGTAATACCACCCACTAAGGCCATTGTAGAAAAGGCTCCTGTACGTTTTATAAAATCTCTTCTTTTCATTAGTTCAGTTTTACACGGTTATCGATGGTGGTTTGTAAAGTATCTACCTTTTGAAAGTAATCTATAATAGCATCTCTCATTTTATAATCTAATACGGTTAATGCTACAGGATTTTTAAAAAAGTTCATTTTATCGCCTCCATCTTGTAAATAATCAGAAGTTAAAACAGTATAAGTCTTATTTTTATCCAATGGTTTTCCATTAATTAGCAGTGTATACGTATCTCCTGTAATGGTCAATTCTATATTTTTAGACAAAGGATGTGCAGCTTTGTTTTTTATAAAATAAGTAACCAATTCTTTTACTTTATCTCCTGTTAGAGTGGCAACGACCAATTCGTTGTCGAATGGCATTAATTTAAATGCGTGTTCTTTGGTGATGTTTCCTGCCGGAATGCTAGCACGGATTCCGCCACTATTAAACATCGAAAAATCGATGGAATTATTAGTTTTCTCTTTAAAAAGTGGATTTGCCACTGCTACACACATATCTGCCAATAGATTACCTAAAGTACTTTGTCTGTCAACATTTTGCCTGGTTAGTTTTATAGGTGTATAAGTTAAGGTTTCTTGCATATCACCAGTAAGTTGTTCTTTATAAGGCGCTATGAGGTTTGTTATTTTTGCAGAGGACACAAAGGTACTATCTATAGCAATGTTTTTAGCCGTTATTTTTGTGAGTTGTTGATCGGCTTTTTTGCAAGAAACTACAAGGAGTAGACCGCAAATAAAATGTGATAATTTCATGGTTTTCATATGAGGCCGAAAGCTAATAATTAAAAAAATAGTATCCTTTTTTTTATTCTATTAATTTACCTGTACATTCTGTTAAAATATAATTAAAATGCGCCACATCGTCTCTATTTAACTTTAAAATACCTGTATTTATGTAAATTATTATAATTCATTGTGAGTTTTAAGGCTATCTGCAATCGCTTTTTCTAAAACAGCTGGTTCACTACCAGCACCAATAGTTAGTAATTTAGTTCCTGTTATTGGCACGCCTTTAAAAGGTCTTACAAATACTTTTCCGTCTGGAGTTCTTTCAAAATAAGTGTAATTTGCTTCTTTAGCTATTTGTACGCAACCTTTAACTCTAAGTATACTCTTAGGCAGCTGGTTACAAATAAGGTCTATGCAGTCTTTAGATGGTAAAACAGGTAAATCAATAGAACAAGAAGACCAATGTGCTTTTTGATGTGCTAATTTATCAACCACATTTTTAGAAGGTAAAAGAATGGGCAACAACTCAACGTCTAGCGCATCCATAGCGATAATTTTAGCAAAAGGATTGTGTTTTTTTAAATCTTCAATCACCAATTCCTTCCTATGTTCTGAAACTCCATCAAGATGTGTCAACACAATTAAAGACGAAACCTGTATTTGATTCGCTTCTAATTCATCATGTTCTCCTCGTTTTTGCCAATTTTGTACATCTACTACAGAAATTTGTATGGGTGGTAAAAATCGATCGTTTACGCCTACTCCTAAAAACTCCATTAATGCACAAGCATCAGATGTACCGTTGGCTTCAATTAAAGTAATTCCTTTTTTTCTAACAGGAATTCCGTTTACATAATTTCTGAGTTCATGTATGCCACTACAACAAATACAACTTCCAGTAAGCGCTTTTACATGTTTGTTATCCACTTTTTCCAGAAACTGCTGTACATCCATATTGGCATTTTCATAATCATTTAAAATGACAAAAGGGTTCCATTTTTTTTCAGAAAAACGATCTATTAAATAATTTAATAAAGTAGTTTTTCCTGATCCTAAAAAGCCGACAATGGTAATTATTGCTTCCATATTGTAAAAATGCTTATGCTGATTTATGCTTCTTCTAGTAAATTTAATTTATTCATTTTTTCTATTAAATCTCCTGTAATTGCAACTACTGTTGGTTTAGGAATATTGTCTTTATCAAAAGGCCAAGTACTCGTTGGGTTGCTTAAATCTTTTGTTTGCTCACCTGGGTGTTGCACACTTAAAAACAGTGTTTTACCATCAGGAGAAAACCAAGAACCTGTTAACTCTGCATCTCTTGGCGCAGTGGCAACTCTAATTACTTTCCCAGCATCTTTTCCGTATCTCGGAATAACAAATAAACTGTTGTTTTTAAAAGGTAAATACGGTGTATCAGCTCTATTCATTGCGCTACCAGACATGTCTGATGTCATCCAAAGATTGCCTGCTAAATCAAATGCTAAGTTATCCGGACAAGAAAAACCTGAAGCCTCTCCTCCTGCTTTGTACGTTTCTGCTTTAAAAGTTAGCGCATCAAAAGCACCATCTTTTTCTTCAATTTTTAAAATTGAACCATGGTAATCACCTTTAGGTTTGTTATTTGTTAAAGAGACAAAAATGTTTCCTGTAATAGGATCTATTTCTATATCTTCTGGTCTATTTAATGCAGTAGCTCCAATTAGTTTTGCAGCTTCTCTAGCTCTAATTAAAACTTCTGTTTGGTCTTTGAATTTACTTTTTAAAATCGGTTGATTTTCCCAGTCCATAGCTAACCATTTTCCGTTGATGGTATCCGCCACATAAAGTGTTCCTTCTTTTAAAGAACCTGGTTTAGAAGAGATAAATTTATACAGATGTTCATCATTATGATCATCACCGGTATATGCAACTACACGCTTATCTTCTAGTTCGTAAAGTGTACAACATTCGTGTGCAAAACGACCTAAAGCAATGTGTTTTTGTGCAGTTCCGTCTTTTGGATTTACTTCTACTACCCAACCATAATGTTCTGGTGGATATTTATAAAATGTTTCCCATCCATACTCACTTGCACGGTGTGTAGGATTGTTATTTTCATCATATTCTGTTTCTCCAAAACACGCATCGTAGTTTTCTTCACAGGTAATAAATGTTTTCCATGGCGTAATTCCGCCAGAACAATTACTATTCGTTCCAAATACGGTAGAGGCCTCTTTAATTGGAGTGTCCCAGTTTAGCGTCATGGGAGTTTGGGATGTAATACGTCTGTTGTAAGGATCGTTTTCAACAACTTTCCAAATGCCATTTTCCTCTTTAATTCGTACAATACTTCCGCCAACATTGTACATTTCTTTATCTACTTGCTCTTTTGTTTTTGGAGTTTTGTTTTCTTCGGATTCGTTATAATCAGAGACAAAAAACGGATTTATATACTCATGATTTACCCATAATAAACCGTCTTTAGGATTGTTATCATCCAAAGGAATAAAACAGATAAAATCATTATTGAATCCAAAAGTATCGGCATTATTAATCTTTTCTCCCCATTTAATGATGGAATGATATTCTAATCCATTGGCTAATAATAAATCGTCTTTATCTGAAGGATTCAATCCTTCTAAAACTAAGTTTTTTAAAGTTTTAAATTGGTCATCAGACATTATATCAATTCCCTTTGCAGGAGTTGTTGTATTACCACAACTTACTAAAAACTGAGGAGCAACTGCTAGTCCTAATCCTGCTTTACCAATAAAAGATATAAATTTTCTTCGATTATATTCCATATTATATATTTGCTTTAAATAATTATTAATAGGTAATTAAGTAAATGCTAAATTATATTTTTTCTTGAGCGATGATCTTTAAGAAATCGTTACGTTTTTCTACTTCAGTAAAACAACCTCCATACTCTAAAGTCGTTGTAAAACTGCTTTGATCTTTGATACCTCTAGAAGAAACACAAAGGTGTTTTGCTGTCACCGAAACAATTACATCTTTAGTACCTAAAATGGTTTGTAAATCGTTCAAAATTTGAAGTACAAGCCTTTCTTGCACTTGCGGACGACGTGCATAATAATCTACCAAACGATTTATTTTAGACAAACCGATTACTTTGTCTTTAGGAATATAGGCCACATTTGCATACCCTATTATTGGCAAAAAGTGATGTTCGCAAGCAGAATCTATCGTAATATTTTGTTCTACTAACATTTTATTATACCCATATTTGTTTTCAAAAGTGGATAGTTTAGGTTTATTTACTGGGTTTAACCCATAAAATAATTCTTTTACATACATTTTGGCAACACGATATGGAGTACCAGATAAACTATCATCAGTTAAATCTAATCCCATTTCTTCCATGATCTTTTTAAAATGATACTGGATGTTTTCTATTTTTTCTTCATCACTTTTATCAAAAGCATCTGCACGTAAAGGTGTTCTTATACTTGATGAGAAATGATTGTCACCTACAATTTCTATTTCTTTTTTATTTTTCATTTGTACAACATTTATCGGTTTTACACTGGCAATATTTTCTATTATATGTGTGTAAAATAATTAGGGCAATTGCTGGTATATAGATTGCGCTTTCTGGTATAGAAAGCAATGCTATTTTTTCATTGATAATTACAACAAACAGTAGTAACCAACTAAACCACAAAGCAGGTTTCATCCAGGTATTCGTAGTAGTTTCTGTAGATCTATAAATGGCAAAAAATGAGATTACTAAAAAGAAATAGTCTATAAATTTCCACCAAACAGGTGTCGTACTGCAACAAGCTGATGCGCCTGCTTGCACTATAAACAATAAGGGAGTAGCAGCACAATGTATAAGACAAAGAGAACTTGCTATAGCACCGATACTATCGGATTTTTGTTTTGAAATGATCATTACTTATTTATTAACACAACTGAGTTGCAAATGTAAATAATAAATTTGTTATTACAACTAAGTTGCACTATATTTGTTATATGGGAATTATTAGAAAAACAAAGGCTGTAGAAGTATTACTTAATGAGTTTAAAAACAGCTCTGTAGCTATTTCTGCAAAAATGCTAATAAATCAATTAGATACTGAATTTAACAAAACAACGATATATCGTATTTTAGATAAGCTAGAAGATGATGGTGTTTTGCATTCTTTTCTTGGTAAAGATGGTCTTAAATGGTATGCCAAATGTACCGGATGTTCGGCAACGGAACACAAAGATGTGCATCCGCATTTTCAATGTCTAAGTTGTGGTAAAGTAGATTGCTTGGAAGTAAAAGTTGTTATTCCTAAAATAGAGAACAGACAAATAGCTTTTTATCAAGTGCTTATACAGGGGAAATGTGAAGAATGTATTGGATAAAAAAACCAACTAAATAAATTGTAATTTATTTAGTTGGTTTTATAATAACCTGTACTTTAATTTATGATCAAACAATTATATTAAACAAAAAGCAGATGTTAATACTGTTTATTTGACTTTAAATTAGCGTTATTCCCTATATAAATAATGGTTTCTGTATTTGTACAAACTTCTGAAAGGAATTTTAAGTAGCTTCCAAAAAAAATACCTGCAGGTTCATTTTTTGTGTAATCTCCCAAACTTTATATTACTGTAAAAATTTCACTTTCGGCCAATCTAGATTTTGGTGTTTTTTCTGTTGAATTAAAATCAGATTCAGTTCTATACCCCAAAGAAACAGCTACTAATGAAGTAAAACCTTTTTCTCTTAATCCGAATTCTTCATCCAAAGCTTTTACATCAATACCTTCCATTGCTGTTGCATCTATTTCTAAACTTGCAACTCCCAATAAAAAGCTTCCAATGTTTAAGTATACTTGTTTTTCCATCCAATGTTGATAATCTTTTAAGTCATATTTATGAATGTTTGCAAAAGCGTTCATTCCTCCATACATCCCATTTTTGACGTCTTCATTTGGGAATCTTCCATCTTTATCTTGCACATCTAAAAGGTGTTTAAAATAAGCATCATCTGCACCTTCACTTGTTTTTGAACAGAATAATACAACTGCAGAAGCGTTTACCACTTTTGGTTCATTAAAATGAAAAAAACCTTTTGTTCCCTTTGCCATACGTGCTTTTCCTTCGGTAGTTTCTGCAATGACAAAATGCCAAGGTTGAAGGTTTACACTTGAAGGACTCATTCTTAATAAATTTTTAACTTGTACCATATCTGCATCAGATATTTTCTTGGTTGGGTCAAATTCCTTAGTAGTGTATCTCCAGTTTAATGTTTCTTGTAAATTCATATTATATTTTTTTATTTTACTATCATTTTTATAGTAACAAAAGTATACAGAGCATTTGTATCTCGCAAGAACGGTCAAAAAGGATAGTATCCAAACCATCTTATAAAACATACTTAAACAATTAAAATACAGTCAATTATATTAAATGTTAAATTTACTATAAAAAGTATAGTTGTATACCTTAGTATAGTAACATATCTTTGTATGGTCAAAAACAAAAATTATAATCTTATGTACACATATAATGGAAAAGAATATCCTTGTTGCGCAAGTTTAACCATGGGAATGATTGGTGGTAAATGGAAAACGGTTATTTTATTTCATTTACGCAATACTACACTTCGCTACAATGAATTAAGAAAGCAAATGCCAACAGTTACGGAAAGAACACTAAGTTTACAATTAAAAGCACTAGAAGAAGATGGTATTATTAAGAGGACCGTTTTTGCCTCTAAACCTCCTTTAAAAGTAGCGTATTCATTAACCGATTTTGGTAAAACTTTAATTCCGGTTGTACAATCTATAGCAGATTGGGGTTTTTCTGTGCTTGAAAAAGATAAAGGTGTTGGTGTTGGTGTTAATATTTAAATACTAAGACTTACAAACACGCATTAAATACTCAATAATCTTTAACTTATTTAACAAGTTTTATAAAGTTAGAATTCTTAAAACTGATGAATACATAGTAACTTATATTATTAAACTAACGCTTTAAGTTAAATTATATAAACACAATATTAGATGGTGTTTATATGTATTATTTTCACGTAAATTAATGGAAGGTATTTGAGTTTTAATCAACTCTTTTACGATAAGAATTACTGTTTATTTGTTCGGTTAGAAAAGAAATACGTTACAATACCAGTTAATACAAATAACAACCCGATAGCACTTTCTTTCGGTTTTTCCATTAACATATATCCTAATATCCAAATACTAAAAACCACAAAAACAATTTGTAGAAATGGTTTTAACGGACTCTTAAAAGCTCCCTTTCTTCCTTTTAACCAAAATATAGAAGCAACGGTTAATGTTCCCATTAATTGTAATAAAAAACTAGCATATAAAAGCACTTGTTCAAAAGTACCTGTAAGCGTTAATACAATACTTATTCCTGCTTGTAACCACAAAGCTCTCACTGGTATTCCATTTTTGTTTTTAACGGCTATTTTCCTCCAAAAAGAATGATCTTTAGCCATGGCAAATGTAATTCTAGATCCAATCCAAAGATAACCGCTTACGGTTGCAATAAGCTGTATGGAAATTAAATAACTCACCCAGTTCCCTCCTTCTGTACCAAAGATATTTTTAAAGGAAATAAAAGCGACTTCCACCTTACCAGAAAGTTGATCTACAGATGCATGTTTTAAAAATACAATTTGTAAAAGCACATAAATTATAGTGACTAATGCAGTTCCAAATAGTAAGGCTTTTGGTAAATTTCTTCTTGCATCATCAATCTCATCCACAATGTATGCGGCAGAATTCCAACCTGTATAAGCATACGTTACGTATAATAATGAAACAGCAAAACCGGGTAATAATATTTCGTCTTGCCAAGAATTACTAAGATCTATAGCGGTTACATCTTGTGTAGGTACAAAACTAAAACCGAGTATAATTAAAATCAGTACAAAACCAATTTTAACACCTGTAGAAATATTTTGAAACTTTCCGCTTTGTCCAACACTTATAGAGTGAACTGCAGTCAATATTAAAATCACTAAGATACCGAACCAATCGTTAAATATGGTTGGATTTATAGGGTTTAAATAACTTTTCATCGCCATTACAGAAATAGCAATCGGAGCTGAAAAACCAACGGTTAAGGAAACCCAAGCGTAAATATACCCAACAATTGGATGAATTAATTTTGATAGAAATACATAATCTCCACCAGAATCATCAAAATTTGTACCTAATTCGGCATACGTTAATGCACCAATTAAGGCGAATAAACCTCCTAATAACCAAATTAGCACAATACTCCATGTATTCTGAATATCAGTTAATTGATACCCTAAACTGGTAAAAACTCCTGTACCAATCATATTGGAAATAACCAAAGCTGCTGCCGTCTTCCACCCTATTTTGTGTTTACCTTTCATGAACCTTGGTTATTTCCTTTTCAGAAATATCTAATTATATTTTGTAGTTTAATCTCGCAAAATAAAACGCTCCTGTTGTTCCCATTTGAACAGATGCGTATTTGAATACACCAAAATAACTGTTGTCATAAATTTGTTCATCTGGCAATACATCAAATAAATTATTTGCGCCAACTGTTAAAGAAAGATTATCATTGATATTGTAAGAACCTGTTAAATCTGTAGTCAGTTTTCCTGAATGTAATTGAGCGCCTCCAAAAGGAAAACCATTTCTAGTTATTTCTCCCCAATACGTGTTTCTTAACATTACTCCAAACTTGTTTTTTGTTAAATCAACTGTAAATATTGCTTTGTCCTGAGGATTATTAGATTCAATTAAAATTTTTTCTTGAGCACCAAAATACACATCTTCTTGACCTACAAAAATGTCAGGAACATTATTTAATGTATCGTCTACTTCAGTTTCATTATGATTGTATAATAAAGAAAAGTTTAAAGCACCTTCATTTAAAGGAACTTTATAATTCATTACTAAATCTACACCTGCGGTGGAAGTGTTAATAGCATTCGTAAAAAAACGAGCAGAAGATACGCCTAAGGGCTGCAATATGGCTTGTAATTCTGGTATTTCATCACCATAAACATCATTACCTAAACTACCAGTGTAGATAATTCTATCATCAATATCTACTTTATAAGCATCTAAAGTAATTTGAAAATTATTAGTAACCTTAGCTGTTAAACCAACACTAATACTTGTAGATGTTTCTTCTTTTAATTCAGGAATACCTAAAGTCTGAGCAATTTCACTATCGTTTCTAAATGTACCTCCGTTAATAAGGTTTCCATCAACCAAATCGGTAGCAATATTGTTAAAATATTGTTGTTGTAAAGATGGCGCTCTAAAACCAGTACCAAACGCTCCTCTTAACACAACAGCATCCGTTAATTTATATCTTGCTGCTATTTTTCCGTTGATGGTATTTCCAAAATCACTATAATTTTCGAATCTACCAGCTACATCAACTAAGAATTTGTCAGTAAAATTAAGTTCAACATCTGCATATATTCCTACAGAAGATCTTTGCTCATCTACTTCATTATTCGGCGCAAAACCAGGAAATGAATTTGCTCCATTACCAATATAAGAACCTTCTTCACCTGCATAAATCGTATAATTTTCGTATCTATATTCAGCACCAAAAGCCAAACCAAGTCCGCTCATGATAGTATCATCAAATTTAGAAAAGTCTAAGTTTACGGTATTTTGTAAAAAAGTATGTCCACCTGCATCAAAAGAAGTCGGACTATTAATTCCCAATGCATCGTTTACAGTATTAGAAATGCCATAATCAAATTGATTATAACCATTGGTGTTACTCAAATCAAAATCCCATTCACCAAGTTTCGTTTTATACCCTGCAATTAAAGAAAGGTCGATTATTGTAGATTCTAAAATGGGTTGAAAACCATTTGGAAAAATTTCTAAAACATGTCCTTCCGAAGGTAATCTTCTAAAACCAAAACCATTACCGGTTCTATAATTTCCACCACCGGCGGCATAAAAAGTTCCATTTTTACTTGTAGGAAGCTCAAGATTCACAAAAAGTTGTGTGTTCGTAATTGCAGCATCACCTACTTGAAAGTTAAAATCATCACGAGTTAAACCCGCAGCATTTATCAACTCATCATCACGTTCTCTTGCGCCATCATTAGAAAAATCATACGCAAAGAAATTACCTAAATCAGATTGGTCATAAATAACCAAATTATGATTTTGGCTTCTACTTGTTTTACCTCTATCATTAAATTCTGCCGTAAGGTTTATAAATCCACCTTTATTGCCAATTTCAGTACCATAATTTACATTTAAATTAAACGTTTCTCCATCACCTTCTGAAGTTAAACCATAAGTAGTACCAATTTCTAATCCAGTATTTTTCTTTAAAATAATATTGATAACTCCAGCAATAGCATCCGAACCATATTGAGCTGCAGCTCCATCCCTAAGAACTTCAATTCTATCGATAGCAGCTGAAGGGATTGAAGATAAATCTGTACCTACAGATCCGTTTCCAACCGTATTTTGATTGTTTAATAATGACGTTGTATGTCTTCTTTTTCCGTTGATAAGTACCAAAACCTGATCTGGACCTAAACCTC